>NZ_CP011486.1:942186-1256248 GCF_001653455.1 Helicobacter pylori | reverse complement strand
CTAGATGGCTCTTTCACGCCGATTAAGAATGTCGTTTATGAGATTGAAAATGTTTTGGTTGAGGGCGATCCTAACTATGAAAAAATCATTTTTGATATTGAAACAGACGGGCAAATTGACCCTTACAAAGCGTTTTTATCAGCGGTGAAAGTGATGAGCAAACAACTAGGCGTTTTTGGTGAAAAACCCATTGCTAACACGGAATATTCAGGCGATTACGCCCAAAGAGATGACGCTAAAGATTTGAGCGCTAAGATTGAAAGCATGAATTTGAGCGCCAGATGCTTTAATTGCTTGGATAAAATCGGCATCAAGTATGTGGGCGAACTCGTTTTAATGAGCGAAGAAGAGCTTAAGGGCGTGAAAAACATGGGTAAAAAATCCTATGATGAAATCGCTGAAAAATTGAATGATTTGGGCTATCCTGTAGGCACAGAATTAAGCCCTGAACAAAGAGAGAGTTTGAAAAAAAGATTAGAAAAATTAGAAGATAAAGGAGGTAATGACTGATGAGACACAAACACGGATACCGCAAGCTTGGGAGAACCAGCTCGCACAGGAAGGCATTATTAAAGAATTTAGCGATCGCTTTGATTGAGCATAACAAAATTGAAACAGGGATTTATAAAGCTAAGGAATTGCGCAGCTACATTGAGAAATTAACGACAGCGGCTCGTGTGGGCGATTTTAACGCGCACCGCCATGTTTTTGCGTATTTGCAAAACAAAGAAGCCACCCATAAGCTTGTTACTGAAATCGCACCCAAATACGCGCAAAGGAATGGTGGATACACTAGGATCCAGCGCACCACCTTTAGAAGAGGGGACGCTTCCACTCTAGCCACCATTGAATTTGTGTGAAATGCGATGAACCCATTGACTGAGTTTTATCTTGGTTGGTGGTTATCGCCTTTTATACCGCTTTAAAAATTGGCTAAACCGCCAACCATCAAAATTAAAACAACAATCCGATCACTGCTTGCAATTAAAACATCCTAACTGACAATCTTTACCACCATTTTTATGAATTTTTGCAACTCATGTTTAAATAGCTTTTATCTTTATTTATTTCAAAAAATCGTTTTTTTTTTTTTATAATTTTCAAATGATTAAGATGCGTTTTAATTTTGTTGTTATATGATCAAGCTCAAATTTTAATTTCAAGGAGTTTTTAGCATGAATTGGCTAAAAGGTTGTAGTGTGAGTGTGTGCGCGTTAATGCTTATTGTAGGGTGTGCGAATAATCCTAGTCATAGCGGATCTTCTGGGTCGTCTAAGGTAAAAGTTAAAAAAATTGAAGATGGTTTTAACAAGTTTGAGCAAGCTTACTATAATAAAGATTTTAAGAGCGCTTCTGAAATTTCACAAAATTTGATCGAGGCTGACAAGCACCAGCATGATACCCTTTTGTGGAAATTGCAAAATGGGGTGAATGCATTTACAATGAATGACTACAAGCAATCTATCACCAGTTTGACAGATGTGAATACGAGCTTTGATAATAAATTCAAAGAGGGGGCGACTGCGGGTGGCAAGGTATTGGCTTCTACGCTAGGCAATGAAAAGAATATCCCTTATAAGGGGAATGTGTATGAATGGGTGTTGGCCAACTACTATTTAGCGCTAGATTACGCGTTTTTAAATGACATGGATAAGGCTAGGGTGTTCTTTAATCAAACGGCTGAACGCCAAAGAAGAGCCAAAGACTATTTTGCTAAAGAGATCGCAAAAGAGCAAGAAAATATCAAAAAACAAGAAGAAGCTAAAGCTAAGTCTAAAGGCAAAAAGGAAGTTTCTGCTCAATTTTTAGGCTCTCTTAATAGTTTAACAGACAAATACAAAAGCTTGGAATTGATGCAAGGCTATGAGAATTTTTCTAACCCTTTAGTGAATTATGTTTCAGGGATATTCTATCTTTTAAACAATGACAAAGGTAAGGCTGAAGGGTATTTGAAAGAAGCCTTTGCGATAAGTCATGCTAAAGTCGTGGGCGAAGATTTAGCAGGCGTGAATAAAGCAAGGAATGCAAAAACCACTTGGGTGATCGTTGAAGATGGCGAACAGCCTCTATTAGAAGAAGTGGCTGATAAGGACTTGTATTTTGCGATGCCTTATTTAAAAGATGGAGGCAAGGGGACTGATTTCAAGCAAAAATATAGCCTTAATGGTAAAGATTTAGAAGTTTTGAGTAACTTTAATGAAGTCATCAAAGCCGAATTCAACCACAAGCTCCCTAGCATCACGGCGAGAGCGGTTAGTGCGGCTGTGACTAAAAACCTTTTATCAAGAGGGGTTGAAGCGGCAGGTAAGGCTACTGAGATGGCTTCAGGTAGCGCTGCAGGTCAGATGGTTGGCATGGGGTTAAAAATGTCTGGTAAAGCTATGAAAATGGTTAATGCTAGCACCACCCAAGCAGACACCAGAAGTTCAAGCGTGTTCCCTAATAAAATTTATGCCGCTAAATTAAAAGCGAGCGATTCTGGGGTCTTGAACGCTGATGGCATGAAATTATTGGATCTAAATCCTACAAAATGTGAAAAAACAGACGTGCAAAATGGTAAAATTTGCAGTAACACTAATAACATCGTGTTTATTAGGACTTTGAAAACAGGAATGAGCGTCTCTGTTTTAAATTTAAAGTAGGAGTTTTATTTTTTATTAAGAGACATGGGGTTAGTAGAGTTAGAAGCTAGAATTGGCAATAAGTATTATTTTTATACAGCCAAAATAACAGAGCAAAATAAGAATATCATTAACATTTTTTAAGGAGCAACAATGAAAATTAAAGCGGTAATGTTAGCGTTAGCAGTGAGTGGCTTACTAGGGTTTGCTAAAGCAGACTATATAAGCGATACAGAAAGTAAAATTGACAACATGGTAGTTAACACCGATGACCCAAAAAATCTAAAAGAAATACTGAAAGCAATGGTTAGGTTTGATTACCACCAAAAAGAAATAACAGCGCTATTGAATACGCACGATGATATTATAAAAAAATTAGCAAAGATGCTTATGGAACAAAAAGAAACCATAGAAAAACTAAAAAAAGAAGTTGCTACTGTGAAAGCAAAGATTAAAACAAAGTAGAAACAAAAAGCCCCTATTGACTAGGGATTATTTTGCTTTATTCTTTTATTTTTGTTATATAATCATAGTATGAGCATGAAAGATTTGACTACAGATGAAGTAAATGTAATACGAGAGTATAAAAAAATCTATGATGAATGCGAAGTCCAAGATAAAATAAAGATACTCGGCAACATACAAAAACACCAAATAGACATGTTAAAAATAAAGACCATGCTACAACTAGAACAGATAAGAGACAACGCTAAAAACTACATACAGACAGAGATAAACGATAAGGGCGAGGTGGTTGAAACAAGACAAAAACAGCCTAGCAAACTGCTTTGGATTTTAGCCGATGTGGGTAGTGGGTTGGTTTGGTGGCTTTGTGGTGGTTTTGTTAAAAGTATTATAGTTGAAACCTCCTATCTTGTTTAGCCATACAAGGTTCAATAAGATTTTTTACCCCTAACAAGACCGCACAAAGCAAGACTGAATCAATCTTTTTGCTCCAACAAAACCCACTCACAAAAACTTTTGATACACCAGCACCACAGACTTAGGAATAGAGCTAAGGCTAAAAAAATGATCGGTGGCTTCATTGAGCGATCCCGAAAAGAGCGTTTTTAAACGCAAGTCTTTTAAGGGGTATTTGAGGTTTTTAGAAGTGAATTGGGCTTCAAAATCCAGGCTAAAAAGCGAGATTTGCTCCCCTTTAAAACTCGGCAAAATAAAAGGGGTTTCTAGAACCCTAAAACAACCATAATCGCTTATAGCTTGGAGTTTTTGGCAAAACTTAAAATACTCAAACAATAAAAAAGTGTTCGCTAAAGCGTGGTCTTCTCGCTTGCCATTCAGCCCTAAAAAAATAAAATCATCATAGCCTTTATTTAAAGCGTAAAAAAAGGCTTTGGATAAATCGTTGCTGTTTTGCTCGCTCACGCATATGGGGCGATACAAGGCTTTCAAATGCGAATCAATGCTATCCAAGTCGCCTATAACCACGCTGGGTTTGAAATGGAATGCATGCAAAGATGCAACAGCCCCATCGCATGCGATTAAAAAGGGGGCGTTTTTTAAAAGATCTAAGCATCTTTTGGATTTAGGAAATTCCCCATTGGCTAAAATCACTGCTTGCATGACTGGTTCCAGCGGTTAAAATAATACAAGCCAATAAAAAGGTATAGAATTGTTGTGAAGAGTTGCACCAAACTCTCTGTGGAGATTTGAAAAATACAAAACCACACGACAATAGACACGATATTGCCTAAAGTTACCAGAATATAACTCTCCGTGTAGCGCAAAACCTGTAAAATAAAAGCAATAATAAAGATGACGAAATTAAAACTCTCTGCCCATAAAAAATTCGTTTTGATTTCTTTAAAAAACAAAGCGCTCACATAAGTTAAAACCCCTACGCCTAAAATGAGTATCAAACGCCACTTTTTAGAAAGCTTTTGAGCCTTGATAGCGCCGCTTTGCTGCTCTGTTTTTTTCCATGCAAACAGCCCATAAATCGTTACCGGCATATACAAAAAAAGGCATAAAATCACATCAGCGTTTAATCTCCATTGGTAAGCGACATAAGCGTAACTCAAATTATAAATAAAGCCAAACACAAAGCAAATAATTTGCCTCTCCCCAGCAAAAAACGCATACAAAACCCCGCTAAGCCCTGCTAGTAGGTTGATAAACGAGCCTTTGACAAGGATGTTAGTGATGGTTAAAAACACGCAAGCGAGAGCGAGTGTGAGATAAAATCGTTTGGATAATGGAGCGGATATTAACATGTTATTCCTTACGCAAGAATTACCTTGACAAGTTCTACGGGTTTGATCTCAGCCTTTTAAAAACTTGAGCGTTTTAAAAAGCACCCCTTAAATGCTCCTTATTGTAACACAAATCAGTGAGAATGCACTTTAAAGTTTTTATATTCCCCTCCATTTAATGCTATTTGAGTTAAATCACCACCCTAATTTAGCGCAAAGCCTAGAACAAATCCCAAAAACACACACAAAGCCAAGCATAACCAAACCCTCTATAAGGAGATTGCTAGGATGCCCACAATACGCCGAAATTTCATGGATAGCGGCAATAAAGGGCATCGTTAAAAGCATCACATAAAAATCCCTTAGTCTTGATCCTAACACAGCGTTATAAAACGCGCCAAAAAACCTAGCCTTAAAAATGGCTTTCAAAAACTTGGGGTATCCTACTTGTAAGGATTTATAACAATCCCTACCTCGAGGGTCAAACAAAAGGTTAGACAATAGAGCCGCTATTAAGATTGTTAGCCACGCGTAATAGCTGTCTTTAGGGTTAAAAAGTGGATCGACAGCGCCTTGGCTATAACGCAATGTGGATATACATCCCGCATAGACTATAGCCACTGCCCATTGATATTCCCAGTCGCTCAAACGCTTTTTGATATTCATGCTCTCTCCTTTCTCCCCCAAAACTACCTATCATACACGAAATGACGATCATAGGTGGGTTCTCTTGGAGCTTGCGGCTCTCTATCAACGCCACGGATATAATCTTCTACCCTATCGCCTATTTCACGACCAAATTCTCTCCCTATTTCATGACCAAAACTTCTACCTATGGCACTACCCACTGGACCTCCAGGAGCCCCAATTGCTCCGCCCATTACACCACCCATTGCACCCCCAAAAATTCCCCCTACAAATCTGCCTAATTCACCCCTTGCCTCTATTTTAGGACTAGCTATAGCTACATTAGCCATTGCACCGCATAAAACCACTACACAACTGAATGTTCTTAATCCACTCATAACAAATCCTTTCATAAATTGAGATTCAAGGCATGTTTAACACACCTTGATAAGAATATTTATACCACAACCCTATTAAAAGCGTTGTTACAAATCAGCCAAATATCACAAGAAGCTCAATAAGTGTTTTATTTCTATACAAATTACAGGATTAAGGTAAATGATTGGTTTTTAGCATTTTTTAAGCACTTTGGAATGCCAAGTTTCAAGCATCAAAGCCTTTGATAGCGTTTTTACACCAACCGCTTAAAAATTGAACGCCTATTTTGAATATATTAAACATTTTTCTATTTTGCTAAACTACTTTAGATTTCAGCCGATATGGCTTAATACAGAGATTAAACCAATCACAAACAATAAGGTTGATTCCATCTCGCTCTGTAATAGGTTTGAAACCATGCATCTGAGATTGACTCCTATCTTGTAAGTGCCATACTACAAGTTCCCATAATAAAACTTCTAAAAATCACAACCTACAGAGCGAGATGAAACCAACCTTTTTACTACCACAAACAATAGCCAGTCTCAAACAATGCAAGGATAATATAAGCCTTGCAATACCATTAATCGCTACTCAAAATTACAGATATTTTAATATAGCGTTCAATTTTTGAATATCGTTTTAAATATAGGGCTTTCTTGCAAATCTTTTCAAAACAAATTTTTATACCATGTTATGAGCTTTCGTGTTAAAATGTGCATGAAATTGAATTTAGGAGTGTAAAAATGCAAGTTTCGCAATATTTGTATAAAAGCGCGCAATCTATTTGGGGGGATTGCATCTCCCATCCGTTTGTTCAAGGCATAGGGCATGGGACTTTAGAAAAAGATAAATTTCGTTTTTATATCATTCAAGATTATTTGTTTCTTTTAGAATACGCTAAGGTGTTTGCTCTAGGCGTCATTAAAGCTTCTGATGAAATAGCGATGAGGGAGTTTTCTAACGCTATACAAGATATTTTGAATAATGAAATGAGTATCCATAACCATTACATTAAAGAACTTCAAATCACTCCAAAAGAATTAAAAACCGCGCGCCCCACTCTAGCTAACCAATCCTATACAAGCTACATGCTCGCTGAAGGGTTTAAAGGATCTGTCAAAGAAGTTACCGTGGCTGTTTTGGCTTGCGCTTGGAGCTATTTAGTGATCGCGCAAAATTTGAGCCAAATCCCAAACGCTTTAGAACATGCCTTTTATGGGCATTGGATTAAGGGCTATAGCTCCAAAGAATTTCAAGCGTGTGTAACTTGGAATATCAATTTGCTCGATTCCCTCACTCTCGCTTCTTCCAAACAAGAAATTGAAAAATTAAAGGATATTTTTACCACTACAAGCGAATACGAATACCTGTTTTGGGATATGGCGTATCAAAGTTAAATAAAAGTTTTTGTGCCGTTAGAAAAACGCAAGAGAAGAAAATATCTATCTCTTGCAAAACGATTATTGAGCGTAAGCTTCTAGTTTGATTTCAATCTTTACTTCATCCCCAACGACGGAATCACTATATGTCTTACCGATACCAAAATCCTTGCGGTTGATTTTGCCTTCAGCTTGCAACACCATGAATTCTTTTTTATTCATGGGGTTTTGTAAAGGGGCTTGGATTTTAGCTTCCAATACGACAGGCTTGGTTACGCCACGAAGAGTCAAATCCCCATAGATTTTACCATCTTCATATTTGGTCATTTTAAAGCTCCCTTTGGGGTATTTCATGGCATCAAAAAAATCCGCTGTCTTCAAGTGGTTATCTCTTTTTTTGTCCCTAGTATTGACGCTTTTAACATCAATATTACCTTCAAAAACACTGAGTGTTTTAGTACTAGGCTCTAGATCAATTTTGCCATCAAAATTATCAAACGCGCCTCTTGTTTCATTGAATGTGAAGTGCTTGACTTCAAACCACACACTAGAGTTTGCCTTATCAATCATATAAGGTTTTGCAAACATCAAACTAACACCAAAAAGGGTGAACGCTAACGCTTTTTTCATTATTTCCTCGCTTCATTTCAAATTAAAAACGCCAACTATACAACAATTCGGTTAATAATTAGAAAAATAATCTCAATCGCCTATTTTAAGATATAATTACAAAAATCTCTATTTAGGTGCTACTATGATAAAAAAGACCCTTGCATTAGTTTTATTAGGATTGAGTTTGATGAGTGTGTCAAATGCCAAAGAATGCGTTTCGCCCCTAACAATAAGCGCTAAGTATCACCAGCAAAGTGCTGAAATTAGGGCTTTGCAATTGCAAGCTTACAAAATGGCAAAAATGGCACTAGACAATAACCTTAAGCTCGTTAAAGACAAAAAGCCAGCCATCATTTTGGATTTAGATGAAACCGTTTTAAACACTTCTGATTATGCGGGGTATTTGATCAAAAATTGCATTAAATACACCCCAGAAACTTGGGATAAATTTGAAAAAGAAGGCTCTCTTTCACTCATTCCTGGAGCGTTAGACTTTTTAGAATACGCTAATTCTAAAGGCGTTAAGATTTTTTACATTTCTAACCGCACTCAAAAAAACAAGGCCTTCACCTTGAAAACGCTCAAAAGCTTTAAACTCCCCCAAGTGAGCGAAGAATCCGTTTTACTCAAAGAAAAAGGCAAGTCTAAAGCCGTAAGGCGGGAATTAGTCGCTAAAAATTATGAGATCATCTTGCAAGTGGGCGATACTTTGCATGATTTTGACGCCATTTTTGCTAAAGACGCTAAAAACACTAAAGAACAACGAACTAAAGTCTTGCAAAACGCTCAAAAATTTGGCACTGAGTGGATCATTTTGCCCAATTCTCTCTATGGCACATGGGAAGATGAACCTTTAAAAGCATGGCGCAATAAAAAATAATTTATCCATCGCATAAGAACAATTTTTGCTAACATGACAAAAAAATTGATCTCTTAGGCAAAACCATGGATTTTGTAGGGTTTGAAGATTTAAAATGTAAAGATAAAGAAAACTCTCAAAAAGTTTTTGTGATCCGTAACGATAAGTTAGGCGATTTTATTTTAGCGATTCCCGCTTTAATCGCCCTAAAGCGTGCTTTTTTAGAAAAGGGAAAAGAAGTGTATTTGGGCGTGGTTGTGCCTAACTATACCACCCCAATCGCTTTAGAATTCCCTTTCATTGATGAAGTCATCATAGAAGACAACCATTTAGCCACCACTCTCAAAAACCGTTCCATTGACGCTCTTATCTTTTTATTTTCTAATTTTAAAAACGCTACATTTGCCTTTAGTTTGAGGAAATCCATTCCTTACATCCTAGCCCCTAAGACCAAAATTTATTCTTGGTTCTATAAAAAGAGCGTGCGCCAAAACCGCTCTTTATGCCTAAAAACCGAATACGAATACAATTTGGATCTCATTCATGCGTTTTGTAAAGATCGCAATCTCCCTAACGCTCAACTTGAAAAAATCGCATGGAAGCTTAAAGATAAATCCAAAGAGCGCTCCCTCATCGCTTCAAAATTTAACGCTCACTTTGATTTATCATGGATTGGCGTGCATATGCATAGCGGGGGCAGCTCACCGGTATTGCCTGCCTCACATTTTATTGAATTGATTAAATTTTTACACAAAAATTTAAATTGTGAGATTATTCTTATTTGCGGGCCAGGCGAAAGGAATGCCACAGAAGAACTTCTCAAAGAAGTCCCTTTCGCCCACCTTTATGATACGAGCCATAGTTTAGTGGATTTAGCCAAATTGTGCGCGAATTTATCCGTCTATATCGGGAACGCTTCAGGCCCTTTGCATGTGAACGCTTTATTTGACAACCAATCTATTGGGTTTTATCCTAACGAACTCACCGCTTCTATCGCCAGGTGGCGGCCTTTTAACGAACGATTTTTAGGCATCACTCCGCCTGATAGTTCAAACGATATGAATTTGATTGACATTAAAAAAGAAAGCCAAAGAATCCTTGAATTTATCACGCCAAATCTTTTTTCTCACACGCAAGAAAAACAGCCGCAACAAACACCGCATAAACAACCTTAAAACGTGCAAAAACTTAAAATATGATTAAAGCGGTTTTTGCATTCTTATTAAAATTTCTAATTTTTCTAAAATTAGCCTTGAGGAATCCAACTTGATGAGAGTTTGAGTCATTGGCTTTTATGCCAACGAAACTTTATAATGGTCATTAATTTAATCGCTCATTTATCTATTTTCTTGTAGAATGCAAGTTTATTTTTAATTTAAAGCAAGCGATGATTAGTCTCATAGAAAAAGCCCCTTACATTCCCTACCCCTTAGCTCTTTATGAAAAATTAGAGCAACAGCACACCTTGCTTTTTGAAAGCGCTGAGATTGAGAGCAAAGCGCACACCAAATCCCTGCTAATGGCTAAAGCTTGTTTGAAGCTAATTTGCAACCACAATATCGTAACTATCACTAGCTTGACGCCTAATGGTGGGGCGTTTTTGCAAAAATTGAGTGCATTTTTTAAAACGCCCATACAAGACAATGCCCTAACTTTAATTTATGCGCAAGATAAAAAAGCCAAAGATGAGTTTTCTAAACTCTTTGAGCCTAGCCCTTTTGACGCTTTAAGGGGGCTTTTTAAAAGCGTTAAGATAAATTCTAAACACCCCTTTACGCTTTTAAGCGCGGGCGTGTTTTCTTTTGAAATGCTCAATTTCTTTGAAGATTTGCCCCATTTAAAAGCAAAAGACAACACAGCGCATGATTTTATTTTTTATGTCGCGCAAAATTTGATCATTATAGACCACAAAGAAAAAAGCGCTGAAATTTTGGGGGCGTGTTTTGATGAGCGTTTTAAAACAGAGGTAGTTAAAGAATTGCAAGATTTAAAAGAATTGGCTAAAAACATTCAAAGCGACTTTATCCCTAAAAAATCCAAGCAAAATAGAGAAGTTAGCGTTAGTTGTGATGATAGCGAGTTTGAAAAAAAGGTGTTATCCTTGCAAGAAAAAATTAAAAAGGGCGAGATCTTTCAAGCGGTATTGTCGCGCAGTTTTTATATGGAGTGCTTGGAGGGTTTGAGCGCGTATTATCATTTAAAACTCTCTAATCCTAGCCCCTATATGTTTTATATCAAAGACAGCGATTTTATCCTTTTTGGGGCAAGCCCTGAGAGCGCTTTAAAATACAACGCTTTAACCAATATGGCTGAAATTTACCCCATTGCTGGCACTCGTTTAAGGGGTAAGGATAAAGAAGGGAATATTGATTACGATTTAGATAGTAAAATGGAATTTGATTTGCAACACGACTTTAAAGAAAGGGCTGAACACATCATGCTAGTGGATTTAGCCAGAAACGACATGGCTAGAGTTTCAAAAAAACGCTATTGCGACAAGCTTTTAAAAGTGGATAAATATTCTAATGTCATGCATTTGGTTTCAAGGGTTGTGGGGGAATTGAAAAAAGGGTGCGATAGTTTGCATGCTTACAGGAGTTTCATGAACGCCGGCACGCTCAGCGGGGCGCCTAAAATCTCTGCAATCAAGCTCATTTACCAGTTAGAAAACCAAAGAAGAGGCTCTTATGGGGGGAGTGTGGGGTATTTAAATAGCGAAGGGTCTATGGATTCTTGCATCACTATCCGTTCATGTTTTGTCAAAAACAATCAAGCCGTGATCCAAGCAGGAGCCGGTATCGTTTTAGACAGCGTGCCACAAAACGAAGCGAATGAAACAAGAGCCAAAGCGCAAGCCCTTATTGATGCGATCAGGAAAACAAGCTTATGAAAATCTTCTTTATAGACAATTTTGATTCTTTCTCTTACAACTTGGTGTATGAATTGGAGTGCTTGGGCTATGAAGTGGCTGTTTATCAAAACGATATTGATCCGAGTTATCTTATGGGCTTAATGAATGAAGAATCAACAACGCCCTTATTGTTTATTTCGCCCGGGCCTGGTAACCCTAATAGTTCAGGCAATCTTTTAGAAATCATTGCAATGGCTAAAAAGAAATTCCCCATTTTGGGGGTTTGTTTGGGGTTGCAAGCTTTAGCACAAAGCTATGGGGCTAAAATCATAAGGAGTCAAGAAATCGTGCATGGCAAAGCCACGACCATCGCGCTCAAAAAGCATGCCGTTTTTAAAGGCTTGGGGGAGAGCATGGTGGTGGGGCGTTACCATTCTTTAATGGCGAGCGAGTTGCCTAAAAATTTAGAAGTGATCGCAGAATATGAGAATATCCCCATGGCTATTATTGATGAAAAGGATAAAATCTTAGCCTATCAATTCCACCCTGAAAGCATCATGACTTTGCAAGGGAGGGCGTTATTAGAGCAAAGCGTGGGGTTTTTAAAAGAGCTGTCATGAAAGAGATTTTAAACGCTTTGTATCATCAAAAAGACTTGAATGATAAAGAAGTCAAAAGATTATTCACTCTCATTATTAACGAAGAAGTAAGCCCCGTGCAACTTGGAGCGATTTTGTGCGCTTTGAAAATCAAGGGCGAGAGTTTTAATGAGATCAGCACCGCTGCAGCCACGCTTTTAGAGCATGCCCCTAAACCTTTTAGTAGCGGATTGGATTTGATAGACAATTGCGGCACAGGGGGCGATGGGCTAAAAACGATCAATATTAGCACCATTGCTGCGCTCATTGCCAGCTCTATGGGGTTATCTATGGCTAAACACGGATCAAGAAGCGTGTCCAGTCATAGCGGGAGCGCGGATTTGTTGGAAAATCTGGGCGTGAATATTGAAATGGATCGCGCGCAATTAGAAAATTGTCTCAAAGAATTGCATTTTGGGTTTTTATTTGCGCCCTTATACCACCAAAGTTTTAGAAAATCTGCCCCTTTAAGAAAGGAGCTTTTCGCTAAAACGATTTTTAATTGTTTGGGGCCTTTAATCAACCCTTTAAGACCAAAAATCCAGCTTTTAGGCGTGTATGACAAATCCTTGTGCAAGACTATGGCGCTAGCGTTGAAGGCTTTAGGCGTTAAAAGGGCGATGGTGGTTCATGGAGGGGGGACAGATGAAATCGTGTTGCATGCAATTACGCATGCGTGTGAATTGAAAAATAACGAGATTTTAGAGTATGACTTGAATGCTAAAGATTTTGATTTGCCCCCCTATGATTTGAAAGAATTGCAGATTGAAAGCACACAAGAAAGTGCTCAAGCGTGTTTGGATATTTTAGAAAATAAGGGAAAGGATTCGCACACGATGGTGGTTGTAGCGAATGTGGCGAGTTTGTTGTATTTGAGCAACAGGGCTAAAGATTTAAAAGAGGGCGTGAGCATGACTTTAGAGCATTTAAAAACCAAAGCGCCTTATACGCATTTGCAAAAAATCATAAGATTAAGCCATGCCTAGCGTGTTAGAAAATATCCTTAAAGACAAACTTTTAGAAGTTTCTGCACTCAAAAAAAACCACCCTTTGCCCGCAAACATAAACCCAAGCGATAGGGATTTTAAAAAAGCGTTACTGGAAAAAAAGACAAGCTTTATTTTAGAGTGCAAAAAAGCATCGCCCTCTAAAGGCTTGATCAGAAAAGATTTTGATCTGTTAAAAATAGCGAAGGTTTATGAAAAATTTGCCTCTTGCATTTCGGTTTTAGCCGATTCTAAATATTTTTTAGGCTCTTATGAAAACATTAAGATTGTCTCACAACATTCCACCAAGCCCATTCTGTGCAAAGATTTTATCCTTGATAGTTTCCAGGTCAAACTCGCTAGGGTTATGGGGGCTAATGCGGTGCTTTTAATGTTGAGCGCGCTAGATGACAAAAACTATTTAGAGCTTTTTGAACTCGCCAAGTCCTTAAACATGAGCGTGTTAACGGAAGTTTCTAACAAGCAAGAAATTGAGCGCTTGCTCAAACTCAAATACGACATTATAGGCATCAATAATAGGGATTTGCACACCTTAAAAACCGATACGCTCCACACGCTAGAATTACGGCCCTTATTGCCTAAAGACGCGCTCATCATCAGCGAGTCCGGTATCCATTCGCATGCGCAAATCAAAGCCCTAGCCCCTTATGTGAATGGTTTTTTAGTGGGAAGCTCTTTAATGAAAGAAAAGGATTTGAAAAAAGCGTGCATTAAATTGATTTTAGGCGAAAATAAAGTGTGCGGCCTTACAAGAATCAAAGACGCTAAAGCCGTCTATAAAAACCATTTTATTTATGGGGGTTTGATTTTTGAAAAATCTTCGCCTAGGTACATTAAACCCAAAGAAGCTCTAAAAATCACAAAAGCGGTTAAAAAATTGGATTTTGTGGGCGTGTTTGTGAAAGATAAAATTAAAAAAATCGCAAAAATCGCTCAAAAGCTTGATTTAAAAGCGGTGCAACTTTATAACTATTCGCCTAAAGAAATGGCTCAATTAAAAAAAGCGCTCCCTAAAACTTGCACGATCTGGCAAGTAGTGAATGTGATGAGCGCTAAAGATTTAACGCCCAAAACTAAAGAAGCCTCTTTAATCTTATACGACGCTAAAGGGGATAAAATGGGAGGCAATGGCGTGAGTTTTGATTGGGATATTTTAGAAAATGTCAAAACGCCTTTCATGTTAGCCGGTGGGCTTAATTTGAACAACGCTCAAAAAGCCTTGAATATTAAAGCGTTGGGTTTGGATTTCAATTCCGGTTTAGAAATAAGCCCTGGGATTAAAAATAAGGGTAAAATCAAGCGGTTAGCCCGCATTTTAAGAGAGTATTAAAATGAATAAAAAAGCGTATTTTGGGGAATTTGGGGGGAGTTTTGTTTCCGAATTGTTAGTGCCTGCGTTAAGGGAGTTAGAACAGGCGTTTGATGCGTGTTTGAAAGACAATCAATTCCAACAAGAGTATTTTAACCTTTTAAAGGATTTTGTGGGCCGTCCTAGCCCTTTAACTTTGTGTCAAAATATCGTTTCTAACCCTAAAGTTAAGCTTTATCTAAAACGAGAGGATTTAATCCATGGCGGGGCGCATAAGACTAACCAGGCGTTAGGGCAAGCCCTTTTGGCGAAAAAAATGGGGAAAACTAGGATCATTGCTGAAACGGGTGCTGGGCAGCATGGCGTTGCAACGGCTATCGCTTGCGCGTTATTGAATTTAAAATGCGTGATTTTTATGGGAGGCAAAGACATCAAGCGCCAAGAAATGAATGTTTTTAGAATGCGTTTGTTGGGCGCTGAAGTGAGAGAAGTCAATTCAGGGAGCGCGACGCTTAAAGACGCTGTGAATGAGGCCTTAAGAGATTGGGCGAGCAGCTACAAAGACACGCACTATTTGCTAGGCACAGCCGCTGGGCCGCACCCTTACCCCACAATGGTTAAAACCTTTCAGAAAATGATAGGCGATGAGGTCAAACAACAAATTTTAGAAAAAGAAAACCGCTTGCCTGATTGTGTTATTGCATGCGTTGGAGGAGGGTCTAACGCCATAGGGATATTCAGCGCGTTTTTAAACGATAAAGAAGTCAAACTCATAGGCGTAGAGCCGGCAGGCTTGGGGCTAGAAACCAATAAGCATGGAGCGACTTTGAATAAGGGGCGAGTGGGGATTTTGCATGGGAATAAAACCTATCTTTTGCAAGATGATGAGGGTCAAATTACAGAAAGTCATAGCATTAGCGCCGGGCTTGATTATCCGGGAGTGGGGCCAGAGCACAGCTTTTTAAAAGAAAGCGGGCGTGCGATTTATGAAAGTGCAAGCGATAATGAAGCGCTAGAAGCTTTCAGGTTGTTATGCCAAAAAGAAGGCATTATCCCGGCGTTAGAAAGCTCACACGCCTTAGCGTATGCTTTAAAACTCGCTCAAAAATGCACGCAAGAAAGCGTTATGGTAGTGAATTTGAGCGGTAGGGGGGATAAGGATTTAAATACCGTTTATAGCGCTTTAAAAGGGGGTTTAAAATGAGGTATCAAAACATGTTTGAAACTTTAAAAAAACAAGAAAAAATGGCGTTTATCCCGTTTGTAACCTTGGGCGATCCTGATTATGAACTGAGTTTTGAAATCATTAAAACTTTAATGGCTAGCGGTGCGAGCGCTTTAGAGTTAGGTTTTGCTTTCTCAGATCCTGTAGCGGATGGCACAACCATACAAGCGAGCCATTTAAGGGCGTTAAAACACGCTTCTATGGCTAAAAATTTCCAACTTTTAAAAAAAATTAGGGATTATAATCCTCATATCCCCATAGGGCTTTTAGCGTATGCGAATTTAATTTTTTCTTATGGCGTTGATGGCTTTTACGCTCAAGCTAAAGAATGCGGTATAGACAGCGTTTTAATAGCGGACATGCCCTTGATAGAAAAGGAATTAGTCATCAAATCCGCTCAAAAATACCAAATCAAGTCAATTTTTATCGCTAGCCCTAATGCGAGCGTTAAGGATTTAGAACAAGTCGCTATGCATTCGCAAGGCTATATTTACACTTTAGCCAGGAGTGGGGTTACTGGGGCGAGTCATGCTTTAGAAAATGATGCAAGCGCTATCATTAAAACCTTAAAAACTTTTAGCTCTACCCCTGCGTTACTGGGCTTTGGCATTTCTCAAAAAGAACACATCAAAAACGCTAAAGGCATGGGCGCTGATGGCGTGATTTGCGGCTCAGCACTAGTCAAAATCATAGAAGAAAATTTGAATAATGAAAACGCCATGCTAGAAAAAATTAAGAGGTTTGTAGGAGAAATGGTTTCTTGAAAGCTTTTTTAAAGCTTTTATCGCACCAAAAGGTTAAAAATCATCAAGCCTTACAACATGCGTTATGGCGTTATTGTAGAAAATACCGCCTAATAAACCTAACACAATAGCCTTGTAGCGTGGATAGTGGCTTAAAGTCGCAGAACTATTGATCGTTTAGTCCTTTTCGTCTTCGGGTTCTATGTCTATTGTGTCGCTATCATTAGGCAATTGTTGCATGTTTTTCAATTGGTGTCCCAACTCTTTCAATCTTTCCATAATTTGAATTTCTTTATCTCGCTCTTGTTGTTCTTCTTCCATAGCTTGCTTTTCTTTTTCCATATTTTGAATAATTGTTTTTTGGGCATCAATTCTCTTATTTTTTGCATTAATTACCCCTTGTTTTGCATTAGCTAACTTCCATAGTTCTTCTGTTACTATTGATAAAATGGGTTGTTCATTAGCTCTTTTGTTTGCTTCTGCAAGACCCCCATGTTCCTTTTTCATTTCGTGAGTGAGATGAGAAGCGTTTTTATTTTTATTATTTGTGTTCATAAAAATCCTTTACGATTAATTTAAAACTTTTCATTATAATAGGCTTAGGCTTAGCTTAAATAGTGTCCAATTTTAGATAACTAGGGGCTTACTCACAAATCTTTTAGAAGAATGAGTCTTTATATTAGCTTTAAATTATCTTGAATTTTTTAAAAATTAAAGCGTTTATTAAAGTTAAATAAAGTTTTAGTCATGTTTGATTAAAATAGAGCCATGATTTTTAACGATCCAGCCAAAAGACACTATGTAAGATTTTAAAAATGATATTACGATTATGTTATCCAAAGACAGATTTTATGGGTAAGGGGTAATGACAAGATAAAGCATTGAGCCTAATAAAATTGTCTTGTTTTTAGATGATTTGATTAAAAGCAATAAAGATTTGGAAAATTTAAGCAATTTGTAAAAAAAAGATGGGCTTCGGTTAGCCCATTGAATGTGAACGCATTATAACTCAAAAATTAAAATAAACCACCAAAACATTATGAAAGTCGGTTGCATTGGAATAAACCTTAATCCTAAAAGGACATTAAACTAAATAAGGTTTATTATGTTTGATTGGATTAGAGCCTTACTTCTCTAATAAATTGAGCAACGCCATTTTATATTCTAACGCCGTTTTTTCATCTTTGCCTTCAAAGCGAGTGACTAAATAGGGGGTGGTGTTGCTTGCACGAATAAGCCCAAAACCATGTTCAAAAACCACTCTCACGCCATCAATGTTAATCATTTCTTTGATTTTAGGGAAATGGCTTGGCGGGTTTTTAAGCGCTTCTTGCAAGTTATGAATGATTTCAAATTTTTCTTCTTCGCTCACGGCGATTTTTTCTTCAGGCGTGGTGTAGGAATAGGGGAGGTTTTTAATGGTGTTTTCCAAATCGCTTGGACTTTGTTCAAGCAATAATTCTAAAGCCCTTAAACATGCATAAAGAGCGTCATCATAGCCAAAATAGCGTTCTTTGAAAAAGATATGCCCACTCATCTCAGCCGCAAAATGTGCATTAGTTTCTTTGAGCTTGATTTTTAAATTGCTATGCCCGGTTTTATACATGAGCGTCTTACCAAAAGCGTTAATCGTGTTATACATCACTTGGGAGCATTTGACCTCGCCTATCACAAAAGGGGTGATGCCTTGAGCATGCAAGCGTTTAGCAAATAATATCGCTAATTCATCGCCCGCATAGTTGTGGTTAGAGCTTAGCATCGCAATCCTGTCTGCATCGCCATCAAAAGCGAAGCCTATAGGAATAGCGTTTTTTTGCATGTGTTTTTCTAAATCCTGTAAGTTTTTCGCTTCGCTAGGGTCTGGGTGGTGGTTAGGGAAATTGCCATCAGGATCGTTATAAAGGCTGCTAAATTCAATGTTTAAAGCCTTTAAAATCGGCTCTAGCCCTAACGCTCCCACGCCATTACCAAAATCTAAAGCGATCTTGTATTGAAGTTTTTCTAAATGCTTAAAATCCTTGATCAAGTAGCGCTGATACGCTTCTAGGGCATTGATTTTTTCTGGCGTTTCTTTTAGGGGTTGGATTTCGTGCTTAACGCTTAAAAGCGTGTCTTTTAAAGCTTGAATCTCCTTACCATAAAACGGGTTTTGATTGAGCGTGATTTTAAAGCCGTTGTATTCTTTGGGGTTGTGAGAGCCAGTGATCATGATAGAATTAGGGCATTGGATACCATTGATTGCATTAAAAGCCGCAAAATACGCTACCGGTGTGGGGATTAGCCCCAAATCATACACTTTCAAGTCGCTTGATTGCAGCCCCGCGCTCAAAGCTTCAAACAAAAAACGCCCATGCACCCTTGCATCATGCCCTACAAACACGCTTTTATCGTATTCTCGCATGATTTTCCCTAACTCCACGCCGATACTAAAGGCACTCTTTTCGTCTAAAGTGGTGGGGTAAATGCCTCTAATATCGTATTCTCTAAAAATGCTAATGTCCATGTCAAGACTCCTTGTTTTTGAATAAATTTAAACCCTGTTCGCATAGATTTTGCCATGCGTTTGTTGGGTTTTGTTTTAACTGAACGCATTTTTCTAAACTTTCTTTAGATTTTGCTTTTTGATTGGTTAAATCCAGTAGGCTGGATTGCAAATACAAGGCTTTTTGGTGATCTTCTAAAGAAAGCCTACGCCTTAAAAGCCTCTCTAGCACTTCTAAGGCTTGCGAGTAGTCTTTGGTGGTTTTGTAAGCGTCAATGAGGGCGAATTCACTAAAAGGCGTGTAAGAATAGTCCTTGTAAGCGTCTTGGAGTTTGAGCAAGCTTGTGGCATAAATTTTAACGCTTTTAGGATCTTTTTCATTCTCTAACAATTTAAAATAAACCAACGCCATGCGCCTATCGTTTTTGAAATGCTTTTCTAAAAATGCATACAAATTGAGCGCCAATTCCTTTTCATTATTTTGTATGTAATCTGAAAATAAAACAAAAGCAATGTCATAAAATTCTTTTTTATCCAAATTTTGAGCGAGGATCAAAGCGTCTTTAGAGGCCAGAGTGGAATTTTTAAAATCCCCTAAGCGGTAATAATTACGCCCTAAACGATAAAGCCATAGCATTTTTTCGCTAGGGGTTTTAGCCGCTTTTAAAGCGTTTAAAGCAATAGTTTGTGCTTTTTGATTGAGCGATGCGAAATACAAGCAATCAAAGGCCTGGATTTCTTCTTTCGGAGTGAATGCAAAGGCGGTGATTTTAGACAAGTATTTTAAGGCTTCTTCACAACGATGGTTTTCTAATGGGGTTTTAGCAAGGACATTGAGCGTTTTTTGGATCAAAGGAGAATCTTTGGGCAAATTTTTTTGCATGCTTAAAACTTCAGTGTAGCGCTTAGATTCAAACAATAGCTGGGCTTTCAATTCCAAAGCCTTCAAGGCTTCATTGGTGTTAGGGAAATTTTGAATGATTTTATCATAGTGGGCGATTTTTTCTTGCGTGTTCCCCTCCATGGAAAAAAGAGCCTCTTCATCGCGCGCTCTAACGACAGAAGCTCTATCCAATCCTGCATGATCTTGCAAATACTGCACATTATAAAAATGGGCGTTTTTAAAATCCTTAATCCTTGCATACAACGCCCCTAAATCATAGAGCGCTTGCTCTTTAGCTTTCAAATCATCATCTTGATTGAGGAGCAAGTGAGCGATTTGAATGGCGTTTTCATTCATCTGGGTTTTTTTCAATAACTTGAGCAAATCTAGGGCTAATGCGCTGTGTTGAGAAAGATAATTAGGGTTGGATTGGACCACCTTATCAATGAGGTACTTAGCGTTGTTAAAGTTTTGGTAGTTTATTTCTGCTTCAGCCCAATTGAGAGCGATTTCACTCGCGCTCTCTTTGTCTTTGGCGTTAGAAAAAGCTTCCTTAAAAAGCATGTTAGCGTTACTCAAATTAGAGGCCTCAGCCGCTTCAATGGCTAAATGCATTTGGGCTAAGGGAGCGTAGCGGGAGTTTTTGTATTCTAAAAGGATGCGTTTGTAAAAACGCATAGCTTGTTTGTAATTGTTGTTTTCGTTTAAAGCTTTGGCGACATAGTATAACGCTTCAGGGATATTGGGATCGGCTGGATAATTTTTAATCCACTTAGTGCCAATATCTATGAGTAAGGTTTTTTTAATGCCTAATTTGCCTAATGCGATAATTTCTAATAAATACAAATCCTTTTTAAAAATCGTTTGAGGGTAATTTTTAAACGCGCGGCTGATGGTGCGCAAAGCGTCAAAATAGGCTTGCGAATCCATTTGTTTTTTGGCTTCTAAATAAGCGTTTAAATCATAGCCCTTTGTGGTGAGTAGGGGTTTGTTATTGACATCTAATTCTTGAATGATAGGGGTTTGAGCGTCCTTAATGACAATGGGGAAATTCAAACCTTTTTGAGTGTTTTGGGACTTTTCACTCAAAAAAGGGATATTTTGATCATAGCCTATGATTTGCCACATTTTGGCTTTAGGATCGTTTTCCACAAAAAGGGGGGTCGCCTTTTTATAATCTCTATCAAAAGAAAAAAGGGTGAGTCTTCGCATCACTTTGGGTTTGATGTGCAAAATGAATTGTTGTTGGCGCATAGAATAGGTGATATTGAAAAAAGCGTTTTCTAAAGGGGTAAAGCCCTCTTTAGGGATGGAGTCTATCACGCATTCTATGGGGCGTTTAGCATGTATAATAGATAAAGACGCTTCAATCCCGCTCGGTGGTTTTTCATTAGTGTAAAAGCAAGAAAACGCCTTATTGTGCCGTAAGGTTAAAACCGAAAAATCCTCCCCCCCTTCTTTGCCTTGCGTGAGCGTCAAGCTTAAGGCATTAAGCGAATGCGCAAACAAACTCACGCCCACTAAAAGAAAGATTTTTGCTTTAAACCACAAACTCTAAAAGCCCTCGCATCATAAAAACAGAAAATAGGCACGCTAACGCCATAGCGATGATGACCGCATAAATGGGCATGGTAGCGTTTTGGGTGTAAATATCGTTTTGAGCGTAGCCTTGGGTTTGCAAGGGCTTATTGAAAAACATCGCCACAAGCCAGCGGAAATAATAAAATGCAGCCACCGCACTATTAGCTAACATCACCACCGCTAAAAGAATATGATTGCTCTCTAGCGCGCTTTCAACGGCTAAAAATTTCCCCCAAAACACGCTAAAAGGCGGGATTCCTGCAAGCCCAAAAACAAAAACAGCGCCTAAAATGGCCACTAAGGGGTGGGTTTTAATAAGGCCGTTGAATTTAGAATAGGGGTGATCGTAGCGTTCATCCCATGTTTTTTCACGACTTTTCAAAAGCCATAAAAGGCCAAAAGCCCCAATGTAAGTGAATGCAAACATGAACCAATAAACAAACATCGCTTGTTGGCTATCTTGAGTGTGGATAAACACGCACGCTAAAGCAAACCCAGAATGCGAAATGGAGCTATAAGCGAGCATTCTTTTGACATCTTCTTGCCATAAAGCGATCAAATTAGGAATGGTGATAGTCATAAGGATCAAAACATAAAAGATGTTTTCTACCCAAGCGATACGAGTGTCTATAAACGCTCCAAAAAGGCGAGTCGCTACCACAAAGCCAGCGATTTTAGGCACGATGGAAATATAGCTTGCAAAGACCGGGTTATTGCCCTCATACACATCAGGCATCCAGGTATGGAAAGGCACTAAAGAGACCTTAAAGCCGATCGCTCCAATCAAAAAGATAGCACCCATTGCAAAGAGCATGGGGTTTGTGATGCCTTCTGTGTGCAAGTATAGGGTGATGACTTCAAGATTCAAGCTCCCTGTAAGCAAATAAAAAGCCATCGCCCCCATAGCAAAAAACGCGCTCGCCATCGCCCCCATGGTGAAATACTTGATCCCTGCTTCTAAGCCGTAGCGTTTATCGCTCAACGCCATTAACACACAAAGAGGCAAGGACGCTGTCTCTAACCCAATAAGGATCAATAATAAATGGTTGCTTGAAACCATGAATTGAAAACCAGCGATAATAAACAAATAGAGAGAATAAAATTCAGCGGTTTGAAATTCGTTGAAGCGTTCTTTTGAAAGGGCTAAAAAAATGAGCAAAAAGGCTGAAATCAAAACAATGCTTTGAGAAACGAGCGAGAGTGCATCTAGGCTCAAAAACCCAAAAAAGGCGTTTTCTTGCTGTTCTAACCCTAAAACCACTAAAAAATCCAACACCAAAAAGAGCATGCATAAAAACACATTCAAATTGCGTGAAAACCTAGAAGTGAAAGCGTTGATTAAGAGCGTGAAAATCCCCCCACACACCAACACCAGCATGGGTAAAATGCTCTCAAAACTAAAACTATCAAAAGAGATATGGAGACTATCTATTAACATAAGAAACCTCTTTTCCATGAGTGTCCAATGAGCCTAAGAAAGGGAGCGAGCGGATTTCTATGATCTCTAAAAGCTGTTTAGAGCCTTGCTCAATCGGTTTTAAAAGGATTTTGGGGTAAATCCCTAAGGCTAAAATCAACGCTAAAATCACGCTTAAAACCCCTACCTCACGAGCGTTCAAGTCTTCAAACACGCTGATTTGATTGTTCCCGGATTTGAGATTACCAAAAAACACATTTTTATACGAAGTGAGCATGTAAATCGCTGATAAAATGATGCTTGTCCCGGCAATAATGGCGAAAAGAGGGTAGGTGGCAAAAAACCCTAACAAACTTAAAAACTCCCCTACAAAACCAATGCTTAAAGGCATGCCCACATTCGCCATTAAAACGATCATAAAAAAGGCTGCAAAAATAGGGGCACTTTTAGCGATGGATCCAAAGCGAGCGATTTCTAAACTGCTGGCGCGATCTTCTAAAATACCGGCAAGTAAGAATAATCCCATGACGATAATGCCATGCGCAAACATCATAAACACCGCTCCTGAAATCCCCTCAACATTGAAAGCAAAAATCCCAAGCACCACCACGCCCATGTGCGAGAGCGAGCTATAAGCGATGAGGGTTTTTAGATCTTTTTGAGTGTAAGCTAAAAAACCTCCATAAATGATCATGCACAGCGCTAAAACGGCTATGGGGGTTAAATAAATCTCTGAAAGATCAGGAAAAAGCGGGAGCAAGAAGCGTAATAAAGCGTAAGTCCCCATTTTAGAAAGCAAGGCTGAAAGCATGACAGAGCCTAAAGTAGGAGCGTTAGAATACGCATAAGGCAACCATGTGTGTAAAGGGAAGAGCGGGATTTTAACCGCAATCCCTATTAAGAAAGCCAAAAAGAGCCAGGTTTTAACCTCGCTAGAAAAGTTTAATTGATACCAATCTAAAATATCAAAACTCATCATGCCGTAATTGCTGGCGTAGTAATACCCAATGTATAAAATGCCTAAAAGCATGCACAATGACGCTAAAAAGGTGTAGAGAAAAAACTTCATGCCGGAATAGATTTTGTTATTGCGCCCAAAACGACCGATGAGGTATAACACCGGCAAGAGCGAGATTTCCCAAAAAGCATAGAAAAAGATCATGTTAAGAGAAGAAAACACGCCCATTAAGATCCCTTCTAACAATAAAAGGCAAATGGCGAAGTCCTTACGATGCTCTTTGACATAGATCACGGATAAAAGCACCACAATAGCGTTTAAGAGCAATAAAAAGAGCGTGATGCCATCAATACCCACATGGTAATTCACGCCTATTTGATAGACTAATTCCTTTATTTCTTCAAACTGCATGCCGGTAACTTGAGCGTCAAACCCATGCCATAACAACAAAACCAATAACAATTCAATCAAAGCGATAACAATCGCATACGCCCTGCTCGCTTGAGCACTCATAAAGAACGCCAATATCGCGCTTAACATGGGGAAAAAGATCACCACGCTTAAAAGATGTGCATGTAAATACTGCATTGTTTATCTCCAAAAAACAGCCACAAACGCTAATAAGATTAAAACCCCAGCCGCCATGAAGCGCAGCATGGAGGTTAAATTCCCATCTTGACTGGCTCTAAACACACGCCCTATAACAAAAACGCTTCTCCCTATGGTATCCACGATCGCATCAATGATTTTTAACTCCACGACTTGGTGCAAGAATGAAGCGATGGCGCTAAAAATTTTTGCAATCCCTTGATAAAGTTGCGGGATATAGTATTGGTTGAGTAAGAGCTTGTATAAAAAGCCTCCCTCTTTTTTGGAAGTGATACCATTTTTATATTTAAAGATAGCATAAGCAATGCTCAATAACACCACGATGGTGGTAACGCTGATCAAAAGAGCGAGCGGGACGGGATATTCTCCAACGCTTGGGATCACTTGAGAAATGAAATGGAAAAACGGCTCTTCAAAAAACCCGGCAATGACCGCTAAAATCCCCAAAGGCAGCATGCTTAAAAGCATGAAATTTTTAGCCTCATGGGGGTGGTTGATTTCGTGTTGTTTAGGGGCAAAGAATACTAACATGATTAACCTAAAGCTATAAAAAGCGGTAAAGATCGCCCCAATTAAAAGCGCAAACCATAAAATGTGGTGGTGCATCCCAAAAGCCGCTTCTAAAATTTTGTCTTTAGAAAAGTATCCAGCAAAAGGATAAATCCCGCACAAGGCGACTGAGCCTATAATCATAAAAATAGCCGTAACTTTCATAGGCTTGTATAAAGCGCCCATTTTAGTAATATCCAAATTGTCTTCCATTGCATGCATCACATTCCCTGAACCTAAGAAAAGGAGCGATTTGAAAAACGCATGCGTAAAGAGGTGGAAAAGCGCGATCGCATAAGCCCCAAGACCGGCCGCTACAAACATATAACCCAATTGAGAAAGCGTGGAATAGGCCACAATGCGCTTCAAGTCTTTATTGACTAAAGCCATGCTCGCTCCAAAAAGAGCCACAAACGCCCCTAAACATGCGATAAAATAACCCACTTCAAAAACCGCACTATACAAAGGGTTGGCTCTAATGACCAGATACACCCCAGCGGTTACCATCGTGGCTGCATGGATTAAGGCAGATACAGGGGTAGGCCCTTCCATAGCGTTGGCTAGCCATGTGTGCATAGGGAATTGAGCGCTCTTACCCATAGCGCCAATGAAAAGAAACACGCTGATGTAAAAGAGCATGGTGTAATCAGTGCTATTAAGAGCGCTAAAGACTTCCTTATATTGGAGCGTGCCAAAATTCCAATAAATCAAAATAATCCCCATGAGCATGCCTAAATCCGTGATCCGATTCATCACAAAGGCTTCAATGGAGGCGTTGTTCGCGCTTTCTTTATGATACCAAAAGCCAATGAGCAAGTAAGAGCATAGCCCCACCCCTTCCCAGCCAATGAAAAGCCCTAAGAAATTATCGCTCAACACCAACACCAGCATGGAAAACACAAAGCCGCTGAGATAAGAAAAATAGCGGTTAAACCCTTCATCATGTTCCATGTAACCTATGGAATACACATGCACTAAGAAAGAAACTAAAGTGACCACGACGATCATGACGGCATTGACATTATCCAGCATGAGAGAAAAGCCCGCTTTAAAATTCCCCACCACGATCCAATCAAATAAATATTTTTCATAGCTTTGATGATGCCATGCTTGAACAAAAAGGATCAGTGCGCCAATTAAAGAGACTAACACGCACAAAGAATTGAAAACACCTACATGCAACGCTTTCGCTTTAGCCCCAAACAACCCTGCATAAACCGCACCGATTAAAGGCAAAAACAACACCACAGACAGCCAAGAAGAATACTGCATGCTTAACCTTTCATAGCGTTTAAAGAATCAATATCTAGGCTTTTGAATTTCTTAAACCATAAAATCACCAAGCCCAAACCAATAGCCACCTCACTAGCGGCAATAGCGATAATAAAGAGCGCAAACATCTGCCCGTCCAAATTGTGCATGTATTTAGAAATCGCTACAAAACCGATATTGATCGCATTGAGCATGATTTCTGTAGAAAAAAAGAGCAAGAGAATGTTTTTGCGCTTCAGCATGCCCGCTAAACCGATGCAAAAGAGCAACCCTGAAACAATTAAATAGTGGTTTAACCCTATCATAGAGATTCCTTTATAAATTGTGCATGGCTTTTCCCATGGATTTTCTGAATCCCTGTAGCAATGCCTCCAACCATAGCGACTAAAAGCATTAGAGCTGCCGCTTCAAAAGGGATGAGATAATCTGTAAATAGCACATAGCCAATCGCTTTAATGTTAGGGATTTGCGCATCAATAGCGTTAGGATTGACTTGTTTAGAAAGGTTTTCGCCAATACTGGGTGCGCTTAAAATCAAAGTGAGCAATAGCGCGACTCCAAACGAAAGGATGCATAAGATTTTAGGGCTTTGTTTGCGTTCAACCACTTCTGCAGCAGAGTTGAAAAACATCATGCCAAAAGCATACATCACAATGACCGCGCCCACATACACCGTGATTTGCACCACGCCCAAAAACTCAGCGTCTAGTAAAAAGAAAAAAGCGGAAATAAAAACCATGCTGCTAGCGAGCGCAGTAATGGCGTAGAGGATATTCGTGGTCGTGATCACCACTAACGCCATGCTCAAAGTAAGGATCGCAAAGAAATAAAAGGCAATGGTTTCAAACATTTTCATCTCCCTTATTGGCCTTTGGGCTTGCTGGAGTTTCTTCTTGTGCTTCTTCTTTTGAAGGCTCTTGGACATAATCTAAAGGGGTGGCTTGCATGCGTTCGTTATAATTAGGGCTTACAGAGCCAAAACCTAAAAATTCGGCATGCGAGCAATCTTTAGCGTCTTGTTCGCTCGTTAAAAATTCGCTTTTAGATCCGTATTGGGAGCGTTGGGTGCTGGCGTTTTCAAAACGATTCCCCATCACGATCGCTAATTCAGGGCAAACTTCCGCGCACAACCCGCAATAAATGCAACGCCCCAAATTGATCGTGTAAGAATCGATCTTTTTGCGGTTGTCTTCGCCCTTATGCGTGATGATCCTTATGCAATTGCTCGTGCAAATCTTTTCGCACAACCCGCAACCAATACACCTTTCAGAGCCTGAGTCCAAAAGCCGTTGCAGATTATGCACTGCACGATAGCGTGGGCTTAAAGGGAGTTGCTCCATAGGGTAATGGATGGTTACGCTAGGGCTAAAAAATTCCTTGATCGTAAGGCCTAGCCCTTTGAATAGATCCAAACCCAAGCTTGTTTTAATGGTGTCTTTAAACTGCTCGGTTGCACTATGGATTTCGGCTCGTTTAGGAAGTTGCTTGTATTCTTGTTTGGCCATAAAACCTCCTTAAATTAAAATGATAACGCCTGTTAGCACGATATTCAATAGCGCTAAAGGCAGCATGATTTTCCAGCACATGTTCATCAATTGGTCTGGGCGCACATGCGGGTAAGTTGCTCTAACCCACATGGACAAAAAGACAAAAAAGCCCGCTTTAATCAAAATCGCTATGCCTCCAGGGATAAATCCCCATGCGTTAAACCCGCCAAAAAACACGATAGAAATCACAAAAGAAAAAGCGAATAAATGCGCGTATTCCGCTAAAAAGAACATGCCCCATTTCAAGCCGCTGTATTCGGTGCAATACCCGGCCACGATCTCGGCTTCATGCTCTAATAAGTCAAAGGGCGTCCGATTCAATTCGGCATAGCTTGCGATCAAAAACAAAATAAACGCTAAAGGTTGCTTGAAAACAAGCCAGTCTAAAAACCCGCCGCTTTGGTAATTGTTGATCTCTACTAAAGAAAGCGATCCCACCACCATTAAAGGGGCTAGAATGGTTAAGGTGCTTACCACTTCAAAGCTGAGCAGTTGGATCGTCGCTCTTGCAGAGCCAATTAAAGAGTATTTATTATTAGAAGCAAGCCCGGCTAAAATGGGCGCATAAATCCCTGCTGCACCCACGGCTAAGAAAAACAAAAAGCCAATGTTAATGTCAGAAATAAGGGGCTTGATCTCATAGCCAAACAGAGTGAAATTGGGAAAAAAGGGGATAGGCGCCATGGATACAAACGCGCTCACCATCGCAATAATGGGTGCTAGCGTGAAAATCAATTTATTTGCACCTTGGGGGATAATGTCTTCTTTAGTGAAAAGCTTAATGCCATCTGCTGCGACTTGCAAAAGCCCAAAAGGCCCCACATAAGAAGGCCCTAAACGGCGTTGGAAATAGGCTAACACTTTCCTTTCAATATAGGTGGCAAAACCCCCTAAAGCCGAAAAAACAGCGACTAAAATCAAAATTTTAATCAAAGTTTCAATGATATAAGCGCTCATGCTTGCTCCTTTAGATCCACGCTATCAAACACGCTCTCTTTAAAAAAGTTAGAACCATTGCCTAAAAGAGAGGGCGAAATGACAAACACCTCTTGATCCAAACTTTCATCAAGATACAAAATGCCCGCCAATTCCTCTTCTTCTTTAATTAAAGTGATATGTTGCCCCACTTCTTTATTCAATTTTTTTAAGAAAGCTTTAGACACATAAATACCGGTTTTTAATTGCAAATTCTCGCTTTTATGGGTAGCGCTATTGAATTGCGTTTCTGGGTATTTTAAATACGCATTGAAAGCGATCTTTTCTTTTAAAGGTTTGATCGGCTCGCATTCTGTTTCTTCGCATTCTTTAGCGCTCTTTTCAAAATGGCTTGTTTCTAGCTCATAGCCCCTGTGATTGGCCCTGTCGTTAGTGAAATAGTTGGTTAAACGATCAAACTCTATGGCTTTAAAACCCGCTTCTTTGGGGAGTTTGTGGGTGCATTCTATGAGATTTTCTTCCACAAAGCCAAAGCCTTGCATAATATCGCTCAAGTCATAGCCTTCAAATCTTAAAGCCGGTTTTAAGGGCAACACACGCCCTTCAATATTAGTGATCGTGCCTTCTAGCTGGTTGAGACTGGGCAGAATGAAATCCACTGCACTCACAGCGTCTTTTCCAAAAACCTTTTCATCGCTATTGATGGTGAAATCCCCTTGAGCGCGAATGCCTACGATTTTTTCATGTTCAAAAATTTCTTCATTCAATTCACAAAGCGAAACGATGCCTAAAGCGTTTGCGCTTGGGGGGATAAGAATAAGCTTAACCGCACTTTTTTGGGCTAATAAACGCAACATTTTAGCGATATTGCGGGCTTGTTGGTGGCGATAAATTTCTTCGCCTACAATCAACAAGGTGTTGTTTGATTTTTGCAAAAGAGCTAGGATTTTTTCATAAGTTTCTAAATTAATGCCTGCTTCTTCAAGCAGCAAGTAAGTGGTTTTGGTAGGGAGTTTTTCTGTATTTTCTGTTTTGTTTTCTTCTTTGCTTTCTGCATTCTCTGCTTTATTTTCTTCTTTTGGAGCGGCTGTTTTTACTTGATCCTCTTCTTTGTTTTCTGCTTTGTCTTCAGTGGCTGTTTCTTCATTTTCTGCCTTATTTTCTTCAAGACTGCACCCTTGATTGGCTTGTTCTAAAGCTTTTTTTCGTTCTTCTTCTAAAGCTTTAAGAGCCGCTTCATCCACAATATCTTGCTTGGAATCTTCTAAACTTTTTAGAGCCGCGCTTTCAATGTTAAGCATCTTTAAAAGCATGCCCAAAAGGATTTCTTCAGCCCCCACTTCATGGGTGATACAAAAAGAGCTTCGGCACAAATTCGCTAAAGCGATATCCTTGATAGGGTGCATAGCGATTAAAGAAGCTTTATTGAGTTTGAGGGCGTTATTGATGGCATAGCGCACGAGCGGGTTTTCTGTTTTGATAGAAGAGCCTATTGTGATGACTAAATTAGAAGTTTTAATTTCTTCAATGCTAGGGCGTTTAATTTCGCCCAATATCTTTAAAAATTGTTGGAAAGGGTATAAATCTTTATTATAGATTTTAAAATTCAATTCTTTCCTCAAACGCTCTATTAAAAACGCCTCTTCATTAGTAATATCTCCTCCTATTCGCACTGCATCGCATTCCTTGAGAGCGTTTTGGGCTTCTTTAAGATTAGCGCTGCCTTTAGGGCTAGAGCTCACATCAAAAGCGAAACGGCCTGCCCCACAAATAGGGTTATGGTAAAAATCATTAAGCACCCTAAAAATCTTAGATTCTTCGCCTAGAGTGTCAAAATGGCGCACATCATAAGAAATCAAACACCCAGCTGAACAATGCGAGCATGTAGAATGGATCTTTTTTAGTTCCCATGCATTAGCCGTGTAAGCGAAATCTTTGTAACTCAAAGCGCCCACAGGGCATACCGCAATGCATTCCCCACAATCATAACAAGGCACACTGCCCACAAAAGAAATAATGCCTTTTTGCTTACGGCTCCACACGCTAAAAGCGTCTTTAGACATGCTGTCTTTGAATTTATCCGGAGCGTGCAAGTCGGCTTTGGTGGCTTTCAGGTTGTTTTCCCCCACATTGTCCTTGCAAGTGGTTACACACCTTTCACACATGATGCACAAATTAGGGTCATACAAGGCCTTTGCCCATGAATCTAGGGCTTTAAAATCATCAGCCACTGCATAGGGTTGGTGTTCTACGCCGGTTAAATGCGTCATGTCTTGCAATTCGCATTCCCCACTCTTATCGCACACGCCGCATTCTAGGGGGTGGTTGACATCATAGGTTTGCATGATGCTTTTCCTTTCGTCCATGAGCGTGGGGGTGTTCGTAAGGATGACGGCGTTGTTTTTGGCTTTTGTGTTGCAACTATAAACGCGTTTGCCATCCATTTCAACCATGCACATTTTGCATGCGACCGTGGGCGAGCAACCGCTCAAATAACAAATGGTAGGGATGTAAATCCCGGCACTCCTAGCGGCTTCTAAAACGCTTTGTCCCTCTTGGCATTCAATTATTTTGCCATTGATATTCATTGTGATCATGAAATTCCTTGAGAGTGGGATAAAATAGGGATATAGGGGTAAGTGTCAAAAAACGCCCCTTCTAAAATCGCAACCAAGCCTTTCAAATAAGGGCTTTCTTCTAATTCGCATTCTATCGTTTTGCCTGAGATTTGAAAAGGGGCTTTGGAATGCTGGATCTTGTTAGCGATCTTAAATTGTTTGGAAAAATATAGTTTGGGGGTTTCAAGGCTTTTATTGGAAACATAGACAAACGAGCCGTTAGCTTCACTAACTTGTTCTAAAAGCTCTAAATCTTTTGATTGGAGTTGCGCCTTAAAAGGTGGAATGCCCTCTTTTAGGGCTGTTTCTAGCAACAATTCTTCATCTTTTGAATGGTAAAAAACAGGCGTTGCATTCAAATCATTGCAAGGAATGTGTAAAATTTCCAGGTAGTTTTGCAACCCACTTAAAAGGGTGTATAAAAACGCGCTATTTGCATGTTTAATGATTTCTCTATTGATCGCAAGCACCCCTTTTTTCGCTTTAACAATGAGCGCGATAAGCTCTTGCAATTCTTCTTCGCTCATGTTGGCTTCAGAGCTTAAATACCCCACATCAAGGTTTTCTAAAACATGCCCTTTTAATTGGGAAGTTTTTTCTAAAATACCCCTTAAAATTAAAGCCAAAACCGCCGCTTCCGTGTTGATTTCATAAGAAATAAAAAGGCAAGTTTCTTGCAAATCTCTTGTATCTTGTAAGGGTCTTAATAAGGCGTAAGGGAGTTTTGATGGGTTGATATTTTCTAAAATCAATCGTTCATTTGCATTCAAACAAGCGTTTGAAAACCCCCCAAACAAAACGCACAAATCGCTTTTTTTTAAAAGATTTAAATCGTTTTCAGTCATCTTGTAATTAATCTTAAACCCTTTTTTAAGGGATAATTTTCCCAAATAATAGGCCTCTTTCAAACTAAGAGAAGAGCTGATGATTAAGGGAGAATTTAAGGGGTTAAAGCCACTCAAAATCAAGCCTTTTTTCTCACGACAATCGTCCAATCCGCTTGATTGAAACGCAAAGAATTGAGGAGCTCATGCCCTTTAGTTTGGATAAATTCAGCGCTTTTAGGGATATTGGAAAAATCCCCCACTTCAAACATGAAAATAGCGACTTCATTAGGTTGCATTTCTTTTTCAATCAGTTCTTCTAAGCGTTCAAAAATACCCGCTTTTAAGGGGCGTAAATCAAAGCGTTTCATCTATCCACCTCGCCAAATACCGCATTGGTTGAGCCAATCACGGTTACTGCATCCGCTAAATACTGCCCCACTAAAATATCGCTTAAAGCCCCAATGTGATAAAAGCTAGGGGCTCTGATCTTTAATCTGTGAGGGTAAGGCTCGCCCTCTGAATGGATAAAAAACCCTAATTCCCCTTTAGGGCTTTCTGTGGGGGCATACACTTCCCCAATGGGCGGGCACATGCCTTGAGCGACCAAGACAAAATGCTGCATCAAGGCGTAGTTTTGCGTCATTATATCTTCTTTAGGGGCAGAAATGTAATGCGGGTTTTGAGCCATAATAGGCGTATCGGTTTTAGCATACATAGGAATGAGTTGCTCAATGATGCGAATGCTTTCATCAATTTCTAGCATATACAAACAATACCTGTCATAGCTATCGCCATAATTGCCCACCGGCACATCAAAATCAAGCTCTTTATAAAGCTCGTAAGGCTCTTCTTTTCTAATATCATAGGCGATCCCAGTCCCCCTTAACATGATACCGCTCAAGCCCCAACTTTGCGCCATTTTTGGCGTTACAACGCCCACATTTTCCAAACGCATCCGCCAGATGCGGTTTTTATCCAATAAGCCTTGAATGAGCTTTTTGCACTCCCTCATTTCGTTTAAGAATTTTTTCAAGCCTTCTAGCCAATTAGGGGGTAAATCCAAAGGCACACCCCCAATCCTTATAGCGTTATGCGTGAGCCTAGCCCCGCAATAATCCTCCATCAAATCCAGCCCGTATTCTCTCGTTTTAAACGCATACAAAAACACGCTCATCGCCCCCACATCTAAAGCATGCACGCTGATGAAAAAGATGTGTGAAATCATGCGGTTAAGCTCTAGTAAAATCGTGCGGATCACTTGCGCTCGGCGTGGGATTTCTAAATTGAGCAAGGTCTCTACCGCATAAGCGTAAGCGTAATTATTGCTGGTAGAAGAAGTGTAATCCAATCTGTCAGTAGTGGGCATGTATTCGTTATAGGTCATGTTTTCGCCCAACTTCTCACAACCCCTGTGCAAGTAGCCAATTTCAGGGGTAGCCTTAATGATTTTTTCGCCCTCTAATTCCAAGATCAAGCGCAATTGCCCATGGCTAGAGGGGTGCTGGGGGCCAAAGTTAAGCACCATTTGGTTATCGTCATGTTCAAAAATGATGTTTTCAAACTGGGGGTTGAGTTTCGTGAAATTTTGAGCCATTTTATAATCTCTTTTTTAGGATAGTGGGGGCCATTTTGTGCAAATCTTTGACAAAAGGGATTTTTTTAAACGCATGCTTTTCTTCTGTTTCTTTCAATTCTTCGCCCTTGCCCTGCTCATAGCCAATTTTTGCAAAATTGAAAGTGTCTTTTTCATCCACTCTCGCGCTGTCTCGTTGCTCTTTGCCCACCACTTCTCGGTATTCTTTACCAAAAATCTTATCCACTTCATACCACTGGGCAAATTCATCGCCCTTAAGCGGGTAAGAGCGCAACAAGGGGTGTCCTACCCAATCATGCGGCATGATAAGGCGTTTCAAATAGGGGTGTTTGTCAAACACAATGCCAAGCATATCATAGGCTTCCCTTTCGCTCCAATTGGCCGATCGGTATAAAAAACTCAAAGAATCCACGCTCTCATTAGGCAATAGAGTGCATTTCACGCGCACCCTACGGCGGTTTTTGCAACTATCGCTAAAACCCACAAATTGATAAAACAATTCAAAATGCCCTTTTTTAGCGCACAAATCTATCGCGCTCATCTCGCTCAAAGATTCATAGCCTAAATGCCGTAAAATCGTAGCGACAGAAAAAATATCTTCTTTTTTGATCCAAAACACAGCTGTGTTGGTTTCTATATATTTGTCTAAAATTTCATGCTTGTAGGAAAGGTGGTTATAGATGACTTCATAAGCGCTGCCCTCTAAATATTTTTTAGGGGTAGGCTCTATGATTTTATAGGGGTCATGTTGGCGCGATTGTTTTTGCACATCTTCATAAGGGGATTGTTTTCTTACCATCACACCAACCTTTTTGGGGCGTCTTGTTTGATCGCTTTAGAACGCCTGATTTTATCTTGCAAAACCATAAGAGCGTATTGCAAAGTCTCTGGGCGTGGCGCGCAACCGGGCAAATAAATATCCACAGGAATGATCCTATCGGCTCCTTGAACGGTCGCATAAGTGTTGAACATTCCACCCGTATTAGCGCAACTCCCCATAGAAATCACCCATTTAGGCTCAGGCATTTGATCATAAAGCCTGCGCATAAACTCGGCATGTTTTTTAGTGAGCGTGCCAGCGATGATCATCACATCAGACTGCCTGGGACTCGCTCTAAAAATCGTGCCAAACCTATCAAAATCAAACCTTGAACCCCCTGTTGCCATCATCTCAATCGCGCAACATGCCAAGCCATAGGTTAAGGGCCAAAGCGAATTAGAACGCCCCCAATTCAATAATTTATCCAAAGTGCTTAGAACAACCGGTGCTTGTTGCATTATTTCACCTCTAAATTTTGCCAACTCAAAGCGTTTCGCTTCAAAGCATAAATAAAACCAATCGTTAAAAAGAAAACAAAGCCTAGCATTTCAATTAGCCCAAACAAGCCTAACTTCTTAAAATCAATCGCCCAAGGGAACATGAAAACGATCTCTACGTCAAATAAAATAAAAAGCATGGCCATGATATAGAAATGGTGCGACACTCTATTAGGCTGCTTGAGAGCCACAGGCCCGCATTCATAGGGAGCGAGCTTGAGCTTTTCGCCCTTTTTTTGAGCCATTTTTCGGCTTAAAAACCTTTGGATCCTTAAGGTTAAGTTAAACACCCAAAAAGTGAACACCAACAAAACAAAAACGCCAAAATAGGGGTGATTCAATGCTTCTGTGGCTTGTTGCATCAAGGCTAAAACTCCTTTATTATTACTTTCAGCAAACGATGAAGTCAATTAAACCATGTTTTTGCTAATCGTTAGCTGAAAAAATAAAATTAGACGCTTAAAACCTTATTTTTAATCTTTTAAAAAATGGAGGTTGAATTGCTTTAGTTTTAAACCCATTCGCCTAAGAGAATAGGGGGGTATTTTGAAATCATTCCCCTACAACCCCCAAGCACCGCTTTTTAATAGAGTTTGCTTGATTAAAATCAAGCTCTTTGACTATTTATTAAGAGGCCATCTCTATGAGTTTAGGCATTAAATTGTGCATGGCATTCACCGCGCTTTCATTGATGCATTGGATATTTTGAGGCAAATGGGCGTTTTTAGCTTTAGGGTCAATGTAATAAATGAGGGCGTCTTTATGTGCATGCGTGTAGAGGCTAGCTGCTGGATAGACTTGCAAAGAAGTGCCAATGATGATTAAGAGGTGCGCTTGTTTGACTAAAGAAATCGCTTCTTCAAGCAAAGGCACAGCTTCGCCAAACCACACAATATCAGGCCGTAATTGCGCTTTATCTTGGGCTAAATCGCCTAAATGCAAATCCTTTTCCCACCTATAAACCAAATGAGGATCTTTCTCGCTGCGAACGCTCAACAATTCCCCATGCAAGTGCAAAATGCAAGAAGAGCCCGCCCTTTCATGCAAATCATCTACATTTTGGGTGATGATATTAACTTGGTAGTGTTTTTCCAATTCCGCTAGAGCCTTGTGGGCTTTGTTAGGATAGACTTCAAAAAGCTGTCGGCGCCTTTGATTGTAAAAATCCAACACTTTTTGTGGGTTCTTTTTCCAGCCATAAGGCGAAGCGACCTCCATGATGTCATGCCCTTCCCACAAGCCATTGGCGTCTCTAAAGGTTTTAATCCCGCTTTCTGCTGAAATGCCAGCCCCGCTCAAGATCACTAAATTTTTCATGTTTCCTCCTTGATGGTTTCAATATGAGTGCCGCTGAGTTTGTCATGCAAAAAAAACTTAAAAATAAAAGGCGCAACAAACCCCACGAGTAACCCCATGCTCAATACCCACAAAACAAAACGCCACAACGCCAGAAAAAAGCCCACTTCTTCGCCATTATTTTTAACCAATCTAAAACGGGCGTAACGCATGCCAGGGCTTTGGGATTTAAAAGCGATAAAAAAGCTGTGCGTTAGAGCGTAAAAAAGCAGACACAAAAAAATCGCGCTTTGATTTTCCCTAAAATCCTTCGCGCTCCCTAAAATCATGTAAGTCATGATATAAAGCATGGGGGTATAAATCATAAAAATATCGGTGATAAAGGCCTTTAAGCGTAAAGAGAGATGCAACCCTTTTAAGGGGCTTTTTAACGCTTGTTTTTTTTCTGGGGTTTTCTTTTTTTTAGTTGCCACGACTTCCTGGTTTGATAGCAGTGCTAGTGGCGCATAAAGGGCAAGAATTAGGCTCATGCATGTCAAAAACAAAATCTTCTAAAGCAAAAAGAGGCAGTTCGCTAGGCAAACACGCACCCTTTTGAGCCTTTAAAGGAGAATGGGCGCGTTTGCAAATGCCCCGATTCGCTAGAGCGGCAAAAGCCACGATGCGAGCATGCTTTTCTTCTAAAACTTTAGCGCATTCCATGGCGGATTTTCCTGTGGTGATAATGTCTTCACACACTAAAATTTTTTCGTTTGGCTTGACTTCAAAACCACGCCTTAACGCCATGACGCCATTCACTCTTTCGGTAAAAATAAAACGCACGCCCAAAGCCCTTGCAAGCTCATACCCGGCCAAAATCCCCCCAATAGCAGGCGAGCACACGCATTCAATGTTTAAACGGGCGTTTTGGATTTGTTTGGCTAACTCTAGCGCTAATTGTTCGGCTAGTTTAGGATCTTCTAAGACTTTAGCAGATTGCAAATAGTAGTTGGAATGAAACCCACTGCTGAGCAAGAAATGCCCCTCTAATAGCGCTTGAGCGTTTTGATAACATGCTTTAACATCCATTGTTTTAGACCTTTAAGATGGCGTCTTCTTTGTTTTTCACGCTCTCATCAATTTTTTTAATGGCTTCATCGGTGATTTTTTGGATCTGTTCTTGGGCTTTCTTGCTTTCATCTTCGCTGATTTCTTTGTCTTTTTCCAATTTTTTCACTTGATTGTTAGCGTCTTGGCGGATATTCCTCACAGCCACTTTAGCCTTTTCGCCCATCGCTTTGGCGTCTTTTGCGATGAGTTTTCTTTGCTCGGTTGTCATGGGCGGGAAAAAAAGCTTAATGGTTTCGCCATCGTTATTAGGATTGACGCCGATATTAGCTTCTTGAATGGCTCTTTCAATTTCTTTGAGCAGGTTTTTTTCCCAAGGGCTGATTTGAAGAGTGGTCGCATCCAAGCTCATCACGGAGCCGACTTGATTTAAAGCCGTGGGCGTGCCGTAATAATCCACTTTAATGTGATCTAAAATATTGACTGAAACTTTTGCACTCCTTAAAGTGGAAAACTCTCTGCTTAAAGCTTGAATACTCTTTTGCATCAAATCTTTGGTTTCGTTATAAATGGTTTGTAACATTATTTTTCATCCTTGCTTGGTTGTTTTTTATTGGTTTGAGCGGGTGGGGTCTTAGGCTTTTGGTGGGTGGTTGGGGGCGTTTTTGTATCTTCTTTGGCTTTTTCAACACCCTTTATATCATTTTTTTTAGTATCATTTTTTTCATTTTGTTTAGGGCTTTCAGCAGAAGGCGTATTGAATGGTTCTTTAGGGGCTTCTTTTGGCATTAAAGGGTTAGTGGGGGCTGGCTCTAAAGGGTTAAGCGTTGGGTTTAATGTGGGATTAAGCGTTGGGTTAAGCGTGCCGGCGGCTGGGACTAAGGGCGAAAGCTTAGTTTTAGTTTCATCTAAAATGCTTTTGCCGTATTCTTTGTTATAAAAATAGCCCAAAGCGATGGTGTTGGTGACAAATAAAAGGCCTAAAAACATGGTTAATTTCGCCATAAAGCTTGCCGGTCCTTTAGCGCCAAATAAAGATTCGTTGCTCCCGCTATAAGCCCCTAAACCGATGCTAGAACTTTTTTGCAACAAAACCACCACCACAATCAATACCGCTAAAACAATTTGTAAGCCTAACAGAACGCTTGTCATAAACACTGATTCCTTAAATCCCTAAAATTTAGAAAAAATTAGGCTTAATCTTATCTAAAATTTGCTAAGAATACACTAAAATTTAGTTTTAATTAGCGTGGCGCGTTAAGGCGGTGGTGTTGGACTCTTTATATTCAAACAAGCATGCATTCAACAGGCATGCAAAAACTTATCATCTTTTTGCCCATATCCAGCAACAAATCGCTATCTATCTCATGCAATTTTTAAAACAAAAATATTATGCTAAAGTGTTGGATTTAGGATCAGGGAGTGGGGCCGTTTTTAACGCTTTAGAGCAACAAAATATTGTTATTGAAGACTTTATCGCGCTAGATAATTCTGTTAACATGCTCAAATTGCACCCCACGCATTCTAATAACATTCAAAAAATCTCTCTAGAGCATGCGGATTTTGAAGAATATGTTTTCCAAACTTATGATTTGATACTATCTTCTTCATCGTTGCAATGGGCTAGGGATTTAAAAAGCGTTTTAGAAAAAATGGCTCTTTCCAGTAAGGAAGTCGCGCTAGCGATCCATACAGATTTTAGCTTGCATGAAGTGCATGAATTTTTAGGCACGCCTTCGCCTTTAAGGGATCTTAAAACGCTCAAATCCTTAATCAAAAACGCTTTTAAAAATTTTCAAATGGAATTGGAAAACAAGCGCTTCGTTCTTTATTTTAACCGCAAACAAGATTGCTTGAATTACCTTAAAAAATGCGGTCTTTTAGGGGGTTCAACGCTGAGTTTCAAGCAAAAAAAACATTTTTTTCAAAACATGGCGTTTGAAAAGTTGAGCTATGAAGTGTTGCTCTTTTCAGGGATTAGGCGCTCTTAAAAACTAAAATCCATTAAAATATTAAAATTAGGTGGTTACAATAAGCGCTAAACTAATGAGCGAGAAACAACATGCAAAAAAAACGAGTCTTTTCAGGCATCCAACCGACCGGGCAAATCCATTTGGGCAACTATCTAGGAGCGATCAAGCATTGGGTGGAAATGCAAGATGAATATGAAAATCTTTTTTGTGTCGTCAATTCGCATGCGATCACTCTGCCTATAGACCCTAAGTTTTTAAAATCTCAAAGCTATGAGTTGGTTAAATTGCTTTTAGCTTGCGGGATTAGTCCCAAGCAATCTGGGCTATTCATTCAAAGTGAAGTGGATGAGCACCCGGCTTTAGCATGGCTATTAGATTGTCAAGTGTCTATGGGGGAAATGCAAAGAATGACGCAATTTAAAGACAAGTCTTTAAAAAACCCTAAAAGCGTGAATGTGGGGCTTTTCAATTACCCTATTTTAATGGCGTCAGACATTCTATTATACCAGAGCGATTTAGTGCCGGTGGGCGAAGATCAAAAACAGCACTTAGAGCTCACACGAAATGTTGCAGAAAAATTTAACAGGGATTTTGGAGAGTGCTTTAAAATCCCTGAACCTTTGATCGCTAAAGTGGGGGCAAGGGTTATGGGGCTAGACGAACCGCAAGTGAAGATGAGTAAATCGCATAAAGGAGCTAACCATGCGATCTTTCTTTTAGATGAGCCGGATGTGATTGTAAGAAAAATCAAAAAAGCGACCACGGATTCCATAGGCACTATCCAATTTGATGCAACAAGAGAGGGGATTTTTAACCTTTTAAATATCTACATGCTTTTAAGCGGTGAAAGCCCAGAAAGCATAGAAGAGCGTTTTAAAAATAAGGGCTATGGGGATTTTAAAAAAGAATTGGCTGAAGTGATCATTCAGGCTTTAAAACCCATCCAAGAAAGATACAAAGAAATCAGCGGCGATGAAGTGAAAGCCACTTTAAATTATGGTGCAGAAAAAGCCAGGCCTTTAGCGAGGGCGACTTACCAAAAGGCTAAAGAATTGATGGGGTTAGTTTGAGCGTCTTTAAAATTTTAGGCTTATGGTTAGGGGTGTTTTGTTTTCTCAAGGCCACGCCTTATTTATACTTGGGCGAAGAGCCTAAATACAAAGACAATTTCACGCATTTTGAATACGCTAACCCTGATGCCAGAAAAGGCGGTGTTTTAAGAAATGATGCTATAGGGACTTTTGATAGCCTTAACCCTTTCGCGCTCAAAGGCACTAAAGCCGAAGGTTTGGATCTCATTTATGACACTTTAATGGTGCAAAGTTTAGACGAGCCTTATGCAGAATACCCCTTGATCGCTAAAGATGCACAAGTGGCTAAGGACAATAGCTATGTGGTTTTTACTTTAGACAAAAGAGCGAGGTTTAGCAATAACGCCCCCATTTTAGCGAGCGATGTGAAATTTAGTTTTGATACGATAATGAAATTAGGATCGCCCCTTTATCGGCAGTATTACCAAGATGTTAAAAAGGCGGTGGTTTTAGACAAACACCATGTTAAATTCATTTTCAAAACCACTGAAAATAAAGAATTACCTCTCATTTTAGGGCAGTTGCAAATCTTTTCTAAAAAAGCGTTCCAAAAGGATTATTTTGAAAAAAACCCTTTGCTCATTCCTGTTTCTAGCGGCCCTTATGTGATCGCTTCTTTTGATGTGGGGAAGAAAATCACCTACCAAAGAAACCCTAATTATTGGGCGAAGAATTTGCCTAGCAGGAAAGGGCAATTCAATTTTGATCAAGTTAAATTTGAATATTACAAAGATGAAACCGTCGCCTTGCAGGCTTTTTTGAGCGGGGCGTATGATTGGCGCATTGAAAGCACGGCTAAAGTTTGGGCTAGGGGCTATGTGGGGAAAGCCATAGACAATAAAAAAATCACTAAGTATTTAATCGCTCATAAAATGCCAAGCGGCATGCAAGGGTTTTTTTTCAACACACGAAGAGAAATTTTTAAGGATAAAAGGGTGCGTGAAGCCTTATTTTATGCGTTTGATTTTGAATGGGCGAATAAAAACTTATTCTTTTCGCAATACAAACGAACCACCAGTTTTTTTAGTAACTCTGTCTATGCGTCCCCTCCACTTCCAAGCCCTGAAGAAAAGGCTTTGTTAGCCCCTTATGAAAAGAGTTTAGATGAAAGGGTTTTTAAAGAGCCTTATGTCGTGCCTAGAACCGATGGGGCTGATGTTTTAGGCTATAATTTAAGGGAAAATCTAAAATACGCTCAAAAACTTCTGCAAAGCGCGGGCTTTTCTTATCAAAACATGCGTTTGGTGGATAAGAATAATAAGCCCTTTAGTTTCACTTTGCTTTTGAATAGCCCGGCGTTTGAAAGATTGGCTCTGGCTTTCGCTAAAAATTTAAGGGTGTTAGGGATTGACATGAAGATCCAAAGAGTGGATTTAAGCCAGTATGTCAATCGGGTAAAAAGCTATGATTTTGACATGATCGTAGGGGTGATAGGCCAATCGTCTTTCCCGGGCAATGAACAGCGCTTTTATTTTGGCTCTTTGAGCGCGAAAGAAAAAGGTGCAAGGAATTATGCAGGAATCTCTAGCAAGGTGGTAGATGATTTGATTGAAAAAATCATTAACGCTAAAGACTACAAGGAGCAATTAGCCGCAATCCAAGCGATGGATAGGGTGCTATTGTGGGGGTTTTATGTGATACCGCATTTTTATTTACCCAATTACAGGATCGCAGCGTATAATTACATCGGCATGCCTGAAATCAGCCCTAGTTATGGGTTTTCGCCGTATTTATGGTGGATCAAAAAAGAAAGGGGTCTTCAATGATCACTTATATCCTTAAACGCTTGCTTTTGATTATCCCTACTTTATTAGCCATCATGACGATCAATTTCTTTTTGATCCAATCTGCCCCTGGAGGGCCTATAGAGCAGATGATGGCTAAAATCAATAACACGCAATCCAAAGAAACCCAAGGCGTTCTTAAGGATCGCACCTATAAGGGGGCTCAAGGGCTAGAGAGCGATTTAGTGGAGAGTTTGAAAAAGCTCTATGGTTTTGATAAGCCTATAGGGGAGCGCTACCTTCTCATGCTCAAAAAATACTTGCAATTTGATTTTGGGGAGAGTTTTTATCGCCAGATTAAAGTGATAGACTTGATTAAGGAAAAATTGCCGGTATCCATTTCGTTAGGGCTTTTTAGCACGCTTTTGATTTACCTCATCTCCATCCCTTTAGGGATTTTTAAAGCCAAACGCAATAACGAGCCTTTAGATGTGTTAAGCAGTGTGGTGATTATCGTTGCTAACGCTATCCCGGCCTTTTTGTTTGCGGTGGTGCTGATCGTGTTTTTTGCCGGGGGGAATTATTGGCACTGGTTCCCTTTAAAGGGGTTGGTGAGCGATAATTTTGAAAGTTTGAGTGCATTAGGTAAAATCAAGGATTATTTATGGCATATCACTTTGCCCGTTCTTTGCATTTCTTTAGGAGGGTTTGCAAGCCTTACGCTTTTAGTGAAAAACTCTTTTTTAGATGAAATGGGTAAGCTTTATGTGCTGAGCGCTAAAGCTAAAGGCTGTTCAGTGGGGCGTATTTTTTATGCACATGTGTTTCGCAATGCGATTTTATTGGTGGTGGCGGGTTTTCCGCAAGCTTTTTTGGGCATGTTTTTTAGCTCAAGTTTATTGATAGAGATTGTTTTTAGCCTGGATGGGTTAGGGCTTTTAGGGTATGAAAGCATTGTGAGTAGGGATTATCCCGTTGTATTTGGATCGCTTTATATTTTCACGCTTTTAGGTTTGGTAGCGAGCTTGATAAGCGATTTGCTCTGCGTGGCGATTGATCCTAGGATTGATTTTGAAAAGCGTTGAGGGTAGGAATGAAAACTGAGATGAAATCTTCTTTAAAACTTTTTGTGCGGCCATCGTTGGTGGTTTTAGGGTTTATGTTGTTGTATGGTTTAGTGCATGCCGCGCTTGGCTTGTCTGTGAAAAAAAATCACATTGAAATGAGCCAAAATGCAGAAACAAGCGAGATAGAATACCAAAACAGCGCGACTTCGCATAAACAAGAAGCCGATGCCCCCACAACCATTACAGAAGAAAGCCCTACAAATAACACCCTTTTACCTTTAAAAACAGCTTCGCAAGAAAAAGAAGCCAAACAAGAAATTAAACAAGAGATCAATCAAGAGCAAGCAATCCAAAACGAGACTAAACAAAACAACGCGCCTTCCGTTCAAAAGAATCAAAAAAACCCCACAATCTCTACAATTGAAAAAAAACCTTTAGAGTATAAAGTCATCGTCAGTAGCGTGAATGTGCGAGCTTTTCCTAGCACAAAAGGTAAAATCATTGGCTCACTCACAAAAGATGCAAGCGTGAAAGTTTTAGAAATCCAAAAAGATTGGGCTAAAATTGAATTTTCTAAAGAAACAAAGGGCTATGTGTTTTTAAAACTTTTAAAAAAGGTTGAATGAAAGAATAATGAGTTTAAAATCTTTTGGGGTTTTGGGAAACCCTATCAAGCATTCCAAATCGCCCCTAATCCATAACGCTTGTTTTTTGACTTTTCAAAAGGAATTGGGGTTTTTGGGGCATTACCACCCCATATTACTCCCTTTAGAGAGCCATATCAAAAACGAGTTTTTAAATTTAGGGCTTAGTGGGGCTAATGTAACCTTGCCTTTTAAAGAAAAGGCGTTTCAAGTTTGCGATAAAATCAAGGGCATCGCGCTTGAATGCGGGGCGGTCAATACGCTTGTTTTAGAAAATGATGAGCTTGTGGGTTACAATACCGACGCTTTAGGGTTTTATCTTTCTTTAAAACGCCAAAACTATCAAAACGCTTTGATCTTAGGCTCTGGAGGGAGCGCTAAAGCCCTAGCGTGCGAGTTAAAAAAACGAGGCTTGAAAGTGAGCGTGTTGAACCGCTCCACTAGGGGCTTGGATTTTTTCCAAAACTTGGGTTGTGCATGTTTTACTAACGCTCCTAAGGCCGCTTTTGATTTAATCATTAACGCCACTTCAGCGAGTTTGAATCACGAATTGCCTTTGGATAGAGAGGTTTTGAAAGGGTATTTTAAAGAGGGTAAGCTCGCTTATGATTTGGCGTATGGGTTTTTAACGCCCTTTTTGGCTCTGGCTAAAGAATTAAAACTCCCCTTTCAAGACGGGAAAGACATGCTCATTTATCAAGCCTCTTTAAGTTTTGAAAAATTCAGCTCTTTTAAAATCTCTTATTCAAAAGCGTTTGAAATCATGCAAAGTGTTTTTGGATGCAAGGGTTTTTAAGAAGCCTGTTTTTTGGGGTTAAAAAGATCCCTAAACGATTCGCCCCCTTAATAGAAAAAGGCGTTTTAAAAGAAGCAATTGAGTTCAAAAAGGAACGCTATATTCTAAAAGAAGGCTTTGATATAGGCAGGATTGAACGGGTAAAAAATAAGGCGTTTTTGATTTCTTTAGCGAGGAATTACCCTAAAGACCCTTTAATCAAAAACTTACCCCCATCTTTTAAAACAGACGCGCTAATTTTATGTGAAATAGAATATTTTAAAAAACGCCCCACAGCCTTTTTTAAAGCCGCTTTTTTAAACGAAGACCATACGATAATCGCCTACTTGGCAAAAGAAAACAACCAAATTGTGGCTATCCCTTTTAAAGAGCCTTTTAAAAAAGCCCTTATCTTAAAACACAGCCAAAAATCCTTATTGGAATTGCCCAGGCATTGCGTAGTGAAAGTGGATCTTAAAAAGCGTGAGATCAGCGAGGTTTTAGGGGCTTTAGAAGATCCTTTGATAGATGAAAACCTTTCTTTAAGCCTTTTTGACAGAGTGAAAGAGTTTTCAAAAGATTGCTTGGATTTAGCCAAACGCTACGCGCAACTTAAAGCGAGCGATTTTAAAAATAGGGTGGATTATTCTCATATCCCTTTTATCACCATTGACCCCAAAGACGCTAAAGATTTTGACGATGCGATTTTTTATGATCCAGAAAAAAGGGTTTTGTTTGTGGCGGTTGCTGATGTGAGCGAATTGGTGCCGAAATATTCCAGTTTGGATAAAGAAGCTAGGCTTAGGGGCTTTAGCGTGTATTTCCCTAATAGCGTCTATCCCATGCTGCCTTTGAGTTTGTCTCAAGGGGCATGCTCATTAAAGGCGTTTGAAAAACGCTTGGCTTTGGTGTATGAAATCCCTTTAGACGATGTGAAAAACGCTCAATTATCTCAAGGCGTTATTGAAGTTAGGGCTAATTGCACTTATGAAGAGATCAATCATTTTTTAAGCGCTAATCAAAGCGCTTTAGATAAAGATTTGCAACAAAGCCTTTTAGGGTTTTTAGAAATGGCTTTGAAGTTAAAAAAGGAGCGTTTGAAAAAAGGGTTTAATTTCAATTCGTTTGAAAACAAGCTGTATTTAAACCAAGAAGGGCGTATAGAAAAGATTGAAACGCAACAAGAAAGCGATGCACACACCCTTATAGAAGAAGCCATGCTTTTAGCCAACCAGTCTAGCGCGAGATTATTAGATAAATACTTTCACAATAGGGGGATATACCGCACCCATAAAGAGCCAAGTTTAGAGCAGCAAAAACGCCTCTACGGCAAGCTTTTTGATTATGAAATCATGCGCCCTAAAGGCATGGGTTTTTTTCCTTTTTTAGAGCATGCCTTAAAAATAGCCCAAGAAAAGAATGCAGAAAGAGAAATTTCGCGCTTAATGATTAAATCTCAAAATTTAGCCCTTTATAGCCCCATGCAAGAAAGCCATTTTGGTTTGGGGTTTGCTAGCTATACGCATTTCACTTCGCCCATTAGACGATACAGCGATCTAGCCTTGCACAGGCTTTTAAAAGAATTGTTGTTTTATCAAGCTAAAGGCTGCTCGTATTTGTTAGAAGAAATGCCTGAATTATGCTCTGAGTTGAACGCTTTACAAAAAAAAGTTGCTTTGATTGAAAGGGATTTTGTCAAACGCAAATTCGCCCGCTTAGCCTTAGAGCATTTAGAAAAAGAGTTTTTGGGCGTTGTTTTAGAAATTAAAGATTGGGTGATCGTGGGGCTAAAAGAGTGGGTGGGGCTTAAGGTTTTAGTGAAAACGAACAAGATTTTTAAACCCTTAGAAAAGGTGCGCGTTAAAATCACGCATGCTAATTTGATTTTAGGGCAAGTTAGGGGCGAAATCACAGAAAGGATTAAAGAGCATGTATCGTAAAGATTTGGATCAGTATTTAAAACAACGTCTCCCTAAAGCGGTGTTTTTGTATGGGGAGTTTGATTTTTTCATCCATTATTACGCTCAAGCGATTGGCTCACTCATTAAACTCAATAACCCTAACATAGAAACTTCGCTTTTTTATGCGAGCGATTATGAAAAAAACCAGATTGCGACCCTTTTAGAGCAAAATTCTTTATTTGGCGAGAGCAGTTTGGTTGTTTTAAAACTAGACTTTGCATTGCATAAGAAATTTAAAGAAAATGATATTAATCTTTTTTTAAAAGCCCTAGAGCGGCCTAGCCATAACAGGCTTATCATAGGGCTTTATAACGCTAAAAGCGACACCACCAAATACAAATACAGCAGTGAAGCTATCGTTAAATTTTTCCAAAAAAGCCCCTTGAGAGATGAAGCGGTTTGCGCGCGCTTTTTTACCCCTAAAACTTGGGAGAGTTTGAAATTCTTGCAAGAAAGGGCTAATTTTTTACATTTAGACATCAGCAGCCATCTTTTAAACGCTCTTTTTGAAATCAATAACGAAGATTTAGGCGTTGCGTTTAACGATTTAGACAAACTAGCGATTTTAAATGCGCCCATCACTTTAGAAGACATTCAAGAACTAAGCTCCAATGCGGGGGATATGGATTTGCAAAAGCTCATTTTAGGGCTTTTTCTTAAAAAAAGCGTTCTTGATATTTATGATTATTTATTAAAAGAGGGCAAGAGGGATGCGGATATTTTAAGGGGTTTGGAAAGGTATTTTTACCAGCTTTTTTTATTTTTCGCTCGCATTAAAACGACCGGTTCAATGGACGCTAAAGAGGTTTTAGGCTACGCTCCCCCTAAAGAAATTGCTGAAAATTACGCTAAAAACGCCCTGCGTTTGAAAGAGGCCGGCTATAAAAGGGTTTTTGAAATTTTTAGATTGTGGCACATTCAAAGCATGCAAGGGCAAAAGGAACTAGGCTTTTTGTATTTGACCCAAATTCAAAAGATTATTAATCCTTGAAAATACTGAAAGGTGTTTTTAGATTTTAGGTTCAATATTTCAATAAAACCAAATTTAATCCAAAAACAAGCGAAAGAAAGGTATAATCAAAAGTTTTTTAGACCTTGCTCTTTTTTAGTAAAAAAAGGGCTATACAACCACAAGGAGAATGGATGAGGCATTATGAAACGATGTTTATTCTCAAACCTACTTTAGTAGAAGAAGAGATTAAATCAAAGATTGAGTTTTATAAAGAAGTGATCACTAAGCATCACGGCGTGATTGAAACGAGCCTGGATATGGGCATGCGTAATCTAGCTTATGAAATCAAAAAGCATAAAAGAGGCTATTATTATGTGATGTATTTCAAGGCAGAGCCGTCAATGATTTTGGAGCTTGAAAGATTGTATCGCATTAATGAAGATGTGTTGCGTTTCATTGTGATCAAATACGAAAGCAAGAAAGAAGTAGAGGCGTGGCATGCGTTAGTGGATAGGGCGAATAAAAAGCCATCACACGCTAAAGAAAAACACGAAAAAACCGAACACACGCACTCTCATCACACAGAGGAAGCAGGAAGTAAAGAATCTCATAGCGAGTGAAAAATAGGGGCTTATCATGTTTAATAAAGTGATTATGGTAGGGCGTTTGACTAGGAATGTGGAGTTGAAATATTTGCCTAGCGGTTCGGCTGCAGCTACAATAGGTTTAGCGACAAGCAGGCGTTTTAAAAAACAAGATGGCACGCTGGGCGAAGAAGTGTGCTTTATAGACGTGCGTCTGTTTGGGCGAACGGCTGAAATCGCTAACCAGTATTTGAGCAAGGGGTCAAGCGTTTTGATAGAAGGGCGTTTGACTTATGAGAGTTGGATGGATCAAACGGGCAAAAAAAATTCCCGCCACACTATCACAGCGGACTCGTTGCAATTTATGGATAAAAAGTCAGACAATCCCCAAGCGAACGCCATGCAAGATAGCATGATGCATGAGAATTCCAACAACGCTTATCCTACCAATTATAACGCTCCTAGCCAGGATCCTTTTAACCAAGCCCCTAGTTATCCACAAAACGCTTACGCTAAAGAGAATTTGCAGGCACAGCCGTCTAAATACCAAAACAGCGTGCCTGAAATCAACATTGATGAAGAAGAAATCCCCTTTTAAGGGTGAAAATTTAAGGAGACATTATGGAAAGAAAACGCTATTCAAAACGCTATTGCAAATACACTGAAGCTAAAATCAGCTTTATTGACTATAAAGATTTGGACATGCTCAAGCACACACTATCAGAGCGCTATAAAATCATGCCCAGGAGATTGACGGGTAATAGCAAAAAGTGGCAAGAAAGGGTGGAAGTAGCGATTAAAAGAGCCCGCCACATGGCCTTAATCCCCTACATTGTGGACAGGAAAAAAGTCGTGGATAGCCCTTTTAAACAGCATTAAGCGTTTGATTAGAACTAATAAGGGGGCATGCCCCCTTTGGTTTTAATCGTGTTTGGCTTTTGTTAAACATTAAATTATTAAAAAGCGTTAAAAATCATTTTTAAGGCAAGATCAAAAAGCTTGATTTTAGTCAAGCGGTAGTTTTCAACCCCACCGATGCCACCCCAACAAAAGCGCAAAAAACATAAAAAAGTGCAAAAATTCTAAAATTTTCTCCAAATTACAAAAAAAAAAAACGCTTTTACGCTATAATACACCCCATGCATGTCCAATGCATCAAATTTCAAACCCATTTTAAAAAGGAGAATGTTATGAAAAAAACCAGTTTCAAAATCCACCCTATTCTTTAAGAAAATAAGTTTTTCACTATTTTAAATAAAACTTAAGAAAATAAGTTTTACAACAAAATAAGATCTAAAACGATTGTTTTTTGCTCATAAAGTTTTTTCTCACTGACAAAGTTTTTATTTTTTTAAACTTTTTCTTTTACTAACAGAGCTTTTATCTTTCTAATTCTTTTTATTTTTTTGCAAAACAATGTTTTTATTTTCAAACGCTAATCACAAAAAACACTCAAAGGCGTTTTTTATAACCAACAATAAAAAGTTTGTGTAATCAAGCAACAATCTCTTTAAAAGCGCTCTTTTTAGGGGTTTTTGGTTGGGGTTTGTAGGGGGGAATGGTTTCAAAATACTCTCTATTCTTTAAGAAAATGCGTTTTTAAATATTTTAAATAAAACTTAAGAAAATGATTTTTACAACAAAATCAGATCTAAAACGATAAAACAAAATTTTAAAACCCATTTTTTAAAAATAGAAAAACATTGAAGTTAAAAGCAACTTAACGCTTTAATTTGAAATCAAGGGGTTAAGTTTAGCAGATCTAATAAAATCGCAAGCCAAACGCCTTCAAAAGCGTTTGAGCGTGTTTTAAAAAGATGAATGTTTAAGCATGCTCAAATTTTTGCTTTTCTCTATACTCTATGATCATGCTGTGGATTTCATCTTTTAGTTTCAATTTTTGTTTTTTCATGTGGCTGATTTCTGCATCGCTAGCGTTTTGTTGCTCGGCGGTTTTAATGTCATCATCAAGCTGGTTGTGTTTCTCAAAAATCTTATCAAAATGCGGATTATTCGCTTTTAACACGCTGATTTCGTCTCTAAATTCATGGAACATGGTTTTCTCCTTTATTTTGGATGTTTAAAGTATAATAAACTATCTTTTTAAAAAAACAACTTAAAAGCGCTATAAAATAGCCTTAAAAAGCGCGATAAAACGACAAAAAGGAATACCCATGGACATTCGCAACGAATTTTTACAATTTTTTCAAAATAAAGGGCATGCAATTTATCCTAGCATGCCTTTAGTGCCTAATGATGCTACCTTGCTTTTTACTAACGCTGGCATGGTGCAATTTAAAGATATTTTTACTGGGATTGTGCCACGCCCTAGCATTCCTAGAGCGACAAGCTCGCAACTATGCATGCGCGCAGGAGGCAAGCATAACGATTTAGAAAATGTCGGTTACACCGCAAGACACCACACGCTTTTTGAAATGTTAGGGAATTTCTCTTTTGGGGATTATTTCAAAGAAGAAGCGATTTTGTTTGCGTGGGAATTTGTAACCAAAAATTTGGGGTTTAAGCCTAAAGATTTGCATATCAGCGTGCATGAGAAAGACGATGAAGCCGTTAAATTGTGGGAAAAGTTTGTGCCTTTTGACAGGATTAAAAAAATGGGCGATAAAGATAATTTCTGGCAAATGGGCGATAGCGGGCCTTGTGGGCCTTGCAGTGAAATTTATATTGATCAAGGCGAAAAACACTTTAAGGGGAGTGAGGATTATTTTGGGGGCGAGGGCGATAGGTTTTTAGAAATTTGGAATTTAGTGTTCATGCAATACGAACGCTCTAATGATGGCGTTTTATCCCCCTTGCCAAAGCCTAGCATTGATACGGGCATGGGGTTAGAAAGGGTGCAAGCGCTTTTAGAACATAAGCTCAATAATTTTGATTCTTCATTATTTGCACCCTTAATGAAAGAAATCAGCGAGCTTACAAGCTTGGATTATGCGAGCGAATTTCAGCCAAGCTTTAGAGTGGTAGCCGATCATGCAAGGGCGGTGGCGTTTTTGCTCGCTCAAGGGGTGCATTTTAATAAGGAAGGCCGTGGCTATGTTTTAAGGCGTATTTTAAGGCGCGCTTTAAGGCATGGGTATTTAATGGGCTTGAAAGAAGCGTTTTTATACAAAGTCGTGGGCGTGGTGTGCGAACAATTTGCCAACACGCATGCGTATTTGAAAGAGTCTAAAGACATGGTGATGAAAGAGTGCTTTGAAGAAGAAGAGCGCTTTTTAGAGACTTTGGAATCTGGCATGGAATTATTCAATTTGTCTTTAAAGCATTTGAATGATAATAAAATCTTTGATGGCAAGATCGCTTTCAAGCTGTATGACACTTTTGGTTTCCCTTTGGATTTGACAAACGACATGCTAAGAAGCCATGGGGCGTGCGTGGATATGCAAGGTTTTGAAAGTTGCATGCAAGAGCAGGTGAAACGCTCTAAAGCCTCATGGAAAGGCAAGCAAAACAACGCCGATTTTAGCGCCATTTTAAACGCTTATGCACCTAATATCTTCGTGGGGTATGAAACGACAGAATGTTCTAGCCAAGCTTTAGGGTTTTTTGATAGCGATTTTAAAGAAATAACAGAAGCAAATCCTAATCAAGAAGTTTGGGTGTTGTTAGAAAAAACCCCTTTTTACGCAGAAGGTGGGGGGGCTATAGGCGATAGGGGCGCACTTTTAAAGGGCAATGAAGAAGCGGCTTTAGTGTTGGATACAAAAAACTTTTTTGGGCTTAATTTTTCGCTCCTTCAAATCAAAAAAGTGCTAAAAAAAGGCGAACAAGTGATCGCGCAAGTGAGCGATGAACGCTTAGAAATTGCCAAACACCATAGCGCGACGCATTTATTGCAAAGCGCCTTAAGAGAAGTGTTAGGCTCGCATGTGAGTCAAGCGGGGAGTTTGGTGGAGTCCAAACGATTGCGCTTTGACTTTTCGCATCCTAAAGCGCTCAATGATGAAGAGTTAGAACAAGTAGAAGATTTAGTCAACGCTCAAATTTTCAAGCATTTAAATAGCCAAGTGGAGCATATGCCTTTAAATCAAGCCAAAGATAAGGGGGCGTTAGCGTTGTTTAGTGAAAAATACGCTGAAAATGTGCGGGTGGTGAGCTTTAAGGAAGCGTCCATTGAATTGTGTGGGGGCATTCATGTGGAAAATACCGGGCTTATTGGGGGGTTTAGGATCCTTAAAGAAAGCGGAGTGAGCAGTGGGGTCAGGCGTATTGAAGCGGTGTGCGGGAAAGCCTTTTACCAACTGGCTAAAGAAGAGAATAAAGAGCTTAAAAACGCTAGGATTTTATTGAAAAATAACGATGTGATAGCCGGCATTAACAAGCTCAAAGAGAGCGTGAAAAACAGCCAAAAAACGCCCGCCCCTATGGATTTACCCATTGAAACCATTAATGGCACAAGCGTGGTGGTGGGCGTAGTGGATCAAGGCGATGTGAAAGAAATGATTGACCGGTTAAAAAACAAGCATGAAAAATTGCTCGCTATGGTGTTCAAACAAGAAAATGAACGCATCAGCCTAGCATGCGGGGTGAAAAATGCCCCTATAAAAGCGCATGCGTGGGCTAATGAAGTGGCGCAAATTTTAGGGGGTAAAGGGGGCGGAAGAGACGATTTTGCGAGCGCTGGAGGTAAGGATATTGAAAAATTGCAAGCCGCGCTTAATGCAGCGAAAAATACCGCTTTAAAAGCTTTAGAAAAATAGCATGGAATTGATTTTAGGCTCTCAGTCTAGCGCTAGATCCAATCTTTTAAAAGAGCATGGGATTTCATTCAAACAAAAAGCGCTAGATTTTGATGAAGAAAGCTTGAAAGTTGCAGATCCTAGGGAGTTTGTTTATTGGGCGTGCAAGGGGAAATTAGAAAAAGCTAAAACGCTAGTTGCCAATCATTGCGCTATCGTGGTCGCTGATAGCGTGGTGAGCGTGAATGGCCAAATGCAACGAAAAGCCAAAAACAAACAAGAAGCCCTTGAATTTTTAAAACTCCAAAATGGCAATGAAATAGAAATTTTAACCTGCTCTGCCTTGATTTCTCCTAAATTAGAATGGCTGGATTTATCGGTTTTTAGAGCGCGTTTAGGGGCGTTTGATTGGAGCGAAGTAGAAAGGTATTTAGAAAGCGGTTTGTGGCAAGAAAGCGCGGGCTGTGTGCGTTTGGAAGACTTTCATAAGCCCTATATTATAAGCTCAAGCAAGAATTTAAGCGTGGGGTTGGGGTTGAATGTGGAAGGCTTGTTAGGGGCGCTAAAATTAGGGGCTAAACTTTAATCATTATCAATACTATCATTTTATTCTATAAAACATTCAATCGTATTTTTTTTAACCACCACCCCTTGACAAACAAAAAAACGATACACTCCAACATTTGGCGTTTAAAGGGTTTGCTGCATGATTATTAAGTTTTTTAAATGGGTTGGAGGTTGTCTTGGTGCTGTGCTTTACATTGGGCTTTGTTTTGTTTTCCCTCCACTCATTATTCTTTTTCTTTTATATGTGATAGTGTCTATTTTTAGCGACGATGACGATGATGATGTTGATAGTTTTTTTAACTAACGATGATTTTTAGCGTTTGTTCCATGTTTTCAAATCGTATAAAATCGTATAAAAAAATGCATAAGGAATGCGTGAAATCGTTTTTCACTTCTTTGTTGGCAAATGTATGGATAGTTAGCATGTTAGATGACTGATAGTTGATTATAAAAATTCTTTTGGGATTGAAAAATAAGAGATGAGAATAATTTCTTATTGATTTGACTTTGCCTTTATCCAATAGGGATAAATCTTTTCAATATTCTCTCATTGTTTAAAAAATGGGGAAACTAGAACCTTTTAAGGTAGGTTCTAGCAAAAATATAAGGTTAGGGGTTATTTCCCAAAACGCCCACCGGTGGTAGGATAGCCATAGATAGAGCCGTCTTTGATTTTCATGTGATCTTCCCAAGGCAATTTGTATTTACCGGCGGCCAAGTCTTTGATGTAGGTTAAGCCTGCGTCATGTTCTCCGCCCGGTTTAGCCACATACCCTCTATGGCCTAAGTTGTAAATGTTGTTTTCTAATCCCCAGCTTAAGCGGGCGTTGTCTGCCATTCTAGGATAGATTTCCCCAGTTACAATTTCCCAAGGGTTGCGGTGCCCTTGAACAAGGGTCGTGCCATCAAAGTTACAGATTTGCCCTTCGCCAAAGTAATAAAAGACATTATCATAGCCGGCCAAATTCACGCTCACGGTATACATCAAATTGTGCCATGCGTTAGAGCGGTTAGTTAAAATCCATTGATCATTGACTTGAGTGCTATAGCCTGAAATGCGGATATACACATTGCACCCTTTATAAGCCGCTTCTCTAGCGAGCTCTGGAATCATGCCATCATGGCAAATGCACACGGCCAATTTTGATCCACCAGGCCCCTCGCACACAGGCATTCCTAAATCCCCAGGATACCATGGTTCAATAGGATTCCATGGGAATAGCTTGCGGTATTTTAGAATGATTTTACCTTGCGGATCAATGATGATGGCGGTGTTGTAGGGGTTTTTGTTAGAATCAGGATTGCGTTCCATGATTGAAAAAACACCATAAACTTTCGCCTCTTTACACGCTTGAGCGTATCGCTCTGTCTCTTTACCGGGGACATCTAGCAAAAATTCTTCGCTGAGCCACTTAGCGGTATTCAAACCTTGCGTGCTATACTCAGGGAAAATGATAAGCTCCACTCCCGGATACCCCGCCTTAGTCGCATGCAAGGTTCTAATAATGCTTTCAATGTTGTTTTCAATATCCTTACGGCTATTGACAATTGGCACAGGAAACTGAATGGCTGCCACTAAAAACCCTTCAATAGGTTTGCCCATACTACCGATACTTCCCATAATAACTCCTTCTAAAAAGTTTTGTCGCAATAACAATAATAATTATTGCGAGAGAATAGTATTGCATCAAAACCAATTTAGGGTAAATGCGAGATTTTTTAATAAAAAGATTTAAATCTATTTTTAAAGCGCTTTCAATCTCTATGGGCGTTGCTTTAAAAACCCTTAAAAACCCTCTAACAATTTCACAAATTCTTTAAAAATATAATGGCTTTCTTTAGGGCCGGGGCTGCTTTCTGGGTGGTGCTGGACGGAGATGATGGGGGCGTTTTTATAGCGCACGCCTTCAATGGTGTTGTCAAAAAGGTTTCGGTGCGTGATAATAGCGATGTTTTCAATGGCTTCAGGGACGCAGTAGTTGTGGTTTTGTGCGGTGATTTCAACGGCGTTTGTTTCTAGGTTTTTAACGGGGTGGTTGCTCCCATGGTGACCAAATTTGAGCTTATAGGTGGGGTAGCCTTGCGCGATAGAGAGCAATTGATGCCCCAAACAAATGCCAAACATAGGGATTTTAGCGCCAATGAGTTGTTTGATTTCTCCAATTTCTTGTTGCAAACTCAAAGGATCGCCTGGCCCGTTAGAGAGGAAAATCCCATGGATTTCTTTTTTTTCATAAGCTTTAATCAGCTCGTTAGCTTTGGTGTGGTGCGGGTAAATAAGGGCTTTTAACCCCACATTTTGAAGCTCATTTAAGATATTGCCCTTAGCCCCAAAGTCTAGCACAGCGATAGTTTTATGAGAGGTTTTTTTATCAAAAGGCTTGTAATCTAAGGTTTTGAAATCAAAAGTCGCGCGTTCGTGGGTTATTATTTTTTGTGTGGAAACGCTAGACACTAAGGGAGAGTGAGAAATTCTAGGGGCGTTTTTTAGAATCTCTTCAAGCGTGTTTTTATCATGCTCTATCGTGGAAGCCACCATCATCAAGCACCCATGATGGCGTAAAATTTTAATCAAACTCCTAGTATCAACCCCACAAATCCCTAAAACGCCGCGCTCTTTCAAGTAAGCGCTCAAGCTAAAATCCGCCCTTGAGTTAGAAAAAAATTCGTTGTAATGGCGCGCTAAAATCCCTACACATGAAAAAAAGGATTCATCGTCTTTAGAATTGGTGCCCACGACCCCAATTTCTGGCATGCTAAAAACCACAAATTGCCCCTTATAGCTAGGATCACTAATGACTTCTTGATAGCCGCTCATGGAAGTGTTAAAAACAAGCTCGCCCACTTGCGTGCCACTAGCCCCAAAACTTTGCGCTTGCAAAAAAAGCCCGTTTTCTAAATAGAGAGAGACCATTACAAAAAGCCTTTGCGTCTTAATTCTTCTTCATAGAGCCTTTCAAACACAAGCTCGTATTCATCGCTCCCTACGGGCAATTTGCGTTTGTAATGCTTGATTTTTTCATGCACTTCGTTTTCAATGCTTTCATACGCTTTAGAATAGGTGTCAATGGATTTGTAAATCAAGTTTCTTATCAAATTCTCCGACACGCTAAACATGATCAAATCTTCATCTAAGATTTTATTCAAAATCTGGTGCGATAAATCGTTGCACCTTTCTTCCCAGAACAAATGAAAGCCTTCTTTTTGAGCGATTTGTCTTTTAATCATCCAAAAAAGTTGCCTTTCGTCCATGCGCATGAATTCTATTTCGTCCGTGTTTTCTTCTAAAAGCTCTCTGGCTTGCTCATCTATGGCGTTTTCTTTTTTAACGCTTTTTTCCAAAATTTCTTCTATCAAGGTGCACAACAATTCCCTAGGGGCTTTTAATTCTAATAGTTTTGAATGGGTAAAGTCGTTGGCAATCTTATGGCTTATATGGTTTATATGGGTTAGTTTGAGTCTCATGATTTTTCTCGCGTATTTTATTTATTTTTAGAGTGTATTTTATCATTCTTTAGATAAAATGCTTTTTAAAGAATGGGTTAATGGTGCACCAAACTATAGGATTGTAGAATTTTATCAGCGTAGATGATTTTAATATCCGGGCGTTTTTTAGAAATCTTGGTGTTCATCAGTCTCAATCTCCCCCCTTCTTTAATGCCATAGAATTGAAGCCTTAAAGCGAGTTGTTTGTCATTGGTGCGGATTTGATGGATGCCTCTTAATTGCAAAGCTATAGCGACTTCTTTGGCTAAAAAATGCCGGTTTAATAATTTTTCATTAGCGCCAGAAATTTTACTCCCCCACAAAAAGAGCGTTTCAGTGAGCATTAAAAGATACAGGCTAAAAACGCGCAAATAATACTGCCCCCTAAATTCCTTCAAACGCACCCTAAGGCTATTTAAAGCGCTTTTAATGAATAAGGGCAAACCGATTAAAGCTAGGGGGGCGAAAGTTTTCAAATCTATTTCTTGGCGCATGCTCAAAAGCAAAGGGAAAAGCCAACCGCTCGTGCTCATAAACGCTAATAACGATGGCTTTTTATCAAAAAGGGCTTTATAGAGCGTATAAGGGTAGTAGAGAAAAAATAAGGGCGAATACAAAAGCATGAGTTCCAAGCAAGTGTCTATAAAATACCCACTGGGCAAGCCCTTAAAATTGTCATTGAAAAGAGCGGTGTTCACACCCAAACAAACCAAAGCAAAGATCGCGCTTTTAAAGTAGCGCCTTTTTAAAGCGTAGATAACAACCCCTAGTAAAAGGGGAACGAACGCACCGTCTAAAAACGAGCAAGCGCCAATGGCTAAATAGGGGATTTTTTGGGTTTTGACATGCAAATAGCTAATTAAAAGCCCAAGATTTAACACTAACACGCTTTTAGATAACAAGATTGCAAAGAGATTCACTCCAGGCAATAAAGCGTAAGTTAAGACCACATAAAGGGCGTCTTTAGGCTTTTTTAAAAGGTTTCGCCCTATGAGATAGAATAAAAACATGTTGGTGATGTGAGAGAGTAAAAAAGGCAATCTTAACGCTAAATCGTTTTGACCCAAGATTTCCGTGCTTTTTTGAGCGATTTGAACAAACCAAGCGTTGCTATAAAAAAAGTCTTTCGCTTCATTGTAACTGATAGAAATTTCTTCGCTCATCCATAACCCTAAAGCCAGGACTAAAAAAGCCATGACAATAAAAATCAAATCGTTTAAATCAAAGCTCCTTGTTTTTTTCGCCGGATAAATAAAGAAATTAAAATATAACAGCGCGCTTTGTAAGGGGTTCAGTTGCATGATTTATAATTTTTTAATTCTTTTAAAAGAGCGGGCAAGGCGATGAGTAAGCCTGAAAATAAAATCAAAGCCACCCCTAAAGAGCTTTTAAGATCCAAAAATTTATCGCCTAAATACAGCCCAAACAAAAGCCCCCAAACAATGCGGGTGTATTCAATGGGGGCAATGATCCCAGCAGGAGCGTTCATGTAAGCATAGGTTAAGAAATACTGCCCTAAAGTCCCGCTAATCCCTATTAAAGAAATCCACAAAATATCTTCTTTTCTGGGCATGTGAATGCCTGTGGATAAAAAAGGAATGTCAATGAACATGCCCGCTAACCCAAGAATACTCATGCCAAAGGCGAACGCTAAAATCACGGCTTGCTTGTCGTAATACTCTCTCAAATCCCTTAAAGTGATATACGCCAAAGACACAAAGACCCCACTCAATAGACCCATAATAATTTCAATTAGCCCTACATTTTCCACGCTAGGATCTGAAATGAGCACCACGCCCACTAGCCCAATGCATGCGGAAATTAATGCGCTTTTTTTGAGCTTTTCTTTCAAAAGCAAAGGAGAAAGAAGCACCGTATAAATAGGCGCGCATTGCGAGAAAGCCGTTGCGGTGGCGAGCGAAATTTTTTCAATATTATAAAAAAACGCTAGCATCGCTAAACCCCCCACAACAACCCTAAAAGCGAGTTTTTTAAAACCGCCTTGCTTGTAACTCCTTATGCGGTAGGGCTTGAAAGGATAGACGAGCAAAAGTAAAAGCGTCATGGTAATGGAGCGGTAAAACACATTTTCCATAGGGGAAAAATAATCCGCTGTGATTTTAACAAACGCGCTCATGATCCCAAAGCATAAATTCGCCAAGAGTATCATTGAAACGCCAAATAAAATGGTATTACGCATGCCTTTTACTCATCAATAAAGATTTTAGGGGTAGTTTAACCTAAAATCTCTAATTAAGACTTAAAGTTTTTCAGCTCTAAATGCATAAAAGTTGCATTAATTTATCAAATCATGTTATAACAATGTTCTAGGAGTTTTTGCCTTTGTTTTTATCTAGAATTTATTCTAGAAAGCTTCAGCATTTCAAGACTCCTTAATAGAAATATGAAAACATAAAAACACGAATCCTTTTTGAAAATAAACTCCTAGACCCTTTTTTAAGGGTTTAAACGCTGGAGACAATTAGAAAACTCTTTTAATCTGGCGCTTTTTAAGTCTTTTGTTGGAAAATATTTGCAGTAACTTCGTCTCATTATGGAATGGATTTTGCTTAAATCATCGTAAAATTCAATTCTAGGAAATTCGCATGGCCGTTTCTTCTATCAACCAATTTGATTCTAACCTCTATGGGCTTTTAAATTCAAAAAGCGCTCCTAAAGAGGATTTAGCCCCTGTTGAAGGCGTAGAAAAAGCAGAGCGAGAAAAAAAAGACGCTCTTACAGAAAACCTCCCCTTTAACCCTGACAAGCGAGAGACTTATGGCTTTTTGGTTTTAGAATTGATGAGCGATAGGGAGTATGAGGCTTTTTTAAGGGCGACGGCAGGAATGGATGAGAGCCAAAAACGCCTTGCGGCCCAATCGCTTTATAGCTTGACGGATTTTTATAACGGGAAATTCTCTAAAGAAGTGGAAAGCGCTCCCAAACAACCGGTGAATGGCTTGCACAAGAAAGCCCTACAAACTTTTAACGCTACCAACCATAACGATTTTTTGCAACGCTATCAAAACGCTTATAATAACGCTTCAACGATGGATGTGGTTCTTTAAACCACCCAAGCAGAAATCCCCAAACATCTTTAGTGTTTGGGTTTAAAAGATTAAAGATCTATCATCTTAAACATTAGGATTAAAAACAAAAATTAATCCGTTTCTGTTTTTAATTAAATATAGATAACTAGATTTTATTTTATGATAAAACTCTTAAGGGGATAGAGGGTATTTTAAAATAATTCTCCCCTTAATCCCCAACTAAAACCCGCCTAACCCTAAAAGATCGCTTTTTTAACGAGGCTATCGCTTGATTAAAATCAAGCTCTTTATTATTTAATCTTAAAAATACTTTTAGCATTTTTCATAATAACTAACATTCATTAAAATCAAAGCCAAAAATTTTATTTAATCCGTTTCTTCCAAGCTCTTAAACACTTTGATTAAATCAATATGCTCATCAATGTCATGCGCTCTTAAAACGCTCGCTCCATTTTGCAACGCCATTAAATGCAAGCTTAAAGTGCCAGCGAGTCGGTTTTGAACTTCACGCCCAGTGATAAGCCCGATGGTGTTTTTACGGCTCGCTCCCACCAGTAAGGGTTTTTTGAATTTGAGGAAGTGGCTTAAATGCTTGATTAAGGCCAAATTATGCTCTTTTAATTTAGCGAATCCAAACCCAATATCCAAAACAATATCTTGAAGCGCGTATTTTTCTAAAACCTCTAGCTTGTCTTTAAAAAAGCGATCCATTTCATCAAATAAATTATGGTAAAACACATTTTCTTGCATGTCTTTGGGGGTTTTTTGAGAGTGCATTAAAATGCAAGTAGGCTTGTAATCCCTTGCGACTTCTAGCATTTCAACGCTACTAAAACCGCTCACATCATTAAGGATGGAAAAATGATGCTCCAAAGCCATTCGGGCGGTTTTGGCATGGTAGGTGTCTATGCTAAAATGGGCACATTGGTAGAGTTTTTGGGATTTGATTTCTAGTAAAACTTCTTTCAAGCGCTCTTGCTCTATTTTTGGATCAATGATTTCACTCTGTGGTCTTGAACTGGCCGCGCCTATATCAATGAGCGTGATGCCTTTTTCCAATAATTGATAAATCTCTTCAAGCGCTTTTTTGCTATTAAAACGGCTCTTTTCGTAGAAACTATCCGGCGTGAGGTTTAAAATTGCCATGATCTGTGGGGCGTTAGGTTTAGGGGCTTTGAGGTGGCTTTTTAATTCTTGCGCTAAACGTTTAAGCCCAAAGGGTTGGGAATAACACTTCACAATCAAGCGCTCTAATTGGTTAGCGCTCACAATCAACACCCCATCATAAAAAGGCTCTTTAGCCAAAATGCAATCTTTTGGCGTGGCAAAATCGCCTCCAACGCTGATGGCTTCTTGCTTTAAAATCAATGCAGCGCTTAAGGGCAAATGCTGGATTTCAAAGATCAAGCTAACGCCTTTTTGGTGCATGCGATCTTTTGCGATCTTTTCTGGGCCTATTTTTTGGAGGGCGTTTTTTAACGCATCAGGGTTAAGGCGTTTTAAAGTCATGGCGATCTCTTTTTAGGCAAAAGGCTTAGAAGCAAGGGCAAAAGATTGTAGCTCAGCTTGTAATAAGAGCTATTAGCCTTGATCGCTAAATCAAAGGCTTGCAATTCTTGCTCGTTTAAACAGATTTGACATCTGTTGATGCTCTCTAACAGGCTTTCAATTTTTTCCCTTTGATTTTCTCTAGAATCAAAATTTTCTTTGTCTAATTCCTTTAAAAACGCATAAATATCTTTCAAATCCAACCTAGATAAATCCAAATTTAAAGGTTTTAGAGGGATTTTTTGGCGTCTGTCTTCTTTGATTAGGCGGGATTTAATGGTGGCTAAAACATGGTTTGGGCTTTTAGCAAACATGATAAAACAAACATTATTCGGAGGCTCTTCTAAGATTTTTAAGAGCGCGTTTTGGGCTTCTATCCCGTAACTAGGGGCAGCGATTAAAAAGGCGTTCAATGCGCTGTGTTTGAGGTGGGCCTTTGAAATCACTTCTTTGGCATGCTCTATTTTAAAATCCTTGTTAAAAGTTTTGATCACCTTTTTGTCTTTTTCAATAATCTCGGTGTAGAATTTAGTGTGGCGCTCAAAAAGGCTTGCAACTTCTTCTAAACTCTCTTCAAGATTGTCCGTATAAATAAGGCGGTTGGAATTTTTCACAAAGTAACCTTATTGTATAGCACGCTAAAAAGCGCGTTTTCAAAGAGTTTGAAGAGTTGCAATAATTTATAATCTAGCAAACTATCATGCTCTTTTAAAAGCAAGCAGTCTTCTTTAAGCTCTTCAAAAAGCCATAAAAAACTAGGGATTTTACTTAATAGTATTGTTTTTAAGCCTTCGTTTTCAATTTTGCCAACATGCCAAAACATGGGGCTTTGATAAGTGAGCTCTATGGTGGCTAGAGAAAGGTTTGCGTCATTTTTGGGGTAGAAAGAAGAAGCGTTGAAATCAATGACAGACAATAAAGGGCGCTCTTTTAAATCTTTAGGGTTGAGATTGGAAAGAATGTAGTTTAAAAACCAGTGTCTAGAAGAATCCACGCTCACTAACAGCGAACCGCCATTAAGCACATGCGAAATGGTTTGCGCGATGAGTTTTGCATAGCTTGAACGCTCTAATTCTAACCACCCGCTTTGTTGAGCGATAAACTCACCCTGATCGCGCACAAATTCCCTGATCCAATCATAGAAATTTTTCATTGATCTAATTGATACACCGCATGCAAAGTTCTAACGGCTAATTCCGCGTATTTAATATCAATCAAAACCGAAATTTTAATCTCGCTTGTAGAAATCATCATGATATTGATGTTGTCTTTGGCTAGGGCCTTAAAAGCGATGCTCGCCACCCCAGAATGCGATTTCATGCCCACGCCCACTATAGAAACTTTAGCGATATTTTCATCATAATCAATGGAATCCATTTGCGCTAAAAAAGGCTTTAAGGCTTGCTTGGTTTCTTCTATTTGGGTTTTAACGATCGTGAAATCCAAATCCGTTTTGCCGTCTCTGCCGATCGTTTGGACTATCATATCCACATTGATGCGATACTCCGCTAAAGCGCCAAAGATTTCAGCGGCAATGCCAGGCCGATCTTCCACGCCCTCCATGCTCACACGAGCTTGATTTTTATCCAATGCGATCCCGCTCACAATAGGGGTTTCCATGCGTTCTCCTTTAAAGTCTTTTTCAGCCACAATGAGCGTGCCTTCGCTATGATTAAACGAGTTGCGAGTTACCAATTTCACGCTGAGTTTTTTAGCCAATTCTACCGAGCGGTTTAACAACACTTTAGCCCCCATAGAGGCTAGTTCAAGCATTTCATCATAGCTGATTTGCGCGATTTTTTGAGCCTTTTCTTCAATGCGAGGATCGGTGGTATAAACGCCATCCACATCGGTATAAATTTCACACAAATCCGCCTTTAAAGCCCCGGCTAAAGCGACCGCACTCAAATCGCTCCCCCCACGCCCTAAAGTTGTCGTTTCGCCATGAATATCAGCGCCTTGAAACCCAGCGATCACCACAATGTAGTTTTTTTCTAAAAGATCTTTAATGCGTTTGTTGTCAATGGATTGGATCACAGCGTTTTGAAAATGCGAGCTGGTTAAAATACCCGCTTCTTTCCCGCTCAAGGAAATAGCCCTATGCCCATACCTCTCTAACGCCATGCTCAAAGCCGCGCTTGAAATCAATTCCCCCACGCTCACGATCCTATCCATTTCTCGCTTGTTAGGGTTATGGCTAAAATTCTTGCCAAATTCTAAAAGCCGATCCGTTTCGCCGCTCATCGCCGAAACCACCACCACGACTTGATGCCCTAATTTGACGCTTTCTAAAACCCTTTGGGCGACATTGTGGATCCTTTCTATACTACCCATGCTCGTGCCGCCGTATTTTTGAACGATTAACACCCCAAATACCCCTCTCTTCTAAAATAAGCGATGACTTGGCGGTACACTTGACGCTTAAAGGGAACGACTTTTTTAAGCAAATCCTTTAAATGAATGAATTGATAAGCCCTAAATTCTGGCGTGTGTTTGTTTAAATCAATGTTGTTCGCACGCTTTAGGCGCACTAAAAAATAGCGCTGTTTTTGCCCATCAAAGGAATAGAATTTATGTTCCATGTTGCTTGGGAAATCATAAGCGATCCATCTGGGGTATTGCGCTAAAATCTCTATCTCATTCGTGCCAATTTCTTCTAACAATTCCCTATGGAGCGCTTCTAAAGGGGTCTCGCCCTCATCAATGCCCCCTTGGGGGAATTGCCAAGCTCCTTCAATATCCACGCGCTCAGCGATAAAAATTTCGCATGTATTAGGGTAGTCTGGCGACACAATAATAGCCGCAACATTAGGACGATACTTTTTATGTGGCATAGGTCTTTATTCTAGCTCTTTCTTGTTTGATGTAAGATCGTATTATAGTGTATGCTGGCTTTAAATAGGGTTAAGAATGCCATTAAAATCAAAAATTAAGAAAAAAGGGTTTGAAACTAATCTTAATAGCGCCAAAATAGCACTATTAAGATTAAGAGAGTTTATTTGAGAGTGGGGATGTATTTAGCTAAAGCCTTGATGTCTTCATCGCTCAATTTCTTAGCTTGCGCGGTCATGACAGGATTTTTATTGGTGCCGTTTTTAAAATCCATAAGAGTTTTTTCAATTTCCGCTTCACTCATCATGTTAACGATTTTGCTTTTACCTAAGGCTTTCTTTTCAAACTTAACCCCATGGCAAGCGGCACAACTTTTAGCAAGCACTTTAACATCAGCTGCCATTAACGCGTTGGCGAACGCTAAAACGCCTAAAGCCACAATAACCTTTTTCATAGTTCATCTCCTTATTTATCAAAATGATCTTAAAATGATACAATTCCAAGTTTAAGCTTTGCTTAAAATAAAGTAAAAATGAGTGAAATAAATATGATTTTATATATTCATATCCCTTTTTGTGAAAATAAATGCGGTTATTGCGCTTTCAATTCCTATGAAAACAAGAGCGAATTGAAAGAAGAATACACGCAAGCGTTATGCTTGGATTTAAAACATGCCCTAAACCAAACCCATGAAAAAATTGAGAGTGTCTTTATTGGCGGCGGCACGCCCAACACTTTAAGCGTGGAGTCTTTTGAAAAGATTTTTGAAAGCATCCATCAAAATGCGAGTTTGAGTTTAGATTGCGAGATCACCACTGAAGCTAACCCTGAACTCATCTCTAAAAACTGGTGTCAAGGCTTAAAAGATTTAGGGGTCAACCGCTTGAGTTTAGGGGTGCAAAGTTTTAGGGAGGATAAATTATTGTTTTTAGAGCGCCAGCATTCCAAAAATATCGCTCCTGTGATAGAAACTATTTTTAAAAGCGGGATTGAAAATATCAGCATTGATTTGATTTATAACACCCCATTAGATAATGAAAACTCTTTAAAAGAAGAATTGAAACTCGCCAAAGAACTCCCCATCAACCATTTGAGTGCTTATTCTTTGAGTATTGAAAAAAACACGAATTTAGAAAAAAACGCTAAAAAACCCTCAAGCGTGGATTTTGACAATGTAGTGAAAGAAACTTTAGAGGGCTTTTCTTTCAAGCAATACGAAGTGTCCAATTACGCTAGGAATTACCAAGTCAAACACAATCTAGCTTACTGGGGGGCTAAAGATTATTTAGGGTGTGGGGCTGGCGCTGTGGGCTGCGTGGAAAATGAGCGTTTTTATGCAAAAAAACTCATAGAAAGTTATATTAAAGACCCCCTACAACGCCAAGTTGAGACGCTTAGCGAACAAGACAAGCGATTAGAAAAGCTGTTTTTGGGCTTAAGGTGCATTTTAGGGGTTGAGATTAACCTGTTAGATGCTCACAAAGTGGAGCTTTTAACTAAAGAAAATAAGGCTTTCATTAAAAACAACCGCTTGGTAGCGAGCGATTTTTTCATGGCCGATGAAATGGCTTTGTGGCTGCTATGATTTTTAGGCTTTGTTCTATAAAATATTAAGTCTAAAATTAAAAACACTAGAAAGCGTTTTTAATTAATGCCTACAAAATTTTTAGCCAAAAACCAGCCGATAGCCACCCCAACAAGCCCTAAAATATTAGTGCCTAAAACGTAAGAAAGGGCTTCCATGTATTGGGATTTTTGCAAGAGCTTTAAAGTGTCTAACCCGTAAGAAGAAAAGGTCGTAAAACCCCCTAAAACCCCGGTAACAAAAAAGATCCCAAAATCATCGCCAAAAACTTTTTTAACGGCCAAATGCCCCATAAAGCCGATGACAAAACACCCTATGAGATTCACGCTAAAAGTCCCTAAAGGAAAACTTTCAAACATTAAAAATTTGCTAGGCATCATTTTGCCCACAAAATACCTTAACGAACTCCCTATCGCTCCCCCTAAAGCGGCCCATAAAAAAACAAAATTCATGCATCATCCTTTAAAAATAATTGAAAGCATTATAATGAGATGTTTTTAATCAACTTTCAAACTTAAAGCTAAATTCAAACACGCCTCTAAAGAGGGTTTTTGAGCAACATAGCTTTGAATGCCTTGATCTTTTAAATAAGAAGCGGTCGTGTTGCCAATGCTGATGGCGGTGTAATTTTTTAAAAATTCAAAATAGTGCAAAAAGGCTTTTGCATGGCTTATGGCGGTAAAAATAAGAATGCTATTTTCTTGGGGTTTTAGGGCGTTTTGTTCGCTTAAAGTCAAATGTTTGAGCTTGTTTTCATAAATAACGGCTTGCTTAAGATTGATCCCATGCTCTAAAAGGATAGCGTCTAAAGAAGAAACAATGTCTTTTGCCCTGAGATACAAAACGCTTTTTTTTTCCAATAAAGGAATGATTTCTTTGGCAAACTCTTTGCCATGAGCTTTTTTCCCTATAAAGGCGGTTTTAAAATAATGATCTTGTAGGGTTTTGGCGGTGGGTTCGCTCAAAGCGTAAGCGGGGATATTTTGTAACATTTTGAGTTTAGGGCTATTGTTTAAAGTTTCTAGCAAGGAAAACACTGCATTTTTAGAGGTGAAAATCAGGGCGTTAAAAGGGGTTAAGTCTAATTCTAAAGGATAGTAGCATAATTCATTTAAGATGAGAGTTTTATAAGGGGCAATCCTTTGAGAATGCACCCATACAATCTCCCTCATGCCTAGTTTTTTTTACCGCTCAAAGAAGTGTCGTTATAGATCATTCTAAAGCCGTATTTTTCAAAGTCATAGACATTGCCCTCTAAATAATAGGGCGTATAGCCTAATGCATGCATGCTTTTAGCCGCATTTAAAGCCCTAGCCCCAGACCTGCAATGGAGCAATACTTTTTTATCTTTGTGTTGAGATAAAAAATCAGCGAGCTTTTCTTCATCATTGACGCTAATGAGCGTAGAATTAGGCAAATGCAATTCTTCATATTCGTCCAATTCGCGTACATCCACCACGATAAAATCATTAAAATTGACTTCTTCTAAACTGATTGCATAATCTTCAAGCATGTTTATCCTTAATTTTTAAAGTAAGGTTATGTTACAATGATTTGATAAATAGGAATGTTTAGGGAGCGGTTGTGGAAGAAAATTACCAAGCTTTTTTTAGGGAAGCGAGCAAATTTTTAAACGAGCGGGTTTTTAAGGATTACTTACGCCGTTTGGCTTATGGCATTGATGCGTCATGCTATCGTTATATCCCTAAAATAGTCGTTTGGGTGAAAAATGAAGAAGAAGTTCAAAAGCTTTGCATTTTAGCTCAAAAACACAGCGTTTCATTGACTTTTAGAGCGGCTGGGAGTTCCTTATCAGGGCAGGCGAGTTGCGATGGGGTGCTGGTTATGGCTACGCATTTTTTTAAAGACGCTCGCGTTTTAGATAACGCTCAAAGCATCAAGCTTGCATGCGGAGTCATAGGGAGTCATGCGAACGCTTTATTAAAACCTTACCATAAGAAAATAGGCCCGGATCCCGCTACGATAAACACCGCTATGATAGGGGGGATTGTTGCTAATAACGCTAGCGGGATGTGTTGCGGGGTGGAACAAAATAGCTATAAAACCTTAAAATCCTTAAGAGTCATTTTAGCTGATGGCACGCTTTTAGACACAGCCAATCAAGAGAGCGTTGAGAGTTTTAAAAACATGCGCAAAGATTTGATTGAAGGGGTTTTAAACTTAAGAAACGAAATTTTAAAAGACCAAGCGTTGCACGCTCTCATTAAGAAAAAATACGAGATCAAAAACACCACCGGCTATAGCTTGAACGCTCTCATTGATTTTGAAGATCCTATGGAAATCATTAGCCATTTATTCATAGGTTCTGAGGGGACTTTGGGCTTTATTTCAAGCGTGGAATTAGAATGCGTGAAAGACTACGCTTATAAAACTTGCGCGTTATTGTTTTATGAAAATTTAGAACAATGCGCCAAAGCCGCTCAAATCTTAGCCGCCTTAAAAGCCAAATATCCTGAAATGATTTCTTCAGCAGAGCTTATGGATTATGCGTCCTTAAAAAGCGTGAAAAATTTAGAGGGCATGCCTAGCGTGATCTTAGAAATCAAAGAGCCTAACGCATGCTTACTCATTCAAAGCGAAAGCGATGAAAGAGCCATTTTAGAAAACAACATGCAAACGATTTTAGACGCTTTGAATGCGATACCGGTCGTTTTAGACACTCAAATCAGCAGCGATCCTAGTATCTATCAATCGTGGTGGAAAATCAGAAAAGGCATTTTCCCTATCGCAGCGTCAAAAAGAAAAAGCCAAAGCTCTGTGATCATTGAAGACGTGTGCTTTAGTAAAGAGGATTTTGTAGAAGGGGCAAAAGCGATTGAAGGGCTTTTAAAAAAACATGGCTTTAAGGATGATAGCATTATTTTTGGGCATGCGTTAAGCGGGAATTTGCATTTTGTCGTAACGCCGATTTTAGAAAATGAAGCTGAAAGGAAGGCGTTTGAAAATCTGGCTTATGAGATGTTTTTAATGGTGAGTAAAAGTTCTGGCTCTATCAAAGCCGAACATGGCACAGGCAGGATGGTAGCCCCTTTTGTGGAAATGGAGTGGGGAGAAAAAGCTTATCAAATCCACAAGCAAATCAAAGCGTTGTTTGATCCTAACGGCCTTTTAAACCCTGATGTGATCATCACTGATGATAAAGAAATCCACACTAAAAATTTAAAAAGCATTTACCCTATTGAAGAATATTTGGACATGTGCATGGAATGCGGGTTTTGTGAAAGGATTTGCCCAAGTAAAGACTTGTCTTTAACGCCACGACAACGCATCGTCATTCACAGAGAAATAGAGCGCTTGAAAGAAAGGGTAAGTCATGGTCATAATGAAGATCAGGTTTTATTAGATGAGCTTTTAAAAGAGTCTGAATATTTAGCGCACGCTACTTGCGCGGTGTGCCACATGTGCTCTACTTTATGCCCTTTAGAAATTGATACTGGGAGCATCGCCCTAAATCATTACCAAACAAACCCTAAAGGCAAAAAGTTCGCTTCAAAAATCCTTAATAATATGCAAACAACCACAAGCATGGCTCGTTTTTCTTTAAAAAGCGCTGTCGTGGTTCAAAACCTCATAGGCTCTAACAATTTAGTGAGCCTGACTAAAAAGATTAAAAAATTCATCAAGCCTTTCCCTAAAGCCTTCCATTACATGCCTAAAAACAACGCCTATGCTTTAGAAAATAAAATACTCAAGAGTGAAGAAAAAGTCATTTATTTCAGCACTTGCATCAACCGCTCGTTTTCTCCATCAACAAAAATGGCAGATAGAAGAAGCGTTCAAGAAGCGTTTGAATCCTTATGCCAAAAAGCCAAGGTTTCTGTAATGTATCCTGATGGATTGAATGCGCTTTGTTGCGGGAAAGCCTTTATCAATTACACCGACTTAACCAAACAAAACAACGAAAAAAACCATGCGATTTTTTTAAAATTAAGCGATAATGGCAAAATACCGATCGTCTTAGACCATAGTGCATGTTCGACGCATTTTTTCAAACAAATGAAAGCTTATAAGGATTTGAAAGTCTATGATTTGAGCGTCTATATTGAAGAGATTTTAAGCCCAAAATTAAAATTTAACCCCATTAACGAAGACATAGGCTTATACACGATGTGCGCTTTGAAATTAGAAAATAAAGAAGAGGTGTTATTGAATCTGGCTAAAAAATGCACTTTGGGTGAGATTGTTATCCATAAAGAGACGGGTTGTTGCGGCTTTGCAGGGAATAAGGGCTTTTTTACCCCTGAATTAAACGAGAGTGCTTTGGATGGCTTTCAAACATTTTATCAATCTTATAATCTTAAAAGGGGCTTTTCCACTTCTAGCACTTGCGAGATTGGCTTGAGTGAAAAAACCCGATTTTCTTGGCAGCATATCGCTTATTTAGTGGATGCTTGCACGCTTTAATGGTGTATAATTAAAGACTTTCTTTAAAGGGTAAAGGCATTGGATAACACTCTCAAACATCTTGCCATTATTATGGATGGTAATGGCAGGTGGGCTAGATTAAAGAATAAAGCTAGGGCTTATGGGCATAAAAAGGGTGTGAAAACCCTTAAAGACATTACAATATGGTGCGCTAACCATCAATTAGAATGCTTGACTCTTTACGCTTTTTCTACGGAAAATTGGAAACGCCCTAAAAGTGAAGTGGATTTTTTAATGAAAATGCTTAAAAAATACCTTAAAGATGAGCGATCCACTTATTTGAATAATCACATACGCTTCAGGGCGATAGGGGATTTAGAGGGCTTTTCTAAAGAACTGAGGGACACGATTTTACGGCTTGAAAACGATACCAGGCATTTTAAGGATTTTACGCAAGTTTTAGCCCTTAATTACGGATCTAAAAACGAGCTTTCAAGGGCTTTTAAAAGTTTGTTAGAGAACCCGCCCAATAATAATATAGAGCTTTTAGAAAACCTAGAAAATGAAATCTCCAATCGTTTGGACACGCATGATTTACCGGAAGTGGATTTATTGTTACGAACGGGGGGGGAAATGCGCTTGTCTAATTTTTTGTTGTGGCAGTCTAGCTATGCGGAATTGTTTTTCACGCCGATTTTATGGCCTGATTTCACCCCTAAAGATTTAGAAAACATCATCAACGATTTTTATAAAAGAGTGCGCAAATTCGGGGAATTAAAATGCTAGTAGAAATAGAGAATTTGACTAAAACTTATGGGAGCTTGAAAGCGTTAGACAATATCCATTTGAAACTGCCCAAACAGCAATTTATAGGGCTTTTAGGCCCTAATGGAGCCGGCAAAACCACTTTATTAAAAATTTTAGCCGGATTGAATTTAAACTATCAGGGAAAAGTGAAAATTTTAGGGAAAAATATTGGCATAGAGACGAAAAAAAGCGTGGCGTTTTTAAGCGATGGCGATTTTTTAGACCCTAAAATAACGCCCTTAAAAGCGATCGCTTTTTACAAGGATTTTTTTAGCGATTTTGACGAGTTAAAAGCGTTGAATTTGCTAAAACGCTTCAGCGTGCCTTTAAAAAGAGAATTCAAAGCCCTTTCAAAAGGCATGAGGGAAAAGTTACAGCTGATTTTAACCCTATCACGAAACGCCTCTTTGTATCTTTTTGATGAGCCGGTGGCTGGGATTGACCCTATTGCAAGAGAAGAAATTTTTGAATTAATCGCTAAGGAATTTAGCCAAAACGCAAGCTTGTTAGTCTCTACGCATTTGGTGGTGGATGTGGAAAAGTATTTAGATAGCGCGATTTTTTTAAAAGAAGCCAAAGTGGTGGCTTTTGGGAATGTGGGGGAATTAAAAAAAGGGTATAGCAGTTTGGAAGCGGCGTATAAAGAAAAATTGAAATAAATGAGTAAGGATTTTCCTATTGAGCGGTAACATTTTTAAGAAATGCTAAAAGTATTTTTTATCATAAAAGAGTTTGACGCTAGTTAAAGGATAACTTCTTAAAAAGCGCTCTTTAGGGTTAGGGGGTTTTTGGTTGGGGGAATTATTCCAAAATACCCCAATTCCTTTAAGAAAATGAGTTTTACTATCATCTAAAACCATGTCTAATCATGACAGATGGCTTGATTGCTAAAGATTGTATTGTTGCAGATGAAGCCTAAGATTTTAATTGCGGGTTATCGCTTTGTTGGTGGTGAGAACTTTAGAAAAAATTTTTTGGGAAATGTTTATGTTGAGTTTAATTGGGTATTAAAATTATAAATGGCTATAATTTTTGTCTTATTGTTTGGATAGAATACAATCAATTTTTTCAAGGAGTTGCATATGAGTAACGCTGATATTTGGTTTCAGTATAAAATTGGCAAGCAACTGAGTGAATTAGAAATGGAAGACTCTTTATGTCTTTCTTTGTTTAAATCTCTTAAAAATTGTATTAAATTTAAAAAATTTAGTGGTATTGGATTAAAAGAAGCAGAAGTTAAAAGAGACGCTGAAATCTCAAGGTGGCATACAGAAATTTTAAGAGAAAACAATCTTAAAGAAGAGTGCAGGCAAAAAGAAGAGCAAGAAAAAAATTTCAAGAAAATTTTCAAAAGTTTTTAGAATTTTGCAAACAACAAAATCGTGTTCTTAAAAAATTTGATAATACCAATTTTTTGTTTGAGTGCGATGAGCCAGCTACAAAAAAGCCATTAGAAAACTCTACAAATAACAACATTCTTAACTCCAATCATCAAAATACACAGCCATAAAACAATACTAAAATGTTTGATTATTTTGATAATCCTGTGTTTAGGTATTGAAGTGAAAAAAGCATTAGTCATAGCTCGCAAAATAACTCTTTGGTTATTGGCGCTTCTAGGTGTTTATGCTTTAGCGATCTTTGTTGCACTTAAAACCTATCTTAAAGATAAAGGCTATAGGATTTTAACATTTGGAGTAACTATAATGACAGAAGAAACCTATGAAGCCTATCTTGATACGGATATTAAACAATTGGAAGAGATAAGAAATCAAAAGTTTAACAAAGCATTGGAATTGTGCAAACAATCAGGTCTTGTCCTTAGAGCGTTTGACGGCAAAAATTTTTCATTTAAATGCGATAAAACCAATCGCTCCAATAACCCTAATGAAAAGATAAATCCTTAGAATTTGAATTTTATCTAAAAGATCAAGATCAAAAAATTAGAAATTTGAACGCAATTGAAACCTTAACGCTCATAACTCCTTTCATTGCCTGTCTCTTGATTGTGTTTTTTATGCTGTATCGTTTTGCATGGAATTTCTTTAAAATTTAAGTATAATTGTTAAACATCGCCTGGATGATTCGTGTTTCTTATTGATGGCAAGTTCGTTGAAAAAATAAGTTAGGCTAAGGTAGTGGTTTTTGTGTGATGGCATTTTTTAAATCTGCCCCTAAGAGAATCCTCCTAGCCTTATTAGTGTAGGTTATTGAACTTATGCACATGTAAAAGTAGCGGTCATCTGGGTTTAAAACAACCACATTTTAGGAAAGACATGAAAGATAACAACAGCTATAATGTTTTAATTGTGGGGAATAAGGGGCGAGAGTATGCTTTGGCTCAAAGGCTTCAGCAAGACGAACGAGTGAATGCTTTGTATTTTTGTTTGGGTAATGGTGGCACTCAAGATTTAGGCGAGAATCTGGAATGCGAACATTACGAGCATATCGTGGAATTAGCTCTTAAAAAACAAATCCATCTAGCCATCATTTCAGAAGAAGAGCTTTTAGCTTTAGGGCTTACAGAAATGCTAGAAAAAGCGGGCATTTTAGTGTTTGGGGCTTCTAAAGAAGCGGCTAAATTAGAGACTTCTAAAAGCTATATGAAAGGTTTTGTTAAAGAGTGCGGCATTAAAAGCGTGTCTTACTTTGAAACAAACGATCTCAAAGAAGCTTTGAATTATCTCCAAAACGCTTCTTTCCCCTTAGTGATTAAAGCGTTGAATAAAAATACAAGCATTGTCCACCATCAAGAAGAAGCGCTAAAAATCCTTGAAGACGCTTTCAAACACAGCAATGAATCTGTGATCATAGAGCCTTTTTTAGAAGGCTTTGAGCTTTCTGTTACAGCGCTCATAGCTAATGATGATTTTATCTTGTTGCCCTTTTGCCAAAACTACAAGCGCTTATTAGAGGGGGATCATGGGGTTAATACAGGGGGTATGGGGGCCATTGCTCCTGCAAACTTTTTCTCTAATGAATTGGAAGAGAAAATAAAAAATCACATCTTCAAACCCACTTTAGAGAAACTTCAAGCTAATAACACGCCTTTTAAAGGGGTTTTATTGGCTGAAATTGTGGTTATAGAAGAAAAGGGCGTTTTAGAGCCGTATTTATTGGATTTTGGCGTGCGTTTTAAAGATATTGAATGCCAGACGATTTTACCCCTTTTAGAAAGCTCGCTTTTGGATCTATGTTTGGCTACAGCCAAAGGGGAATTAAACTCTCTTGAATTGGTGTTTTCTAAAGAATTTGTGATGAGTGTCGCGCTTGTTTCTAGGAATTACCCCACTAGCTCTTCGCCCAAACAAACCCTTTATATTGATCCGGTTGATGAAAAAAAGGGCCATTTGATTTTAGGGGAAGTGGAACAGGATAATGGCGTGTTTGAAAGCAGTGGGGGGAGGGTGATCTTTGCCATTGGTAAAGGGAAATCCTTACTGGAAGCCAGAAATAATGCCTATGAAATCGCTCAAAAAGTGCATTTTGAAGGCATGTTTTATCGCAAGGATATTGGTTTTAAGGCGTTGGATTTAAAAGAATATTCTTAAAAGTTTAAGACAAATGAAAATTTGTCTTGTTTGTTTTGAATGCGATCCCCAAATTTAGAAAAAGAAGAAACAGAAATCATAGAAACACTCCTTATGCATGAAAAAATGCGTCTATGCCCCTTTTATTGGCGCATCTTAGCGTTTTTAACCGATAGTTTGTTAGTGGCGTTTTTATTGAGCGATCTTTTAAGCGCGTGCGATTTTTTGCATTCTTTGTATTGGCTGACTAACCCTATTTATTACGGCGTGTTTGTGGCACTTGGTTTTATTATCTTGTATGGCGTTTATGAAATCTTTTTTGTGTGTTTGTGCAAGATGAGCTTGGCTAAACTGGTTTTTAGGATTAAAATCATTGATATTTATTTGGCGGATTGCCCTAGTAGGGCCATGTTATGCAAGCGTTTAGGGTTAAAAATCGTGGTTTTTTTATGCCCTTTTTTATGGTTTGTGGTGTTTAAAAATCCCTATCATAGGGCATGGCATGAAGAAAAAAGCAAAAGTCTTTTGGTGTTGTTTTAATCATGATTCGTTTGTTTTGTATTCGTTGGTTTTATGCGGTGGTGTTTTTTTTATTGAGCGTTTTAGAGGCTAAAGAAATCGCTATGCAACGATTTGACAAACAAAACCATAAGATTTTTGAAATCCTTGCGGATAAAGTGAGCGCTAAAGACAATGTGATAACCGCTTCAGGGAATGCGATCTTATTGAATTATGATGTGTATATTTTAGCGGACAAGGTGAGCTATGACACTAAGACTAAAGAAGCGTTGTTAGAGGGCAATATTAGGGTTTATAGGGGCGAGGGTTTGCTCGTTAAAACCGATTATGTGAAATTGAGCTTGAATGAAAAATATGAAATCATTTTCCCCTTTTATGTTCAAGATAGCGTGAGCGGGATTTGGGTGAGCGCGGATATTGCTAGCGGGAAGGATCAAAAATATAAGGTTAAAAACATGAGCGCTTCAGGGTGTAGCATTGATAACCCTATTTGGCATGTCAATGCGACTTCTGGCTCATTCAACATGCAAAAATCGCATCTGTCTATGTGGAACCCTAAAATTTATGTCGGCGATATTCCTATATTGTATTTGCCTTATATTTTCATGTCCACGAGCAATAAAAGAACTACCGGGTTTTTATACCCTGAGTTTGGCACTTCCAACTTGGACGGGTTTATTTATTTGCAACCCTTTTATTTAGCCCCCAAAAACTCATGGGATATGACCTTTACCCCACAAATCCGCTATAAAAGGGGTTTTGGCTTGAACTTTGAAGCGCGCTACATTAACTCTAAAGACGATAGGTTTTTATTCAACGCTCGTTATTTTAGGAATTACACTTCATATGTCAAACGCTACGATTTGAGGAATCAAAACATCTATGGTTTTGAATTTTTAAGCTCTAGTAGGGACACTTTACAGAAATATTTTCATCTTAAGTCTAATATTGACAACGGGCATTACATTGACTTTTTATACATGAACGATTTGGACTATGTGCGTTTTGAAAAGGTCAATAAGCGTATCACTGACGCCACGCACATGTCTAGGGCGAATTATTATTTGCAAACAGAAAACAATTACTACGGCTTGAATATCAAGTATTTTTTAAACTTAAACAAAATCAACAACAACCGCACTTTCCAATCTGTCCCTAATTTGCAATACCATAAATATTTAAATTCTTTGTATTTTAGAAATTTATTGTATTCAGTGGATTATCAATTTAGAAACACCGCAAGAGAGATTGGCTATGGCTATGTGCAAAACGCTTTGAATGTCCCGGTGGGTTTGCAATTTTCTTTGTTTAAAAAGTATTTGTCCTTAGGGCTTTGGAATGATCTCCAATTGTCTAATGTGGCTTTAATGCAATCTAAAAGATCTTATGTGCCAAGCATTCCTAATGAATCAAGGGAATTTGGGAATTTTGTGTCGTCAAATTTTTCCATGTATGTCAATACGGATTTGGCTAGAGAATACAACAAACTTTTCCACACGATCCAATTGGAAGCGATTTTTAACATCCCTTACTACACTTTTAAAAATGGCTTATTTTCTCAAGACATGTATGCTTTGAGCGCGCAAGCCTTAAACAGCTACACTTCGCCTTTATTAAGGGATTATGATTATCAAGGGCGTTTGTATGACTCCGTGTGGAATCCTAACAGCATTTTACCTATCAATGCGAGCAATAAGACAGTGGATTTAACCCTAACGCAATACCTTTATGGTTTAGGGGGGCAGGAGTTGTTGTATTTTAAAATATCGCAACTCATCAATCTTGATGATAAAGTTTCGCCCTTTAGAATGCCTTTAGAAAGCAAGATCGGGTTTTCGCCCTTAACAGGATTGAATATCTTTGGGAATGTCTTTTATTCATTTTATCAAAACCGCTTAGAAGAAATCTCTGTGAACGCTAATTACCAACGCAAATTTTTAAGCTTTAACCTCTCTTATTTTTTAAAAAACAATTTTAGCAGTGGGATTAATAGCATCGTAGAAAATCCTGCGGATTATTTGAAAGCGGGTTTTAGCAACGACTTTGGTTATTTTTCCATGAGTGCAGATGTGGGTTATGATATTAGAAATAATGTGGTGTTAAACTGGAATGTAGGGATTTACAAAAAAATCCGTTGTTTTGGGATTGGCTTTAAATTTGTCAACCAACGACGCCCTATTCTCACCGGCGATCCTAACCAACCTATAAGAGTGTTTGAAAATAACTATGTTAAGCTAGAATTAGATTTTTCACCGATCACTAAAACCAATGTAACTTACCGCTCCTTACAGCGTAAGTAAAAAAGGAATAGATTTGAATACGGATTTTAGCCATATCACTGATATTGAAAGCATGCATTTTATCAATGAAGAAGACGCTTTGAACAAATTGATCAATGAAATCCACACGCGCCACATTGATTTAAAAGACTCTATCATGCTCGCTTTGAGTTTTAACGCTTTGTATTTAGCCCACGCTTTGGCGCAAAAATTTGGAGCGACTTATGATATACTTTTTTTAGAACCTATCCTAGCTCCCTTAAACTCAAAATGCGAGATCGCTTTAGTGAGTGAAAGCATGGATATAGTGATGAATGAAAGTTTGATTAATTCCTTTGACATCACTTTAGACTATGTTTATGGGGAAGCCAAGCGGGCTTATGAAGAAGATATTTTGTCTCACATTTACCAGTATCGCAAAGGCAATGCGATTAAAAGCTTAAAAGATAAAAATATTTTTATCGTAGATAGGGGGATTGAAACCGGGTTTAGAGCAGGGTTAGGCGTGCAAACTTGCTTGAAAAAAGAATGCCAAGACATTTATATTTTAACCCCCATTCTTGCGCAAAATGTCGCTCAAGGCTTAGAAAGTTTGTGCGATGGGGTGATTAGCGTGTATCGCCCTGAATGTTTTGTCTCTGTGGAGCATCATTATAAAGAACTCAAGCGATTGAGCAATGAAGAAATTGAAAAATACTTGGGCGCTAACAATGCGCCCAATTTAAAAAAGGAACATTAAATATGGATTTTATCACCATCAATTCTGTTAACAAAACCGAAGAATTCGCCCTCAAACAAGTGGCCAAGCAAGCCACTAGCTCTCTTTTATACCGCTTAGGAAAAACCATCATTTTAGCGAGCGTGTGTGTAGAGAGAGAGCCTGTGAGCGAAGATTTTTTGCCTTTAGTGGTGCAGTTTTTAGAAAAATCTTATGCGGCCGGTAAGATTCCTGGCGGTTTTGTCAAACGAGAAGGCAGAGCGCAAGATTTTGAAATCTTAACTTCTAGGATCATAGATAGGACTTTACGCCCTTTATTCCCTAAAGACTACCGCTACCCTACGCAAATCACTTTAATGGTTTTAAGCCATGATATTGAAAATGATTTGCAAGTTTCTGCCTTGAACGCCGCTTCAGCCGCTCTTTTTTTATCCCATGTGGCTTCTTTTAAAAGCGTGAGCGCTTGCAGGATCGCTAGGGTTGATAACGCATTTATCATTAACCCTAGTGCAAGCCTTTTGAATCAATCCAGTTTGGATTTGTTCGTGTCCGGCACTAAAGAGAGTTTGAACATGATAGAAATGCGCTCTTTGGGGCAACAATTAAACGCTTTAGAAGAGCCTCTAATGTTGGAAGCTTTAGAATTAGCCCAAAAAAGTTTGAAAGAAACTTGCACGCTTTATGAAGAAACTTTTACGCCTTATCAAAACGAACTCCTTTTTAAAGAGAGTCAAGGGATAGTTTTTAATGAAAGGCTGTTAGATTTATTAAAAAATCAGTATTTTAATGAAATCATTAAAGGCATTGAAAGCTCTGCTTTGAGCGAGCGAGAAAATGTTTTCAATGAAATTGCCAGAAAAATCAGTGAAGCCCACTCAGAATTTGGTTTAGAAGAAATTGAATGGTCTTTAGAAAAAGTGAAAAAAACTGAGATCAGGCGCATGATCATTAAGGATAAAATCCGCCCGGACAAGCGCGCGTTAGAAGAAGTGCGACCCATTTCTATAGAGAGTGATTTGCTCCCTATGGCGCATAGCTCTATTTTATTCACTAGGGGGCAAACTCAAAGCCTGGTCGTGGGGGTTTTAGGCACGGATAATGACGCTCAAACCCATGAAAGTTTGGAGCATAAAACCCCTATAAAAGAACGATTCATGTTCCATTACAATTTCCCTCCTTTTTGCGTGGGCGAAGCGAATTCTATTGGCGCGACTTCAAGGCGTGAATTAGGGCATGGGAATTTAGCCAAAAGAGCCTTAGAAACAAGCATTAAAAATAAAGAGCAGGTGATACGATTGGTTTCTGAGATTTTAGAAAGCAATGGTTCAAGCTCAATGGCGAGCGTGTGCGCAGGCTCTTTAGCCCTTTATGCAAGCGGTGTGGAGATCTATGGTTTAGTCGCTGGGGTGGCTATGGGCATGGTGAGTGAAGGGCAAGATCACGCCATTTTAAGCGATATTAGCGGTTTAGAAGACGCAGAAGGCGATATGGACTTTAAGATTGCTGGGAATTTAGAAGGCATTACGGCCATGCAAATGGATACCAAAATGAGCGGTATCCAATTAGAAATCTTATACCAGGCCTTACTCCAAGCCAAAAGAGCGCGAGAACATATTTTAAAAATCATGCATGAAGCGAAAGAAAAGATTGTGATCAATTTTTCTCATTTGCCCATGACTGAAACTTTTAATGTCGCGCCGGATAAAATTATAGAAATTATTGGTCAAGGGGGGCGTGTGATTAGAGAGATAGTGGAAAAGTTTGAAGTTAAAATTGATTTGAATAAACCGAGCGGTGAAGTGAAAATCATGGGGAATAAAGAGCGCGTTTTAAAAACTAAAGAATTTATTTTAAATTATTTGCATTCTTTAGATCAAGAATTGGAGCAATACGCTATTGATGAGGTGTTAGAGGCTCAAGTGAAACGAATCGTGGATTTTGGGGCGTTTTTAAGCTTGCCTAAGGGGGGTGAAGGCTTGTTAAGAAAGCAACACATGGAGAGGTGCCAAGTGGCTTTAAAAGAAGGCGATAGCATTCGGTGCAGGGTCATTAGCTTCAATAAGGGTAAAATCGCCTTGGATTTGGCTTAAAATTTAAAAGAGCGTTTTTAAAAGAGATTTTAAGCTAGTTTGTATTAAAATAAGTCCTTGCTTGTGTTTTTGAAAGTAGAGGAACGATTCGAAATAAAAATCAAGCTTAATCTTTGAAACGGAGTGCGAAAATGAAATTTTTAGCGTTATTTTTTCTGGCTTTAGTGGGCGTTGCTTTCGCTCATGATGGTGGAATGGGTGGGATAAGTATGGTTCAATCTTATTCTATCTTAGGAGCGATGATCGGTCTAGGGATTGCCGCTTTTGGTGGGGCGATCGGTATGGGGAATGCAGCCGCAGCGACCATTACAGGCACAGCGAGAAACCCAGGAGTGGGCGGTAAATTGCTCACAACCATGTTCGTGGCTATGGCGATGATTGAAGCGCAAGTGATTTATACTCTAGTGTTTGCTATTATCGCTATTTATAGTAACCCGTTCTTGAGTTAAGGGTTTTGGTGGGCTAAATCATTGCTTAAAAAGCATGATTTAGCTATAATATTGTCTTATTTTGAATTTTTAGCACTGGTGGTGGAATTGGTAGACACGCCATCTTGAGGGGGTGGTGGGAGCAATCTCGTGCGAGTTCGAGTCTCGCCCAGTGCACCATTAAGTTTTTTTAAGGAATAAGTAGGTATAATCCCAACTTTATGATACGCCGAAGTGGTGGAATTGGTAGACACGCTAGACTCAAAATCTGGTGGGAGCAATCTCGTGTCGGTTCGAGTCCGACCTTCGGCACCATTACCGATAATCTTTTTTAATCCGCTTCTTCTTTTTTTTAAGTTTTGTTCCAATAGAGTGTTATCAAATTTAAAATACCTTTGATCATTTTTTATTACCTATATCCAAAACCAATCCAAACACTCCAACGATGATAAAAATAATCGCTTAAATAAGGTAAAATGAAACCAAATAAACCTATAAGAAAGGGGAAGTCAATGGCGCTTGAAGTGGTTCTATGGGATTTTGATGGCGTGATTTTTGATAGCATGCATTTAAAAAGTGAAGGGTTTAAGGCGTTGTTCCAAAAGCATGGAAACGACAATAAAGAGAGTTTGAATCAATTTGAAGTTTATCATTATCAAAGCGGAGGGATTTCAAGGAATGAAAAGATCCAATACTTTTATAACGAGATTTTAAAAACCCCCATCGCTCAAGAAGAAGTGGAGCGATTGGCTTTGGAGTTTGGCACTATTATAGAGCAAAAGCTTTTTGATAGGGGGCATTTGAATAGTGAAGTGATGGCATTTATTGATAAACATTATCAAAATCATGCTTTTCATATCGCTTCAGCGGCCTTGCATAGCGAATTGCAAGTGTTGTGCGAGTTTTTAGGGATCGTCAAGTATTTTAAGAGCGTTGAAGGGAGCCCGCCCAATAAACCTAAAATCATTGCTAATATCATTCAAAAATACGCCTATAACCCAAGCCGCATGCTAATGATAGGCGATAGCATCAATGACTATGAAAGCGCTAAAGCTAATGAAGTAGCGTTTTTAGGCTATAACAGCGAGGTTTTGAAAAATTTAGTGGGTCAAAACGGCTACCAAGGGAAGTATTTAGAGAGCTTTAAGGGGTTTGATTTGCAAAGCTTTACTAAAGAGTGAAGCCAATCAGCCGAGTCGCTCTTTGTGTTTGCTCATATCAATGATGACTTCACAGCGTTCAATCGTGCTTAAGCGGTGGGCGATGACGATTAGGGTTTTATTTTTGGCGATTTGATAGATTTCATCCATGATTTTACGCTCAGTTTCATTGTCTAGGGCCGAAGTGGCTTCATCTAAAACCAGAATTTCAGGGTTATCGTATAAGGCTCTTGCGATGCCTATGCGTTGTTTTTGACCGCCGCTAAGCTTAGCACCCCCTTCGCCCACTTGGGTTTTAAGCCCCTCATGCTCGCATAAAAAATCATAAATGTGGGCCATTTTACACACTTTAATCAAGCGTTTTTCATCTATAGCACTCCCAAAAGCGATATTATCCCCCACAGTGCCATCAAAAAGGTAAATATTTTGGGGGATATAGCCTATTTTTTTACGCCATGATCGTATATTTTCTTTGGTTAAAAGGGTGTTGTCAATGAAAATTTCCCCACTTTTAGGGTAGGTAAGCCCCATAATAATATCCGCTAGCGTGGATTTCCCGCACCCGCTATGGCCTATAAGAGCGACTTTTTGGCCTTTTTGAATGGTGAGGTTAAAACCCTCTAAAACCGGGTGTTTTGATTTGTAAGCGAAAGAAATGTTTTTAAGAGTGATTTTTTTATGAAAGTCTAAAGGGGCTAAATCCTCTTGCTCAATGGTTTTAGAAAGGCTTTTAAAAACAATGTTGGTCGCAAGCTGGTTGTAAGCGATTTCATTGTATTGATTCAAAACGCCAGTTACAGAAGGGAGCGTGCGATAAAGCGCTAGAGCATACATAGAAATGGTAGGAAGCACCATTTTAGCTTCGCCGTATTTAAACAAAATGTAAGCGACCGCTAAAATCAACAAGCTAAAACCCACCGTTTCTAATGAATACCTAGGAACTACTTGCAAAGTGGAATAAATGATCTCAGTGTCATGGGCTTTACGGCTATTTTCGCCAAAGAGCTTGTGGGCTTCTTCGTGGTTGTCTTTGAGTTTAGTGATTTTGAAATTGCTGAAAAATTTGGAAAAAACTTTAAGCGTTTGCGCTCTAGATTTTGCCGCTATTTCACCCTTTTTTTGGATAAGAACGGTGATTTTTTTAGTGATAATAAAAATTTGTATAGAGATGATTAGAGTGAATACAAGCGTTAGCTTCCAGTTAGTGATTAATAGCGTGGAATAGAAAAAAACGATCACGGTCAATTCAGTGAGTAAATTCAAAAAAGCGTTAAAGCTCGCAAACATGCTTTCTGCTTTATTGTTGATAATGTCTCTTAAAGAGTCTAAATTATGGTTAAGGTGGGAGAGGTAGTTGCTTTTGATGTGCTGTAAAAAAAGTTGTTGCTTGATGCGATAAGCTTTTTTGTGTGAAAAACGCCCTTTTAAATAGGTGAAAGACACCCCATAAAACATCCTGAACAAATAAATCCCCACCAAGCAAAAACTAAAGAAATACATCAGACGAACGGGAGATGAAAAATGGAAAAAATCATAGACCATTTTCCAATCTTTATCATCTAAAGCCCTGTTAGGATCAGAAGCGAGAGTGATAAAAGGCATAAGGAGCGTAAGGGACATCACTTCCACAAAAGAAGAGAAAACGGCCATCAACACAAGCAGGAAAAAAACCATTTTTTCCTTGAAAGTGATGAGCATATAGATTTGCTTTAAAGAACGCAAAAAATATTTTAAAGTAGGAATTTTATGTTTTTTTCTTGCCATAATTTAAGTGTCCGTAAATTCTAATAAGCTTGAGCTATGTTAAGCCAAATTGAGCTAGATTATAGCTAAAATTTAACCATGCTCTAGCGTTGTGTGAGAGTGATTGAGCCTTTTAGTGCTATTTCTTGACAAGTTAAGCATAAAACTGCTATAATCCCAAGTCTTTGATTTATTTAATTTGTGCTGGCTTAGCTCAGTTGGTAGAGCAGCTGCCTTGTAAGCAGCAGGTCGGGGGTTCAAGTCCCTTAGCCAGCTCCAGTTAAAATGTTATTTTGCAAAATTTTTGGTGAGATACTCAAGTGGCCAACGAGGGCAGACTGTAAATCTGCTGACTATGTCTTCCGTGGTTCGAATCCACGTCTCACCACCATGTTTGTTTTATAGATGCGGGAATAGCTCAGTTGGCTAGAGCATCAGCCTTCCAAGCTGAGGGTCGCGGGTTCGAGTCCCGTTTCCCGCTCCATTTTTAGGATAATATTTTAGTTTTTGAGACGCCTATATAGCTCAGAGGCAGAGCACTTCCTTGGTAAGGAAGAGGTCGGCGGTTCAATTCCGCTTATAGGCTCCAGTTTATAATCTCTTGAATGGCGATAAGACAGAAATGTCTTAAATTTTGTGGTAGCATTTAGGAATACTTAGGGTTTTGTTTAGTATAATTCAAAAATCCATTTCAAAAAATTAAGGAGAAATACAAATGGCAAAAGAAAAGTTTAATAGAACTAAGCCGCATGTTAATATTGGAACCATTGGGCATGTAGACCATGGTAAAACGACTTTGAGTGCAGCGATTTCAGCGGTGCTTTCTTTGAAAGGTCTTGCAGAAATGAAAGACTATGACAATATTGATAACGCCCCTGAAGAAAAAGAAAGAGGGATCACTATCGCTACTTCTCACATTGAATATGAGACTGAAAACAGACACTATGCGCATGTGGATTGCCCAGGACACGCTGACTATGTGAAAAACATGATCACCGGTGCAGCGCAAATGGACGGAGCAATTTTGGTTGTTTCTGCAGCTGATGGCCCTATGCCTCAAACCAGAGAGCATATCTTATTGTCTCGTCAAGTGGGCGTGCCTCACATCGTTGTTTTCTTAAACAAACAAGACATGGTAGATGACCAAGAGTTGTTAGAGCTTGTGGAAATGGAAGTGCGCGAGTTGTTGAGCGCGTATGAATTCCCTGGTGATGACACTCCTATCGTGGCCGGTTCAGCTTTAAGAGCTTTAGAAGAAGCAAAAGCTGGCAATGTGGGTGAATGGGGTGAAAAAGTGCTTAAACTCATGGCTGAAGTGGATGGTTATATCCCTACTCCAAAAAGAGACACTGAAAAAACTTTCTTAATGCCGGTTGAAGATGTGTTCTCCATTGCGGGTAGGGGAACTGTGGTAACAGGCAGGATTGAAAGAGGCGTGGTGAAAGTGGGCGATGAAGTGGAAATCGTTGGTATCAGAGCTACGCAAAAAACCACTGTAACTGGTGTAGAAATGTTTAGAAAAGAGCTAGAAAAAGGTGAAGCCGGCGATAATGTGGGCGTGCTTTTGAGAGGAACTAAAAAAGAAGAAGTAGAGCGCGGTATGGTTTTGTGTAAGCCAGGTTCTATCACTCCGCACAAGAAATTTGAGGGAGAAATTTATGTGCTTTCTAAAGAAGAAGGCGGGAGACACACCCCATTCTTCACTAACTATCGCCCGCAATTCTATGTGCGCACGACTGATGTGACCGGCTCTATCACTCTTCCTGAAGGCGTAGAAATGGTTATGCCTGGCGATAATGTGAAAATCACTGTAGAGTTGATTAGCCCTGTCGCATTAGAGTTAGGGACAAAATTTGCGATCCGTGAAGGCGGTAGGACTGTTGGTGCTGGCGTTGTGAGCAATATTATTGAATAATATTGCTCAATAGAAGTAAAAGAGTTACCATAAAAGGTCGCTAATAAAGGGTCATTATGAAAGTTAAAATAGGGTTGAAGTGTTCTGATTGTGAAGATATCAATTACAGCACAACCAAGAACGCTAAAACTAACACTGAAAAACTGGAGCTTAAGAAGTTCTGCCCAAGAGAAAATAAGCACACTCTTCATAAAGAAATCAAATTGAAGAGTTAGCTCTTTCTTGGGTGTTGCGATTTTAAAAGGAGGGGAGGTTAGGTCAGTAGCTCCAATGGTAGAGCGTCGGTCTCCAAAACCGGTTGTTGGGGGTTCGAGTCCCTCCTGACCTGCCATCTGCTTTTATTCTATCAATTTTTATTTCAATTGGATTGTTTTTGAATTTTTTAATTTTAGTTTAAGCTATTTTGGATAGAATTGAAAATTCTTTTAATGTATAAATGTATTAAGTTTAAGTGAGGGCGAAAAAGAAACTATGGATAAATGGTTCATACAATATAAATTGGCTAGAGAAGAGCTTTCTAAAGTGATATTTCCTATTAAAGAGCAGATACGCAATGCGCTTATTTCTGTTTTAGTGGTGGTGAGCGCTATCACGCTATTTTTAGCTTTGTTGGATTTTTCTCTAGGGGCTTTTGTCTCTAGTGTTCTGTAGGTTGGTGGCTTTAAATAAGGAGAATGATGATGGATTGGTATGCCATACAAACTTATTCAGGGAGCGAGCAGTCCGTTAAGAAAGCGATTGAAAATTTAGCAAGCGACCACGATCTAAAAGATAGGATACAAGAGATTATTGTGCCTACTGAAGATATTATAGAAGTTTCTAAAAAAAGCAAGACAAAGGTAACGGAACGCAGTCTTTATCCTGGGTATGTTTTTATTAAAGTGGATTTAGATACGGTTTTGTGGCATAAGATACAATCTTTGCCAAGAGTGAGCCGTTTTATTGGAGAAAACAAAAAGCCAACCCCATTGAGTGAAGCAGACATTGGGCATATTTTAGAAAAAATGAACAACCGTGCAGCCCCCAAGCCAAAAATCTTTTTTGAGCAAGGGGAAGTGGTGCGCGTGGTGGAAGGTCCTTTTGCGAACTTCACCGCTACAGTGGAAGAGTATGATGTGGAGCACCGCAAGCTCAAACTCAATGTTTCTATTTTTGGTAGGAACACTCCAATAGAGATTTTGCATTCGCAAGTAGAAAAAATTATATAACTTTTAAGGAGACAATATGGCTAAAAAAGTAGTCGGAGAAATCAAACTTCAAATCCCTGCCGGTAAGGCAAACCCTTCACCTCCCGTAGGGCCAGCACTAGGTCAAAGAGGGGTTAATATCATGGAATTTTGCAAGGCTTTCAATGAAAGAACTAAAGACATGGGGAGCTTTAATATTCCGGTGATTATCACGGTTTATCAGGATAAGAGTTTCACTTTTATCACTAAAAAACCTCCTGTAACGGATTTGATCAAAAAAGCTTCTGGGGTTGAAAAAGGTTCTGACAACCCGCTTAAAAATAAGATTGCAAAGCTCACCCACAAGCAAGTGGAAGAAATCGCGCAATTAAAAATGGAAGATTTAAACACAAACACCATGGAAGCGGCTAAAAAAATCGTTATGGGTAGCGCTAGGAGCATGGGCGTAGAGGTTGTGGATTAATCTGATTGGTTTTATGAGGATTGAAAGAAATTTTTAAGGATTAAAATCGTGGCAAAAAAAGTATTTAAAAGATTGGAAAAGCTTTTTTCCAAAATCCAAAACGATAAAGTGTATGGCGTAGAGCATGGTGTAGAGGTGGTTAAATCCCTTGCTTCAGCGAAATTTGATGAAACCGTTGAAGTGGCGTTAAGACTAGGGGTTGATCCAAGGCATGCGGATCAAATGGTGCGCGGTGCGGTGGTGCTTCCTCATGGGACTGGGAAAAAAGTGAGAGTGGCTGTTTTTGCAAAAGACATTAAGCAAGATGAAGCCAAAAACGCCGGGGCTGATGTCGTTGGCGGAGACGATTTGGCTGAAGAAATCAAAAACGGCCGCATTGATTTTGACATGGTGATTGCAACGCCGGATATGATGGCGGTTGTTGGTAAAGTGGGTAGGATTTTAGGCCCTAAAGGTTTGATGCCAAACCCCAAAACCGGAACCGTTACGATGGATATTGCTAAAGCGGTTACTAACGCTAAAAGCGGTCAAGTGAATTTTAGGGTGGATAAAAAAGGCAATGTCCATGCCCCTATTGGCAAGGCGAGTTTTCCTGAAGAAAAAATCAAAGAAAACATGCTTGAGTTGGTAAAAACGATCAACCGCCTAAAACCCAGTAGCGCGAAAGGCAAGTATATTAGAAACGCCGCTCTTTCACTCACCATGTCGCCTTCAGTGAGTTTGGACGCTCAGGAACTGATGGATATTAAATAGCTTTAGGAGTTTTAATCTTAGGCTGAAGATCGTAAGAGCTAAAAGGCTTAAAATTTCTTTTTTAAAAAGATAATCTTGCAGAGGTCTAGTCTAGAAAGGAGGAAAAGATGCAAAAACAGCATAAAGTAGAGCTAGTCGCTAGCTTGAAATCGCAATTTGATGGTGCTAAAGCCCTTTTAATTTGCGATTATAAAGGTCTTAGCGTGAGCAAGTTAGAAGCTTTAAGGAATAAGGCTCGCACTCAAGGCATTAAGGTGCAAGTGATTAAAAACACGCTCGCTCATATTGCAATGAAAGAAGCGGGCTATTCTGATTTGGATTTGAAAGAAACCAATGTGTTTTTGTGGGGCGATGATCAAATCGCTCTTTCTAAGCTCGTGTTTGACTTCCAAAAAGAACATAAAGATCACTTTGTGTTAAAAGCGGGCTTGTTTGACAAAGAAAGCGTTAGCGTAGCTCATGTGGAAGCGGTTTCAAAACTCCCGAGCAAAGAAGAGCTTATGGGAATGTTGCTTTCTGTTTGGACGGCTCCGGCACGCTATTTTGTGACCGGTTTAGACAATTTGCGTAAAGCAAAAGAAGAAAACTAAAAGCCTTTCGTGGCTTTAATTAAAAAATTGAAGGATTGAATTATGGCAATTTCAAAAGAAGAAGTGTTAGAGTATATTGGTTCATTGAGCGTTTTAGAGCTTTCTGAATTGGTTAAAATGTTTGAGGAAAAATTTGGCGTGAGCGCGACTCCAACGGTTGTAGCTGGTGCGGCTGTAGCCGGTGGTGCAGCGGCTGAGAGCGAAGAAAAAACCGAATTTAATGTGATCTTGGCTGATAGCGGCGCTGAAAAAATTAAGGTGATTAAAGTGGTTCGTGAAATCACTGGACTTGGTTTGAAAGAAGCTAAAGACGCTACCGAAAAAACCCCTCATGTGCTTAAAGAGGGCGTGAATAAAGAAGAAGCTGAAACCATCAAGAAAAAACTTGAAGAAGTAGGCGCTAAGGTTGAAGTCAAGTAAGACTTAACAATAGAAAGGCTTTTATGCCTTTCTTTGCCTTGGTATGGCAGATTTTGCTCCATGATTTTGTTTGTGAGCGTGTGGCCTAGAGTGGTTAGTATTGCAGGTGGTTTTTAGTATTTTTATCATGGATAGTTATAAAGTTTAAAGATCCTTTTGCAATGCTTACTTGAATTAATGCATTAAATAACTCAAAATTTTTGATCAAAGGCTTGAAATATGTCAAAAAAAATTCCCCTAAAAAACCGCTTGAGAGCTGATTTTACAAAAACCCCAACAGATTTAGAAGTTCCTAATTTATTATTATTGCAACGAGACAGCTACGATTCTTTCTTGTATTCCAAAGATGGCAAAGAAAGTGGGATTGAAAAGGTGTTTAAATCCATTTTTCCTATCCAAGATGAGCATAACCGCATCACTTTAGAGTATGCAGGTTGCGAGTTTGGCAAGTCTAAATACACCGTTAGAGAAGCGATGGAGAGAGGCATTACCTACTCTATCCCGCTCAAAATTAAAGTGCGCTTGATTTTGTGGGAAAAAGACACTAAGAGCGGCGAAAAGAACGGCATTAAGGACATTAAAGAACAAAGCATCTTTATCCGTGAAATCCCTTTAATGACAGAACGCACTTCATTTATTATTAATGGAGTGGAGCGCGTGGTGGTCAATCAGCTCCACAGAAGTCCCGGTGTGATTTTTAAAGAAGAAGAATCCAGCACTTCTTCAAACAAACTCATTTACACAGGGCAAATCATTCCTGATAGGGGTTCGTGGCTGTATTTTGAATACGATTCTAAAGATGTTTTATACGCTCGTATCAACAAACGCCGTAAAGTGCCTGTTACCATTTTGTTTAGAGCGATGGATTATCAAAAACAAGACATTATCAAAATGTTCTACCCGCTTGTCAAAGTGCGTTATGAAAACGATAAATATTTGATCCCGTTCGCTTCATTAGACGCCAATCAAAGGATGGAATTTGACTTGAAAGATCCTCAAGGCAAGGTTATCCTTTTAGCGGGTAAAAAGCTCACTTCAAGAAAGATCAAAGAGCTTAAAGAAAACCATTTAGAATGGGTGGAATACCCCATAGATATTTTGCTCAATCGTCATTTGGCTGAGCCTGTTATGGTGGGAGAAGAAGTCTTATTGGACATGCTCGCCCAGCTAGATAAGAATAAATTAGAAAAAATCCACGATTTAGGCGTGCAAGAATTTGTGATCATCAATGATTTGGCTTTAGGCCATGACGCTTCCATTATCCATTCTTTCACAGCCGATTATGAGTCTTTGAAATTGCTCAAGCAAACTGAAAAAATTGATGATGAAAACGCCCTAGCGGCGATTCGTATCCATAAGGTTATGAAGCCAGGCGATCCCGTTACGACTGAAGTGGCTAAGCAGTTTGTCAAAAAACTCTTCTTTGATCCAGAGCGCTATGATTTGACCATGGTAGGCCGCATGAAAATGAATCATAAATTAGGCTTGCATGTGCCTGATTACATCACGACTTTAACGCATGAAGATATTATCACCACCGTTAAATACCTTATGAAGATTAAAAACAATCAGGGCAAGATTGATGACAGGGATCACTTAGGCAATCGTAGGATCAGAGCCGTTGGGGAATTGTTGGCTAATGAATTGCATTCAGGTTTAGTGAAAATGCAAAAAACCATTAAGGACAAGCTCACTACCATGAGCGGGGCTTTTGATTCGCTCATGCCCCATGACTTGGTCAATTCTAAAATGATCACTAGCACGATCATGGAATTTTTCATGGGCGGTCAGCTTTCACAATTCATGGATCAAACTAACCCCTTGAGTGAAGTTACGCACAAGCGCCGCCTTTCAGCACTCGGTGAAGGGGGGTTAGTCAAAGACAGGGTAGGGTTTGAAGCCAGAGATGTGCACCCCACGCATTATGGCAGAATTTGCCCTATTGAAACCCCAGAAGGTCAAAATATCGGTTTGATCAACACCCTTTCCACTTTCACAAGAGTGAATGATCTAGGCTTTATTGAAGCCCCTTATAAAAAGGTTGTAGATGGCAAAGTGATGGGCGAGACGATTTATTTAACGGCTATTCAAGAAGACAGCCATGTGATCGCTCCTGCAAGCACCCCCATTGATGAAGAAGGCAATATTTTAGGCGATTTGATTGAAACGCGCGTAGAAGGCGAGATCGTTTTAAACGAAAAAAGTAAAGTAACCTTAATGGATTTAAGCTCCAGCATGCTAGTAGGGGTGGCCGCATCGCTCATTCCTTTCTTAGAGCATGATGACGCCAACCGCGCTTTGATGGGGACTAACATGCAACGCCAAGCCGTGCCTTTGTTAAGAAGCGACGCTCCCATTGTAGGCACAGGGATTGAAAAAATCATCGCTAGGGATTCTTGGGGAGCGATCAAAGCCAATCGTGCAGGTGTCGTAGAAAAAATTGATGCTAAAAATATTTATATTTTAGGCGAAGGCAAAGAAGAAGCCTATATTGATGCGTATTCTTTGCAAAAAAACTTGCGCACCAACCAAAACACGAGCTTCAATCAAGTCCCTATCGTTAAAGTGGGCGATAAAGTAGAAGCCGGGCAAATCATCGCTGATGGCCCTAGCATGGATAGGGGCGAGTTAGCGTTAGGGAAAAATGTGCGCGTGGCGTTCATGCCTTGGAATGGCTATAACTTTGAAGACGCGATCGTGGTGAGTGAGCGCATCACTAAAGACGATATTTTCACTTCCACGCACATTTATGAAAAAGAAGTGGATGCCAGAGAGCTTAAGCATGGCGTAGAAGAATTTACCGCTGATATTCCTGATGTGAAAGAAGAAGCGCTCGCGCATCTTGATGAAAGCGGGATCGTTAAAGTAGGCACTTATGTGAGCGCTGGCATGATTTTAGTGGGCAAGACTTCCCCTAAAGGCGAGATCAAAAGCACGCCTGAAGAAAGACTTTTAAGGGCTATTTTTGGGGATAAAGCCGGGCATGTGGTCAATAAGAGCTTGTATTGCCCCCCTAGTTTGGAAGGCACGGTGATTGATGTGAAAGTCTTCACTAAAAAAGGCTATGAAAAAGATGCGCGAGTTTTGAGCGCGTATGAAGAAGAAAAAGCCAAGCTTGACATGGAGCATTTTGACCGCTTGACCATGCTCAATAGAGAAGAATTGTTGCGCGTCAGCTCGCTCCTTTCTCAAGCGATTTTAGAAGAGCCTTTCAGCCATAATGGTAAGGATTATAAAGAAGGTGATCAAATCCCTAAAGAAGAGATCGCTTCAATCAACCGCTTCGCTCTGGCTAGTTTGGTGAAAAAATATTCTAAAGAAGTGCAAAACCAGTATGAAATCACTAAAAACAATTTCTTAGAGCAAAAGAAAGTCTTGGGTGAAGAGCATGAAGAAAAACTTTCTATTTTAGAAAAAGACGATATTTTGCCTAATGGCGTGATCAAAAAAGTCAAGCTCTATATCGCTACAAAACGAAAGCTTAAAGTGGGCGATAAAATGGCAGGAAGGCATGGGAATAAAGGCATTGTGTCTAATATCGTGCCGGTTGCGGACATGCCTTATACCGCTGATGGCGAGCCTGTGGATATTGTCTTAAACCCTTTAGGCGTGCCAAGCCGTATGAATATTGGGCAGATTTTAGAAATGCATTTAGGTTTAGTGGGTAAAGAGTTTGGCAAACAAATCGCTAGCATGCTAGAAAATCAAACCAAGGATTTTGTCAAAGCATTGCGTGCTAAAATGCTAGAAATCGCTAACGCTATCAATGAAAAAGATCCCTTAACTATCCATGCGCTTGAAAGCTGTTCTGATGAAGAGCTTTTGGAATACGCAAAAGATTGGAGTAAAGGCGTTAAGCTCGCTATCCCTGTGTTTGAAGGCATTTCGCAAGAAAAATTTTATAAGCTGTTTGAATTAGCCAAAATTGCTATGGATGGCAAAATGGATTTGTATGATGGGCGCACAGGCGAAAAGATGAGGGAGCGCGTGAATGTGGGCTATATGTATATGATCAAACTCCACCACTTGGTGGATGAAAAAGTCCATGCCCGAAGCACAGGCCCTTATAGTTTAGTCACACACCAGCCCGTAGGCGGTAAAGCGCTCTTTGGAGGCCAAAGGTTTGGGGAAATGGAAGTGTGGGCGTTGGAAGCTTATGGTGCAGCGCACACTCTAAAAGAAATGCTCACCATTAAATCCGATGATATTAGGGGTAGGGAGAACGCTTATAGGGCTATCGCTAAAGGCGAGCAAGTGGGTGAGAGCGAAATCCCTGAGACTTTCTATGTTTTGACTAAAGAATTGCAATCGCTCGCTTTAGACATTAATATCTTTGGAGATGAAATGGATGAAGACGGGATGCCTAAACCTATTGTCATTAAAGAAGATGACAGGCCTAAAGACTTTAGCGCTTTCCAGCTCACTCTAGCCAGCCCTGAAAAAATCCATTCGTGGAGCTATGGGGAAGTTAAAAAACCAGAAACGATCAATTATCGCACCCTAAAACCCGAACGAGACGGCTTGTTTTGCATGAAAATCTTTGGCCCTACTAAAGATTATGAATGCTTGTGCGGTAAATACAAAAAGCCTCGCTTCAAAGATATTGGCACATGCGAAAAATGCGGTGTAGCGATCACGCATTCTAAAGTTAGGCGTTTTAGAATGGGGCATATTGAATTGGCCACTCCTATAGCGCATATCTGGTATGTTAATTCCTTGCCTAGCCGTATCGGCACGCTTTTAGGCGTTAAAATGAAAGACTTGGAGCGCGTGCTTTATTATGAAGCTTATATCGTTAAAGAGCCAGGCGAAGCCGCTTATGACAATGAAGGCGCTAAACTTGTAATGAAGTATGATATTTTGAACGAAGAGCAGTATCAAAATATCTCACGAAGATACGAAGACAGGGGCTTTGTGGCACAAATGGGCGGCGAAGCGATCAAGGATTTACTAGAAGAAATTGATTTGATCGCTTTATTGCAAAGTTTGAAAGAAGAAGTGAAAGACACTAATTCGGACGCCAAAAAGAAAAAACTCATCAAGCGTTTGAAAGTGGTAGAAAGCTTTTTGAATTCTGGTAACAGACCTGAATGGATGATGCTCACGGTTTTACCGGTATTGCCACCGGATTTAAGGCCGTTAGTCGCGCTAGATGGGGGGAAATTTGCAGTCAGCGATGTGAATGAATTGTATCGTCGTGTCATCAATCGCAACCAACGCTTGAAACGCTTGATGGAGCTTGGGGCGCCAGAAATCATTGTGCGCAATGAAAAAAGGATGTTGCAAGAAGCCGTGGATGTGCTTTTTGATAACGGCCGCAGCACCAATGCGGTTAAAGGAGCTAACAAACGCCCTTTAAAATCGCTCAGCGAGATCATTAAAGGCAAGCAAGGGCGTTTCAGGCAAAACCTTTTAGGTAAGCGCGTGGATTTTTCAGGCAGGAGCGTGATTGTCGTTGGGCCTAATCTTAAAATGGATGAATGCGGGTTGCCTAAAAACATGGCGTTGGAACTCTTCAAACCGCATTTGTTATCCAAGCTTGAAGAAAGAGGCTATGCCACCACGCTCAAGCAGGCTAAACGCATGATTGAGCAAAAAAGCAATGAAGTGTGGGAGTGTTTGCAAGAAATCACAGAGGGGTATCCGGTGTTGCTCAACCGCGCGCCCACTTTGCACAAGCAATCCATTCAAGCGTTCCACCCAAAACTCATTGACGGCAAAGCGATCCAATTGCACCCGTTGGTGTGTTCAGCGTTTAATGCGGATTTTGACGGGGATCAAATGGCGGTGCATGTGCCTTTAAGCCAGGAAGCGATCGCTGAATGCAAGGTGCTCATGCTAAGCTCTATGAATATCCTTCTACCCGCTAGCGGTAAAGCCGTAGCCATTCCTAGCCAGGATATGGTTTTAGGGCTATATTACCTTTCTTTAGAAAAGAGTGGGGTCAAGGGCGAGCATAAGCTTTTCTCTAGCGTGAATGAAATCATTACCGCTATTGACACCAAAGAATTAGACATCCATGCAAAGATTAGGGTTTTGGATAAAGGCAATATTATCGCTACGAGCGCGGGGCGCATGATCATTAAATCCATTTTGCCTGATTTTATCCCTACGGATTTGTGGAATAAACCCATGAAGAAAAAAGATATTGGCGTGCTTGTGGATTATGTGCATAAAGTCGGCGGTATCGGCATTACTGCAACCTTTTTGGATAATTTAAAAACGCTTGGCTTTAGGTATGCTACTAAGGCTGGTATTTCTATCTCTATGGAAGATATTATCACGCCCAAAGACAAGCAAAAAATGGTGGAAAAAGCCAAAGTAGAGGTGAAAAAAATCCAACAACAATACGATCAAGGGTTGCTCACTGACCAAGAGCGTTACAATAAAATCATTGACACTTGGACTGAAGTCAATGACAAAATGAGTAAAGAAATGATGATCGCTATCGCGCAAGATAAAGAGGGCTTTAACTCCATTTATATGATGGCAGATAGCGGTGCAAGGGGAAGCGCGGCGCAAATCCGTCAGCTTTCAGCGATGAGAGGTCTTATGACTAAACCAGATGGCAGTATCATTGAAACGCCCATTATTTCTAACTTCAAAGAGGGGTTGAATGTTTTAGAATACTTTAACTCCACGCATGGCGCTAGAAAGGGCTTAGCGGATACGGCGCTAAAAACCGCCAATGCGGGGTATTTGACAAGAAAACTCATTGATGTTTCCCAAAATGTCAAGGTGGTGTCTGATGATTGTGGCACACATGAAGGGATTGAAATCACGGATATTGCGGTGGGGAGTGAGTTGATTGAGCCTTTAGAAGAGCGTATTTTTGGGCGCGTTTTATTAGAAGATGTGATCGATCCCATTACCAATGAAATCTTGCTTTATGCGGACACTTTGATTGATGAAGAGGGCGCTAAAAAGGTGGTGGAAGCCGGGATTAAATCCATTACGATCCGCACCCCAGTAACTTGTAAAGCGCCAAAGGGCGTGTGCGCGAAATGCTATGGCTTGAATTTAGGCGAAGGCAAGATGAGCTATCCTGGGGAAGCGGTAGGCGTGGTAGCTGCACAATCTATCGGAGAGCCTGGAACGCAACTCACTTTAAGGACTTTCCATGTGGGTGGGACAGCGAGCAGGAGCCAAGATGAGCGTGAAATTGTAGCGAGCAAAGAAGGTTTTGTGCGTTTCTACAACCTCAGAACTTACACGAATAAAGAGGGTAAAAACATTATCGCTAACCGCCGTAACGCTTCTATTTTAGTGGTAGAACCTAAGATTAAAGCGCCTTTTGATGGGGAATTAAGCATTGAAACGGTCTATGAAGAAGTGGTTGTGAGCGTGAAAAATGGCGAGCAAGAAGCTAAATTTGTTTTAAGAAGAAGCGACATCGTTAAACCAAGCGAATTGGCTGGCGTTGGCGGCAAGATTGAAGGCAAGGTGTATTTGCCTTATGCTAATGGGCATAAGGTGCATAAAGGGGGGAGCATCGCTGATATTATCCAAGAGGGCTGGAATGTGCCTAATCGCATCCCTTATGCGAGCGAATTGTTGGTTAAGGATAATGACCCCATCACTCAAGATGTGTATGCGAAAGAAAAAGGCACAATCAAATACTATGTTTTAGAGGCCAACCATTTAGAGCGCACCCATGGGATCAAAAAGGGCGATATGGTGAGCGAAAAAGGCTTGTTTGCGGTTATCGCTGATGATAATGGTAGGGAAGCCGCTCGCCATTATATCGCTAGAGGTTCTGAAATCTTAATTGATGATAATAGCGAAGTGAGCGCGAATAGCCTTATTTCTAAGCCCACTACAAACGCATTAAGCACGATTGCGACATGGGATCCTTACAATACCCCCATTATTGCAGACTTTAAGGGTAAAGTGAGTTTTGTGGATATTATTGCAGGGGTTACGGTCGCTGAAAAAGAGGACGAAAATACCGGTATCACCAGTTTGGTGGTGAATGATTACATTCCAAGCGGGTACAAACCAAGCTTGTTTTTAGAGGGGGTTAATGGCGAAGAAGTGCGTTATTTCTTAGAGCCAAAAACTTCTATCGCTATTAGCGATGGCTCTAGCGTGGAGCAGGCTGAAGTGTTAGCGAAGATCCCTAAAGCGACCGTTAAGTCTAAAGACATTACCGGAGGTCTCCCAAGGGTTTCAGAGTTGTTTGAAGCGCGAAAACCCAAACCTAAAGATGTGGCGATCCTTTCTGAGGTTGATGGGATTGTCAGCTTTGGTAAAGCGATCCGCAATAAAGAACACATCATTGTAACCTCTAAAGATGGCCGCTCCATGGATTATTTTGTGGATAAAGGCAAGCAAATTTTAGTGCATGCAGACGAGTTTGTGCATGCAGGGGAAGCGATGACGGATGGGGTAATCTCAAGCCATGATATTTTAAGGATCAGCGGCGAAAAAGAGCTTTACAAATACATTGTGAGCGAAGTTCAGCAAGTGTATCGCAGGCAGGGGGTAAGCATTGCGGACAAACACATTGAAATCATTGTGTCTCAAATGTTAAGGCAAGTGCGCATCTTAGACAGCGGGGATAGCAAGTTTATTGAAGGGGATTTGGTTAGTAAAAAACTCTTCAAAGAAGAAAACGCTCGTGTGATCGCTTTAAAAGGCGAGCCAGCGATTGCTGAACCGGTGCTTTTAGGGATCACTAGAGCGGCTATTGGGAGCGATAGCATCATTTCAGCGGCCTCTTTCCAAGAAACGACTAAAGTTTTAACAGAAGCCAGTATCGCTATGAAAAAAGACTTTTTGGAAGACTTGAAAGAAAATGTGGTGTTAGGGAGGATGATCCCTGTGGGAACGGGTATGTATAAGAACAAGAAAATCGTGTTAAGAACGCTTGAAGAGGACCCTAAAAATTGACAAAAAAATCGGTTAAGATTTTTAAAAGAAAAATTAGGGTAAAATGGAAAGACTTATAGTTTTAAATTTTTAGAATAAGGAAAAATAGTGCCTACTATCAATCAGTTGATTAGAAAAGAAAGGAAAAAGGTGGTTAAAAAAACCAAATCACCTGCATTAGTGGAATGCCCTCAAAGGAGAGGGGTTTGTACTAGGGTTTATACAACTACCCCTAAAAAGCCTAACTCGGCTTTAAGAAAGGTTGCTAAGGTTCGTTTGACCAGCAAATTTGAAGTGATCAGTTATATCCCTGGTGAGGGGCATAACTTGCAAGAGCACTCCATTGTGTTAGTGCGTGGGGGTAGGGTTAAGGACTTACCCGGTGTGAAATACCATATTGTTCGTGGTGCTTTAGACACTGCAGGGGTGAATAAAAGAACGGTTTCACGCTCTAAATATGGGACTAAAAAAGCTAAAGCAACCGACAAGAAAGCAACAGACAGCAAGAAAAAATAAGAGGAAAACAAACACATGAGAAGAAGAAAAGCACCCGTTAGGGAGGTTTTAGGCGATCCCGTTTATGGGAATAAGGTGGTTACCAAGTTTATCAATAAGATGATGTTCGATGGCAAGAAAAGCGTAGCGGAAAAAATCATCTACAAAGCTTTTAATAAGATTGAAGAAAAAAGCGGTGAAAAGGGCATTGAAGTGTTTGAAAAAGCCCTAGAGAGGGTGCGTCCTTTAGTGGAAGTGCGCAGCAGAAGAGTGGGCGGGGCCACTTATCAAGTGCCGGTAGAAGTGCGAGCGAGCCGCCAGCAGTCGCTATCAATCCGTTGGATTTTAGAAGCCACCAGAAAGCGCAACGAAAGAATGATGGTGGATAGATTGGCTAATGAACTTATGGATGCAGCTAGCGATAAAGGTGCAGCGTTTAAGAAAAAAGAAGATGTGCATAAAATGGCAGAAGCGAATAAAGCGTTCGCGCATTACCGCTGGTAATTGGAGTTAGAATGGCTAGAAAAACCCCATTAAACAGGATCAGAAATATCGGTATCGCCGCTCACATTGATGCCGGGAAAACCACCACTTCTGAAAGGATTTTATTCTATACAGGCGTGAGCCATAAGATTGGCGAAGTGCATGATGGCGCAGCGACAATGGACTGGATGGAGCAAGAAAAAGAAAGAGGGATCACCATCACTTCTGCGGCAACGACTTGCTTTTGGAAGGATCACCAAATCAATTTGATTGACACTCCAGGGCATGTGGATTTTACCATTGAAGTGGAACGATCCATGCGCGTGCTAGATGGCGCGGTTTCGGTGTTTTGCTCGGTGGGGGGCGTGCAACCTCAAAGCGAGACCGTGTGGCGTCAAGCGAATAAATACGGCGTGCCTAGGATTGTTTTTGTCAATAAAATGGATAGGATTGGGGCGAATTTCTACAATGTAGAAAATCAGATCAAACAACGCTTGAAAGCGAATCCTGTGCCTATCAATATCCCTATTGGGGCTGAAGACACTTTTATTGGCGTGATTGATTTAGTCCAAATGAAAGCGATCGTTTGGAATAATGAAACCATGGGAGCCAAATACGATGTGGAAGAAATCCCTAGCGACTTATTAGAAAGGGCTAAAGAATACCGAGAAAAGCTTGTAGAAGCTGTAGCTGAGCAAGATGAAGCCTTGATGGAAAAGTATTTGGGCGGTGAAGAATTGAGCGTTGAAGAGATCAAAAAAGGCATTAAAACAGGGTGTTTGAACATGAGCCTTGTCCCTATGCTTTGTGGTTCGTCTTTTAAAAATAAAGGCGTGCAGACTTTATTGGATGCGGTGATTGATTACTTGCCAGCACCTACAGAGGTGGTGGATATTAAGGGGATTGATCCAAAAACTGAAGAAGAAGTTTTTGTGAAGTCTAGCGATGATGGCGAATTTGCCGGCTTGGCGTTTAAAATCATGACGGATCCTTTTGTGGGCCAGCTCACTTTTGTGCGCGTGTATCGTGGCAAGCTAGAGTCCGGTAGCTATGTGTATAACTCCACCAAAGACAAAAAAGAGCGCGTGGGAAGGCTTCTTAAAATGCACTCTAACAAGAGGGAAGACATTAAAGAAGTTTATGCGGGCGAGATTTGCGCGTTTGTGGGCTTAAAAGACACGCTAACTGGGGACACGCTTTGCGATGAAAAAAATGCAGTCGTTTTAGAGAGAATGGAATTCCCTGAGCCGGTCATTCACATCGCTGTAGAGCCTAAAACCAAAGCAGACCAGGAAAAAATGGGCGTAGCGTTAGGCAAGCTTGCTGAAGAAGATCCAAGCTTTAGGGTGATGACTCAAGAAGAAACCGGGCAGACTCTCATTGGTGGTATGGGTGAATTGCACCTAGAGATCATCGTGGATAGGCTAAAAAGAGAGTTTAAGGTGGAAGCTGAGATTGGTCAGCCCCAAGTTGCCTTTAGAGAGACTATCCGTTCAAGCGTGAGCAAAGAGCATAAATACGCCAAACAAAGCGGTGGTCGTGGGCAATACGGGCATGTGTTTATCAAGCTTGAGCCTAAAGAGCCAGGCAGTGGGTATGAATTTGTGAATGAAATTTCTGGCGGTGTGATCCCTAAAGAGTATATCCCTGCGGTGGATAAGGGTATCCAAGAAGCGATGCAAAATGGCGTTTTGGCAGGCTATCCGGTGGTGGATTTTAAAGTTACCCTTTATGATGGGAGCTACCATGATGTGGATTCTTCGGAAATGGCGTTTAAAATCGCAGGTTCTATGGCGTTTAAAGAAGCGAGCCGTGCGGCTAACCCGGTTTTACTAGAGCCTATGATGAAAGTGGAAGTGGAAGTCCCTGAAGAATACATGGGCGATGTGATTGGCGATCTCAATAGAAGAAGAGGGCAAATCAATTCTATGGACGACCGATTAGGCTTGAAAATCGTGAATGCCTTTGTGCCACTAGTGGAAATGTTTGGTTATTCTACAGATTTGCGTTCAGCTACCCAAGGGCGTGGGACTTACTCTATGGAGTTTGACCATTATGGCGAAGTGCCTAGCAATATCGCCAAGGAAATTGTAGAAAAACGCAAAGGCTGATTTGATTATAACACTCTCTTAAAAAAGGGTGTTGTGCTATTTAAACTTTCTCCTTTTTAAAAAGGCTTTTTATGGGTTATCCTTTAATGAGTCTTTCTTTTAATTTGTTTGTAAAATTGCTTTTTGGCTTTGTTTTCATCAAGTAGGGGTAATTAAAACTTTTTTAATTTTTTAAAAATGGGGTTTTTGGTTTAATCGTTTAGATTTTATTTCATGATAAAACTCGTTTTCTTAAAGGGTAGGGGGTGTTTTTGCGGCAATGCCCTTTAAAAATCCCCCTAACCCATAGACTGCCTACAAGAAATTCCGCTTGATGAGCGACAAAATCTTTTGTATTTAAAAAACGCTTTTTGGCATTTTTCACAAACAAAGCCTTGCTAAAATGCCTTAAAAAGTTTGTTAGAGAAAAAACACACTAACAAACAGAAAAGAACGCTTCAATCTCTTTTGAAAGATCCAACGCAATGTAAATACTCAATACTTTTATTGATCCACCATTTTATTGATTCTTTCAGGGTAGCGAGCTCCCTCTATTTTGATTGCAGCCAATTCTTTTTGGAAAACCTCCAATTCTTTTTGACTCCAAGAAACTTGCAAAGCCCCTACATTTTCTATGAGCCTAGATTCTTTGGTGGTGCCAAAGAGAGGGACAATGATTTTTTGGGTGTGCAAAATCCATGAAAGGGCCAGTTGGGCTGGTGTAACGCCTTTAGCATGTGCATGATCTTGGATCAATTCCACTAAAGCGTAATTTTTGGCTAGATTTTCTTGATTAAATCTGGGAGAAACGCTTCTAAAATCTTCACTGGCAAAGGTGGCATTTTTTTCAAATTTCGCGCCTAAAAACCCCTTACCCAAAGGCGAAAAGGCGACAAAGCCAATTTTTTCTTTTTCTAAAAATCCTAAGATCTCTTTTTCAGGTTCGCGCCACCACAAGGAATATTCGCTTTGCAACGCGCTTAAAGGACAAATTTGATGGGCTTTTTGGATGCTAGATAACCCTGCTTCACTCATCCCCCAAGCCTTAATTTTTCCCTCTTTAATAAGAGCTTGCATAACTTCTGCCACTTCTTCTATAGGCGTGTTAGTATCCACACGGTGCTGGTAGTATAAATCAATGCATTCTACTTTTAAGCGTTTCAAACTCCCTTCAATAGCGCTCTTAATACGGCTAGGACTGGAATCTAAAAACATAGTTGCGTATTTGTCATTAGGATTTGCGTAGTAAATCCCAAACTTGCTCGCTACCACAACCTTGTCTCTAAAAGGCTTGATCGCTTCGCCTAAAAGTTCTTCATTATCTTCCCCATAAGCCTCTGCAGTGTCAAAAAAGTTGATACCCAATTCCAAAGCCTTATGGATAAGTTTAACCATCTGCTTTTTATCATGGACTTCCCCATACCCATAAGTCATGCCCATGCACCCTAAAGCTAGAGCACTCACTTTTAAAGGGCCTAAATGACGCTGTTGCATACAAACTCCTTGATTTCATATTGGTTTTTCAGTATAACCGCAATCTTAATTTTTGTCAAATTTTCTAAAACCAGAGATAATTATATCAAGTTTCTTTAATTGTTGTATTTTTTAAGGTAGCAAAACCACCAAATCAATCAAAAATTTGATTGGTTTCTATTCATTTACTTTTGAAAAATATAATTCTCTCGCTTTTAAAATCATCACAAGGAGTTTTCGTATGAAAAAGCAAATCTTGACAGGCGTTTTGTTATCAGTTTTAGCGGTGAGTTCTGCATACGCTCACAAAGACAAAAAAGACGCTAAAAAACCTGAGTTAAGCTCTCAATTAGTGGCTCACAAAGACAAAAAAGACGCTAAAAAACCTGAGTTAAGCTCTCAATTAGTGGCTCACAAAGACAAAAAAGACGCTAAAAAACCTAAAAACTCAGTAGCTTAAGGGCTTTAGCCTTAAAGGGGGCGTTTAAAAACGCTTTCTTTAAACCCACTCTATCCATTCTATCAATTTTTATCACTTTTTACCACTTTTTAAATTTTTGCATACAGACTTTTCAATTTTTGTCAATATGGTCGTGTTTTTAAAAACATTAAAAAATAGATAAAGGGCGTTTAACCCTCTTCTAAAAGCGTGGAAGCGGCTTGAAGGACTTCAAGGGGCGTGATGGATTTCATGCACAAATGGTTTCTTTCATTCTTTAAGGGGCAGACTCGTTTTTTGCAAGGCGAACAGCTTAAATGATGGTTTAATACAATGGCTTTTTGGGCTTTATAGGGGCTAGTTTCTTTTTCATCAGTGGGGCCAAAAAGAGCGATTAAGGGGGTTTGTGTGCCAGCAGCCACATGCATAGGACCGCTATCGTTAGTGATGAATAGATCTAAAATAGCGATGCGCTCTATCAATTCTTCAATGCTGGTTTTTCCGCACAGATTATAAGCGTTATGGAATAATAAGGGGTTTTTCAACAAGCCTTTAACGGATTTTAAAATTCCTTCAGAAACGATAGCGTCTTCTTTAGCCCCAAAAAAATAAATTTCATACCCTTTTTCTAACAAAGTAGTGGCGACTTCAGCGTAATAAGAAGCCAACCACCTTTTAGCGCTCCCATAGCTTGCACTAGGGTTAAAGCCGATTTTTTTAGGGGTGTTTGGGGTGTGAGCGGGGAGGTTAAAGGCTAGTTTTAAGGGTAAAACGCTTTTTTGATCCAATTCTTTTTTTAAAAATTGCGAAAACAAAAAGCAATATTTTTCCACTTGATGATACTCTTTGGGGGCAGCAGTTATTGCGTGGCTAAGGAAAAAAGAGCGAAAAAATTGAGCAAAACCGATGCGAACGGGCGTTTTTGTTGCATAGAGCAAAAAAGCGGAATAAAAATGGTTGTTTAAAGCGATAGCCATATCGCAACGCCCTATTTTTTGAGCGAGCTTGTAAGTGGCTAGCAGCCTGAAAAAGGATTTTTTGGTGTCATCTATGAAAACGGCTTCTATTTTTTCATCTTTTTTGAAAAGTTCGCAAGTAATGGTTGGGCCCACTAAGATAAAATACGCGTTAGGGTAGTGGTTTTTAAGGGTGTAAAAAAGCGAGCTTGCCATCACCCCATCGCCTAGCCAATTAGGCAAACGCAATAAAATACGCATGCGTTTGGGCGCATTTACGCTCATCAATAGCCCTTTTTTAAAGATTTTAAGCTAAAATTTTAGCATACAAATACAAGGAAATGGAATGATTACCCCTAAAGTGTTGAGCGGGTTTAAAGACCGCTTGCCTAAAGATGCGATACAAAAAGCCCAGTTGCTCGCTAAAGTTTCAGTTGTTTTTCAAAGTTTTGGTTTTGTGCCGATTGAAACCCCCCATTTGGAATACGCTGAAACGCTACTGCCTGATGCGAGCAGTGATATTCAAAAAGAGATTTATCGTTTTAAAGATCATGGAGATAGAGATGTGGCGTTAAGGTTTGATTTGACCGTGCCATTAGCGCGCTTTGTTTCTTTGCACCACCAAACGCTAGGCATGCCCTTTAAACGCTACGCTATAGGCAATGTCTTTAGGGGTGAAAGGGCGCAAAAAGGGCGTTATAGGGAATTTACGCAATGCGATTTTGATTTTATAGGGAGCGAGAGCTTGGTGTGCGATGCTGAGATCATTCAAGTGATCATCGCTTCTTTAAAAGCTTTGGATTTAGAAGATTTTTGCGTCTCTATTAATCATAGGAAAATTTTGAACGGAATATGCGAATATTTTGGGATTTCTCAAGTGAATGCGGTGCTGCGCATTGTGGATAAATTAGAAAAGATTGGCTTAAATGGGGTTGAAGAAGAATTAAAAAAAGAGTGCGATCTAAATCTAAACACCATTAAAGAGCTTTTAGAAATGGTTCAAATCAAACAAAACGATTCAAGCCATGCGGAATTTTTTGAAAAAATTGCTTATTTGAAAGACTATAATGAAAATCTAAAACAGGGCATAAAGGATTTAGAAAAGCTATACCAGTGGCTAGGGGATTTGCAAATTTCTCAAAACCTGTATAAGATTGATTTTTCTATCGCTAGGGGCTTGGGGTATTATACAGGGATTGTGTATGAAACCACGCTCAATGACATGAAATCTTTAGGGAGCGTGTGTTCAGGGGGTCGTTACGATCATTTGACTAAAAATTTTTCTAAAGAAAATTTGCAAGGGGTGGGGGCTTCTATTGGGATTGACCGATTGATTGTGGCTTTAAGTGAAATGCAATTATTAGATGAGCGCTCCACCCAGGCTAAAGTGCTAATCGCTTGCATGCATGAAGAATATTTTTCTTATGCAAACCGCTTGGCCGAGTCTTTAAGGCAAAGCGGGATTTTTAGCGAAGTCTATCCAGAAGCCCAAAAAATCAAAAAACCCTTTTCTTACGCCAACCATAAAGGGCATGAGTTTGTGGCTATCATTGGCGAAGAAGAATTTAAAAGCGAAACTTTAAGCTTGAAAAACATGCATTCAGGCATGCAACTGAATTGTTTGAGCTTTTTAAAAGCCCTTGAAATCATTGGAGAAAACGATGAAGACTTATAATGTCGCCATTGTTGGGGCTAGTGGGGCGGTAGGGCAAGAGTTGATTAAGGGTTTAGAACATTCTTCTTTCCCTATTAAAAAGTTTGTCCCGCTCGCTAGCGTTAGAAGCGCCGGTAAAAAGATCAAAGCGTTCAATAAAGATCATGAAATTTTAGAAACCACGCATGAGGTTTTTGAAAAAGAAAAGATAGACATCGCCTTTTTTAGCGCTGGGGGGAGCGTGAGCGAAGAGTTCGCTACAAGCGCTTCAAAAACTTCTTTAGTGATTGATAACACGAGTTTTTTTAGACTGGATAAAAAAGTGCCTTTAGTCGTGCCTGAAATCAACGCCAAAGAAATTTTTAACGCTCCCTTAAACATTATCGCTAACCCCAATTGTTCTACCATTCAAATGACGCAAATCTTAAACCCTTTACACCTTTATTTTAAGATAAAAAGCGTGGTGGTTAGCACCTATCAAGCCGTAAGCGGGGCAGGGAATAAGGGGATAGAGAGCTTGAAAAGAGAATTAAAAACCGCTTTAGAATGCTTGGAAAAAGACCCTAATACTGATCTAAACCAAGTCTTGCAAGCGGGGGCTTTCGCTTACCCGATCGCTTTCAATGCGATCGCTCATATTGATGTTTTTAAGGAGAATGGCTACACGAAAGAAGAGCTAAAAATGGTGCATGAAACCCATAAGATCATGGGTGTGGATTTCCCTATTAGCGCAACTTGCGTGCGCGTGCCGGTATTAAGGAGTCATAGCGAGAGTTTGAGTATCGCTTTTGAAAAAGAATTCGATCTCAAAGAAGTCTATGAAGTCTTAAAAAACGCCCCTAGCGTGGTTGTTTGCGATGATTTTAGCCACAATCTTTACCCCACGCCCCTAAAAGCGAGCCACACTGATAATACTTATATAGGGCGCTTGAGGAAGGATTTGTTTGACAAGAAAACTTTGCACGGCTTTTGCGTGGCGGATCAATTAAGAGTGGGGGCAGCCACCAACGCGCTCAAAATCGCTTTGCATTACATTAAAAACGCTTGAGTTTGATTGAGCGATCATTCTTAAAAAAGCGTTATGGTTAAAGGGGATTGTTTCAAAACCCCCTTTTCTTAAAAAAAGCTGCATTAAAAAGCAAAATAGTCTTAACGCTGATAAATAAAAAAGCGTGTTTTTAGAAATAGCATTAGTTGCTATTTCTATTGAAATAATGAAATCGCGCTATCGTCTTATTCCAACATGTCCAATAATTCGGGTGATGTCTGGTATTGGTATTTATAGTCATCGCCTCTAAAATGGTAAGCCCCATCAAAGATTTGAGCGGTCAATACATTTTTAACTTGTGGTAACTTCACATTTTTTAGTGCTTCTTTGGGGACTTCAATTACTAGTTGATTAAACGATTGGTCGCTTAAGGGGTTATCAATATCAAAAATGAAATTTAAGATATTGTGGAGCGAGTTATACGAAATCTTGTCAATCAAAGCGTAAGTTAGTCTTACTCCCTCTGCTTGGTCAATAGCGGTAACGATGCTTTTAGATAGTCTAGGGCTGATACTATCAAGCTGTGTCGCTAAATCTGTCGGTGAGATGAAACAATAACCTGCATCGGTGTCGGTGGTGTTAGCAAGGACGCTCGCTATTAGTCTTTTACTCGCTTTTCTGCCTTGCTTCATCGCTTTGACAAGGTTATTGACCTTAATGTTGTGGTTGTAACTTTGTCTGTAATCATCGCTTACCGCACATTTTTGTCCCTCTATGTATTTAATCGCTTTTAGCTCTTTTTCTTTCATTGCTTCCATAGTGAAAACTTTAGGGTGTCCATACGCACGAGTGAGTTGCTGTTGTGCTTTAATATTGCTTCTAATATGCTCCGCAATAGTCCTTATACCTAATGTGGAGTAATCAATAGGCATATAAGTCGCTTTTAACTTTGTCTTAACGATTTTAGCAATACTGATACCTTTACTCCTAGAGAGAAAAGTATAAACGCTGTCTTGTATGCGTGTGAGAGCTTGTGGTAAGTCGCTTGGTGTAGAAAATTTAATCCCTGTGAAGCTAGTCCATACCTTGCCAAAAGTATTAGGTTCTGTGCTTATCAAATCTATCCTATAAGTCTTATTCTTATTTACCATAACTTGTGAGCCATAGCAAATCGCTTGTTGGTTGAATTGTTCGCCCCATAATAGTAAGTGGTTTTTTAAATCAAATGTGCTACTAGGTTCGTTTGTGAATACAAAAAAGCTAGTCTCTTTATCGGGTAAAACATTGTCTTTAGGGTTGTCTTTCCAATACCCCAACACTTGAATATAACCGATGAAATCTCGCTTTTGGTCTAGGAGAGATTTTAATTCTCTTGTCCTTTGCATATTGTCTTTTTGAGTGTAGCGGTATTTTTTAAGAAATTTAGGACTAGACATAAAGTCTCTCATTGTGGCTTTGCCGTCTATGAACTTATCCACAAAAGACCTACCTAATGCTCTACAAAGTGTGAGATAAATTTTATCAATCATCTCTTTATAGTCTTTAAATTTTTTATCAGTCGCCTTTTTACCTTTTTCAGGTTGTGGGTTAAAGAAGTCGCTAACTTTTATAGGATTGAATGCGTAGCCACCAACTAAATGGTCTAACCAATATTTAGTTATCTTGTCCGCATCTTTAGGGTCAAAACCGCTTTTGTAAGCATAGATTAGTGCTTTTCGTTCCTCTTCTGTAAATTCCTCTTCAAAGGAAGGTCTAAAAGGTCTAAACGCCGAAATAGTCCCAAAAGGTAGCCCGCTCGCAATCTTTTTATAAATACTGATAAGATTAGAGCTTTCAATTGTAGAGCCTTTAATAGTCTTGTGGCTTGTGTCGTATTTAAGTCGTGAGAGTTCATCGCCAACCGCATCTAAAAACTTGCTTAAGGGCATACTTTTATCCAACACCCTAAATTCAGGTTTAGTCGCTTTCATTAGACTTTTGTTTTCCATAGCCTTGTCAATCGCCTCTGTCAAAGAGAGTGTCTTTCTAGGCTCATCAACCATTTCTAAAAAATCGTAATTCAACATAATTGTCCTTTTCGTTTTAAATTGATTTTAAACGCTTGTGCAGTTACAATTTTAGCGTTTTAGAAAGAATGATTTTAACCTCTCTCTTTAAAAAGAGAGGGTTTTAAATTTAGCGGGTTTCAGCTGAGCTTTTGATGATTACGGTGTTGTAGTCAGGCTGGACGGGGCGTTGGTTGGGCGAATTTTTCATGCGTTTTTTGATTTCAGCTAATTGTTTGGCAGAGACTTCCAGAGGCTCTTCTATCACAAACCATGCCACTCCTTCTGTGCAAGGGGGAGCGGTGAGAGAGCCGTTAAAATGGTAGTAATTGATGGTTTTAGGCAAGAAAGCTTCTAAAGCCACGGCTTTAAGATCCTGTTTCTTTTGAATGCCTTCTAAAATCGGATCAAGGTTTGGGTTTTCTTTCCCTTCTTCAAAACCAATCGCTAACACTAACAAACGCCCTTTAGCGTCTTTATGCACGAAATGCGCGCTCAAAGGCCTGGTTTTACCATTAATTAAAAACTCCATAGGGGCGTGGAAATGCACATTATCCAGCACATAGTCATGCTCTCTATAATTGATATGATTAGTCGGCTCAAACGAAGCTTTTAAGGTATGATGAGTGAAAAAGACCGCTTTAGGTTTGGAAGCGGCGTATTTGAATTGCAAATCGGCTTTATCTTGCGTGTGGTAATAATGCTCAATGTTGATAGGAGACTGGCTCTTACCGCTTTTGCACACTTCAAAATCTTTGTGCAATTTGTCCCAGCGGTGCGGGCCATTTTCTTTATTTTTATAATCCCAATGGGTTTTTTCAGCGCCTATAAGAGAAGTTGCAAGCGTTAAAGCGATCAAAAAAGTTTTTTTCATTTTAATTATCCTTTGTTTTAAAATTCTAAAATATTAAAAAGCAATGATCTAATTTTAGCGCTTAATCAATAACGATTGCAGTTATAAAAAATAGATTGGTTAAAAGTTGAAAATGATTTTAAATTTTGTTTTACATGGTAACAATTCTATGAAATTAATGCGCCTACAATAGCGAATATAAAATATTAGCTTCCATTAGCCCACAATTTACAAGCGATTAAAATTTTTGTCTTATACTCCAAGCTTCCAAATTGAATGAAAAATTTAACCCCTTATTAAGATTTAAATGATGATGACTAAACAATCGTATCAAAGATTCGCTTTAATGCGGGTTTTTGTGTTTTCGCTTTCGGCGTTTATTTTTAACACCACGGAGTTTGTCCCTGTCGCATTGTTATCAGATATTGCGAAAAGTTTTGAAATGGAGAGCGCAACAGTGGGGCTTATGATCACTGCTTATGCATGGGTGGTATCTCTTGGATCATTGCCCTTGATGCTGCTTAGTGCTAAAGTTGAAAGGAAACGCTTACTGCTCTTTCTTTTTGCCCTTTTTATTCTCAGCCATATCCTTTCAGCGCTAGCGTGGAATTTTTGGGTGTTACTCATTTCTCGTATGGGTATCGCTTTTGCCCACTCTATTTTTTGGTCCATTACGGCTTCTTTAGTCATTCGTGTCGCGCCAAGAAATAAAAAACAACAAGCTTTAGGCTTATTAGCGCTAGGGAGTTCGTTAGCGATGATTTTGGGGTTACCGCTTGGGAGGATCATCGGGCAAATCCTGGATTGGCGCTCCACTTTTGGCGTGATTGGGGGCGTTGCTTTGTTGATCATGCTGCTTATGTGGAGGCTGCTCCCGTCTTTACCGAGCAGGAACGCCGGCACGCTCGCAAGTGTCCCTATACTAATGAAACGCCCGCTTTTAGTGGGGATTTATTTGCTTGTGATCATGGTTATTTCTGGGCATTTCACCACTTATAGCTATATTGAGCCTTTTATCATTCAAATCAGCCAATTTTCTCCTGACATTACGACGCTAATGCTGTTTGTTTTTGGGTTAGCAGGCGTGGCAGGGAGTTTTTTATTCGGCCGTTTGTATGCGAAAAATTCAAGAAAATTTATCGCTTTTGCAATGGTTTTAGTCATTTGCCCGCAACTCTTGCTGTTTGTGTTTAAAAACTTAGAATGGGTGGTCTTTTTACAGATTTTTTTATGGGGGGTGGGGATCACTTCGCTCACTATTGCGTTACAAATGAGGGTGTTGCAATTAGCGCCTGATGCTACGGATGTTGCTAGCGCGATTTTTTCAGGGAGTTATAATGTGGGGATTGGGGCTGGAGCGTTGTTTGGCAGTATTGTGATCCACCAATTAGGGCTAGGGTATATTGGCTTTGTGGGTGGGGCGTTAGGTTTGTTGGCGCTCTTTTGGCTTAGGTTTATTACGATAAAGTTTAAAAAAACATGAAAGGCGGATTGGCTAGAAAAAATCCTTTTTTGCGTTAAAAGATAATTTTTAAAATTTAACGATGCTGCTTAAAGCCAAATGTGCAAGCCGATAAATTGTCTCTTTCTTTATGTTAAAATAACAAAATTTGTCTCAAATTTTTAAGCGGTGTGTGGTTTAAATGCTCAAAAAAAAGATTGATTTGCATAAAGATTCTATCAGGAAGCTCTTTTTTTATTACTTTATCCCTTTAGCTTTTTCTATGATTTCACTTTCCACTTATTCTATGATAGACGGCATGTTTGTGGGCAAGAAACTGGGTAAAGAAGCTATTGCAGCAGTCAATATCGCATGGCCTATTTTCCCGGCTTTAATAGCGTATGAATTGCTTTTTGGTTTTGGGGCAACGAGCATTGTGGGGTATTTTTTAGGCCAAAATAAAACCCATAGAGCCAGGCTTGTGTTTAGCAGCGTGTTTTATTTTGTCGCTATAAGCGCCTTTATTTTGAGCATGGCGTTATTGCCTTTTAGTGAAAATATTGCGCGCTTTTTTGGGAGCAATGACGCTTTATTAGGCATGTCCAAACGCTACATTGAAATCATTTTAATGGGTGCGGTTTTTATGGTCTTACACCCTTTAGCGGATGTTTTTGTGGTGAATGACAAACGGCCCATTTTAGCGATGGTGGCGATGTTGGTTGGCTCGTTAGCGAATATCTTTTTCAATTACTTGTTTATTTTTGTTTTGGAAATGGGGGTTCAAGGCAGCGCAATAGCCACGGTGATAGGGCATGCGATAGGGGTTTTAGTTTTGATGCAGCACTTTTGGTTTAAAAAAGGGCAGTTGTATTTCATCAAACGATTTTCTTTGTCTTCGGTCATTTCTTCAGCTAAAAGCGGTGTGCCTCAAAGCACGGCAGAATTTAGCGCCTCTATTATGATTTTATTGTTTAATACTGCTATCATGCACACGGCAGGGGAAAGGTTTGTGAGCATGTATGGGATCGTTATGTATAATGCGATTATCTTTTTTACGACTTTGTTTGCGATTTCCCAAGGCATCCAACCCATTGCGAGCTTTAGCTATGGGGCTAAGAGTTTAAAGCGCGTCAAAGAGGTGTTTGTTTTTGGCTTGAAGGTGGCGTTTTGCGTGGGGGTTTTTTTCTATGGCGTTTATTATTTTTTAGATGAATTTTTAATCAAGCTTTATTTGCAGCCAAGCGAACAAGACGCGCTCTTTATGCAAGAGACTAAAAGAGCGATGAATATTTATTATGTGGGCTATGTTTTTTTGGGCATGACTTTATTGTGTGCGGTGTTTTTCCAATCTATCCAGCGCACTAGAAGTTCGTTTATCATCACCCTTTCGCACACGCTAGGGTTTATCGTTGTTTTATTACCGATTTTAAACCATTTCTATGGGATTAATGGCATTTGGGTAACTTACCCTATCGCACAATTTTTAGCGTTTTTAGTAGCGTTAGGGGTAACTTATTATGAAATCAAAAAAGGGGTTTTCATTACTTACAAAGAGAAAAACCCTATCGCTGTGAAAACTTAACCAATATTAGGGTAAAATTAAGCCATGCATGCAGAATTTTTCACTTTTGCGCTCATCATGCTTTTAATCGTGATGGCCCCCTATATGTCCAGAATCTCTCGTTTGCCCATCACGGTCGTGGAGATTTTATTTGGGTCTATTGGGGCGTATGTGGGTTTTATTGAGCCTACTAAGGGCTTTGAAATCATGTCCGAAATTGGCTTTTTATTTTTAATGTTTTTGTGCGGTTTGGAAGTAGAGATTTATTTGTTTAAAAAATTAGGGGTTTCTCTTTTAAAACGCATTTTTGCTTATTTATTGATTTTATACACGCTTTCGTTCATCCTTACTTTTAGCCTTAATTTAGAGCCTATTTTTATGGTGATTTTCCCTATTATCAGTTTGGGCATGATCATGACTTTAGTCAAGGATTATCGCAAAGAAATTTTGTGGCTTGATCTGGTTTTAAAAGTGGGCGTTATTGGGGAATTATTAAGCATTTTTGGTTTAGTGGTAGTAGATGGGGTGTATTCGCATGGTTTGGGCATGGAATTGGTTAAAGATTTAGGCATTCTTATTGTCTTTTTAATCTTAATCATCGTGGCGTTTCAAATCTTTAAGACTTTGTTCTGGTGGTTCCCGCATTTAAGGCTTTTTGTGATGCCTAAGAGCAGTCAGTTTAACCAAGATGTGCGCTTTTCGCTCATGCTCTTTTTTTCATTAGTGGCGATCGTGGTGTGGCTCAAAATAGAAATGGTTTTAGGGGCGTTTTTAGCGGGGTTAGTCGTTTCTACTTTTTTCCCCCATAAATCAGAGTTATTCCATAAGCTTAATGATGTGGGTTTTGGGTTTTTTGTGCCTTTGTTTTTCATCCATGTAGGCTCTACTTTAGACTTAAAATTAGTGTTTTTAAACCCGCATTTGATTCTTCAAGGGATATTGATCGTCATAGCCATGTTAAGTTTGCATTTAATCACTTCAACTTTATTGTGGCGCAAATATTTTAAAGAAGCTAAGCATTTATTTTCATTTGCATTAGGGGCTTCTATGCCTTTAACTTTTTTAGTTACCACGGCTGCAGTCGGTTTAAAAGCGCAAGCGATCTCGCAAAACACCTACTACGCACTGCTCATGGCAGCTATCTTTGAAGGGGTGCTATTCACGATTGCGATTAAAATCCTCAACAAAAAAGCTTAGATAAAAGCTTAAGCGTCTAAATATCTAGCGTCGCTAAAACTGCTCGCTTGGACATTACTGAACGCATTTTCTAAGCTGTCAAAGAAGCGAGGGTGTAAGTTTTGCATTTCTTTTAAGAAATTTTTGGTGGCTAATCGCGCGATAGGGGGTTTATCAGAGGTGGGCTGTTTGGCTGGGCAATTGCAATCAGGGGCGACAGGGATATTTTGAGAAGTAACAAAATGAATACTGCTAGCTTCGCGCACTTTAATCAAAGGGCGGATCACCAACAAGCCGTTTTCAGCCCTATAAATAGGGGGCATGCTCCTTAAACTCCCGTTATAAGTGAAATTCATAAAAAAGCTTTCCACCGCATCGTCTAAATGGTGCGCGATAGCGACTTTATTATAGCCTTCTTCTAAAGCCTTAGAATACAAAGTCCCTCTTCTCAAACGGGAGCAAAACGAACAAAACGAGCTTTTTTCACGGCGTTTTTCATTGATAGTGGCAGCGATTTGTGTGTAAATGATCTCATGCTCAATGCCTTGCTCTTTACACAAATCGCTCAACCATTTCAAATCTTCGCCCAAACCATAATGCACGGTAACCGCTTTAAAGTCAAATTTGAAAGGGGCATGTTTTTGCATTCTGGCTAAAATGCAAGCGAGCATGATAGAATCTTTGCCCCCACTCAATCCTAATAGGATTTTATCGCCTTCTTCTATGAGTTTGTAGGTGGCGTTTGTCTTGCCCACAATGTGCAAGACTTTTTTAGAAATTTCATAGGTCATTTTTGATCCTTGATGGTTTTATTTTCTAAAGTTTTGCGCTAAGTGAATGATTTCTTCTTCGCTAATGTGATCGGAATTATATTTCACAATAATGATTTCTTCGCTAATATTGACATACCATTCAATAATTTTATCCCCTAAAGTTTCAAATTGTTCCTCATTGTAGGCGTCTAAGGGGAAATAAACATTTTTTTGCTTGGAAGGGTTATGGAGCAAAAAGAGCGATAAACCCCAAATAAGCCCTAAAGCTACAACGATTAAACTTGTGTTAGAAACGCCTAAACGATGGTAGCTCAACCCCCCGCTCACGCCCCCAACAAAGCTCCCTAAATAGCCAAAAGTAGTGAATTGCCCTAAAACCTTGCCTTTTTCATGCACTTTAGCGAACTTAGACGCTAAAGATTGCATGATAGGCTCTAAGGTGGCAAAGCCAATAAAGAAAAACGCCACCCCAACAATAAAAAGCCATAAATATTTACCCAAAAAGCTAGAGTCCGCTAAAAACAAACACAAATAACTCACAATAAACAACAATACGCCAGAAAGCATCACCCCCTTAGGCTTATTGTATTTTTCAGCCATAACGCTCGCTACTCCCATGCTTAAAACCCCTAGCAAGGCTCCAGGCACATACACCAAGATTAAAAAGCTTTCATCTTTATGGAATTCATTCACTAAGGCTAAAGGGATCAGCACAAAAATAAGCGTCATGAACGCTTTTTCAAAAAAAGAGCTTAGATACAAGAGATACAAGGCTTTGGAGTTGGGTTGGTAAGCTGTTTTATTGTTGATTTGATAAGAAATTTTAGGGGCGTCTTTGACTTTTAAAAGCATCAATAAACTCAATAGAGTTAAGATCGCTGTGAGCAAAAAGAGCCATTTCGCGTCCCCAAAAAACGCCACAACTCCCGGACCAATCGCCATGCTTATGGTAAAGCTAATGAAAATAAACGCCCCCATGATGGCCATGGCTTTGGTGCGCTCTTCTTCTTTCACTTCATCAGCCACCATCGCGCTAACGACCCCCCCTAAAGCCCCCATGCCTTGAATGAAGCGCCCGATAACGAGCCAAACAATATCGTTCGCTATAAAGCACACTAATGAGCCTATTAAAAACAATAACAAGCACACCACCACCACCACTTTACGGCCTATCTTATCGCTAAGAATGCCCATGGGGGTTTGAAAGATAATCTGCGTAAGATACGCTCCGCCCACCGCTAAACCCACGAGTAGGGGACTGCTTGAATGGAAACTATCCGCATACAAGCTAATAACAGGCAAGACAATAAAAAGCCCTAAAAACCGCAACGACGACACTAACGCCAATGGAAAAATTTTCTTAAACATGTGCAGTATTTTACAAGAAAATATCCAATTTTTATTATTAATTTAGGAAAGTAGGATTAATAATAAAATTTTAATGGATTTTTAAGAAAATTTTTTGTATAATCTATTCTTTATTTTTTATCATTTTATATTTGCTTGTGTCAAGGTAGCTCAGCTGGTTTAGAGCGCTGGTCTCATAAGCCGGAGGTCGGGGGTTCAAGTCCCCCTCTTGACACCATGATTTTGATTTAATATTCGTTTAAACTCCATTTAATCTTTTTTTTAGAAAATCTAAACTACAATAGCGTTGCATCTTTTAAATTTCTTAGGGATTTGACGATGATTTCTAGCTCTCTTTTTAGTGTTGTAGGGATGGCGGTGCTTTTTCTTATTGCTTGGGTTTTTTCTGGCAATAAAAGGGCTATTAATTATCGCACGATTATCATTGCGTTTGTGATCCAGGTGGCTTTAGGAGCGTTTGCTTTATATGTGCCTTTAGGTAGGGAAATACTCCAAAGTTTAGCTAGTGGCATACAAAGCGTAATTTCTTACGGCTATGAGGGGGTGCGCTTCTTATTTGGCAATCTCGCTCCAAACGCCAAAGGCGATCAAGGGATAGGGGGGTTTATTTTTGCGATCAATGTTTTAGCGATAATTATCTTTTTTGCTAGCTTGATTTCGCTTTTATATTATTTAAAAATCATGCCTTTAGTGATCAATCTCATTGGTGGGGCGTTGCGAAAATGTTTAGGCACTTCTAAAGCAGAAAGCATGAGTGCAGCGGCTAATATTTTTGTCGCGCACACCGAAGCACCCCTAGTCATTAAGCCTTATTTGAAAAGCATGAGCGATTCAGAGATTTTTGCGGTCATGTGCGTGGGCATGGCGAGCGTTGCAGGGCCTGTGTTGGCCGGGTATGCGAGCATGGGCATTCCTTTGCCTTATTTGATCGCTGCTTCATTTATGTCCGCTCCCGGGGGTTTGTTGTTCGCTAAAATCATCTATCCGCAAAATGAAAAAATCTCTAACCGCATGGATGTTTCCGTAGAAAAGCATGTCAATGCTATAGAAGCTATCGCTAATGGGGCAAGCACAGGGCTTCATTTAGCCTTGCATGTGGGAGCGATGCTTTTAGCCTTTGTGGGAATGCTTGCACTCATTAACGGGCTTTTAGGGGTTGTAGGGGGATTTTTAGGCATGGAGAATTTGTCTTTAGGATTAATTTTAGGCGCTCTTTTAAAGCCTTTAGCCTTTATGTTAGGCATTCCTTGGAGTCAAGCCGGGATTGCCGGGGAAATCATAGGCATTAAAATCGCTCTCAATGAATTTGTGGGCTATATGCAATTATTGCCTTATTTGGGCGATAACCCTCCTTTAATTTTAAGCGAAAAAACTAAAGCGATCATCACTTTTGCGTTGTGCGGTTTTGCGAATTTAAGTTCAGTCGCTATGCTCATTGGTGGGCTTGGTAATTTAGTGCCTAATAAGAAAGATCTCATTGCAAGGCTCGCTTTAAAAGCGGTGCTTGCAGGCACGCTTTCTAATTTCATGAGTGCGACTATCGCCGGGCTATTCATAGGGCTAAACGCTCATTAAAAGGACAAGAGATGCAAAAAAGAGTGGTGGTTTTATTACTGGATTCTTTTGGTATAGGGGCTAGTGAAGACGCTAAAGATTTTGGCGATTTGGGGGCGAACACTTTAGGCAATATCGCTAAGGCTTGTTTTAACAACTTGGCTGATTCTAATGATCGCAAGGGGGCTTTGAAACTGCCTAACTTAGAGGGTTTGGGTTTAGGCTTGAGCGCTTTAAAAGCTGCACATGAATTGCCTTTGGGTTTTGATTCCCAACCCAAATTAATAGGGGCTTACGCTTACGCCAAAGAACTCTCTAGCGCCAAGGATACGATTTCTGGGCATTGGGAGATGATGGGCGCGCCCGTTCTTTTTGAATGGGGGTATTTTAAAGACAAAAACAATTCTTTCCCTAAAGAAATTTTAGATGAAATCATGAATAAAACCAAGATTAAGGGTTATTTAGGGAATTGCCATGCATCAGGGACTGAAATCATTAAAGACTTAGGCGAAAAGCATTTAGAAACTTTATACCCCATTTTTTACACTTCAGCGGATTCAGTGTTTCAAATCGCTGCACATGAAGAAAAGTTTGGGCTTGATAATTTATACAAGCTTTGTGAAGAAGTGTTTGAAATTTTAGAGCCTTTAAAGATCGCTAGAGTGATCGCACGCCCCTTTATTGGTGCAAATAAAGACAATTTCAAACGCACTGCTAACCGCAAAGACTATGCAATAAAGCCTCATAAAAAATTGCTTTTTGAAACATTCATTGAAGAAAAGCAAGGCGAAGTCATTAGCATTGGAAAAATCGCTGACATTTACGCTCATGTGGGGATCACTCAAAAATTCAAAGCCGGTAGTTTGATGGAGTTGTGCGATGTAACTTTAGAGCAGGTTAAAAACGCCCCAGACAATAGCCTGATTTTTACGAATTTTGTGCATTTTGATAGCGATTATGGGCATAGGCGCGATGTGAGTGGGTATGCTAGCGCTTTAGAATATTTTGATGCGCGTTTAAAAGAGATTTTAGAAAATTTAAAAGAAAATGACTTGCTCATTCTTTGCGCCGATCATGGGTGCGATCCCAGCTTTAAAGGCACCGATCACACACGAGAATACATTCCTGTTTTGTTCTATCACAAAGATTTGCAACCCGCCTTTTTAGGCAAGAGCGAGACTTTTGCGGATATTGGGCAGAGTATCGCTTATTTTTTGGGATTAAGCCCCCTAGATTATGGCAAAAATTTATTGAACTTTAAAGGACAATCATGACCCCTCACATTAACGCCAAAATCGGCGACTTTCACCCCCAATGCATTTTATGCGGCGATCCTTTAAGGGTGAGCTATATTGCAAAAAATTTTTTACAAGACGCTAGAGAGATCACCAATGTGCGCAACATGCTAGGGTTTAGCGGGAAGTATAAGGGGAAGGGAATTTCTTTAATGGGGCATGGCATGGGCATTGCGTCATGCACGATTTATGTTACAGAATTGATTAAAACCTATCAAGTTAAAGAGCTTTTAAGGATTGGCACTTGCGGGGCGATCAGCCCAAGAGTCGGCTTGAGAGACATTATCATGGCTACTGGAGCTTCAACGGATTCTAAAACCAATCGGGTGCGTTTCTTAAACCACGATTTGAGCGCAACGCCTGATTTTGAATTGAGCTTAAGGGCGTATCAAACGGCAAAGCGTTTGGGTATTGATTTGAAAGTGGGTAATATTTTTACGAGCGATTTTTTCTATTCTTTTGAAACGCATGCCTTTGATTTGTTAGCCCAATACAACCACTTGGCCATTGAAATGGAAGCGGCAGGGTTATACGCCACGGCGATGGAGCTAAACGCTAAAGCTTTATGCTTATGCTCTGTGTCTGATCACTTGATCACTAAAGAAGCCTTAAGCCCTAAAGAAAGGATAGAAAGTTTTAATAACATGATCATTTTGGCTTTAGAGATGATGGGCTAACGATCTTTAAGCTTTATTTTTTGCCCCCATAAGTTAAGGATAAACTTTTAAGGAAAACCCTTAAAGCTAAAGCCTTAAGGGAACTCTTAAAAAACTAAAAGCTATCGTTTTACAGAAACTTCGTTTTACAAAACTATCGCTTCAATAAAACAACAACTTTACACCCCAAAAACGAAATTTCAAGGTATAATGTTCTCCAAGAGTTTTTGCCATGTTTGGTAGCCATGACAAACTCCTTATGGAAATTTATCCCCATAATTGCACTTATGGGGGTGTTTATTTTACAACAATCTCTCTAAAAACTAAATCCTATTAAGTTAAAAACACTCTTAAAAGCTTGATTGAGTGCATCAAAACACCCTAGAACTTTTTTTGAAATCCAACAAATTTATAGTAAAATTAAACGCATTGTAAATATATTATCATTTTAGAATATTTTTGCAACAAAAAAATTACTTTAAGGAACATTTTATGAAAAAACACAAAAAAACGATTCTACTTTCTCTAACTCTTGCAGCGTCATTGCTCCGTGCTGAGGACAACGGCGTTTTTTTAAGCGTGGGCTATCAAATCGGTGAAGCGGTTCAAAAAGTGAAAAATGCCGACAAGGTACAAAAACTTTCAGACGCTTATGAAAACTTAAACAAGCTTTTGACTAATCATAATAACTCCAATCAAGAAGCGATTAATGTAAACAGCGCTTCGGCCATTAATCAAGCGATTGACCATTTAAATAAAAGCGCGCAAAATTTAGTTGATACAACAACCAATTCCCCTGCCTATCAAGCCACGCTTTTAGCACTCCAATCCACGATAGGGCTATGGAATAGCATAGGCTATGCAATCGTGTGCGGAGGCTATACGGATAAACCCAATCACAACATCACAGAAACTTTTTACAACCAGCCAGGACAAAATTCAAATTCAATCACTTGCGGTAGTAATGGTTTAGGGACTCTTCCAGCGGGCAAAAATTCTCATCTATCCATTGAACAATTCGCAGCGATCAATAAAGCGTATCAAATTATCCAAACCGCTTTGAAAGAAGGTCTCCCTACCTTAAACAATACGACAAAAACAATGGAAGTAACCATCAAAACAGGAACCAACGCTAAAAACATCAATGTTGATAATGACAATAATAATGCTGCTGATACTACAATTAGTGTTACTAATACCGTTATTAATGATGCACAAAATCTTTTGACTCAAGCGCAAACAATCATTAACACCCTTCAAGACAATTGCCCGATGTTGAAAGGGAAAAGTAGTGATGGCAATAACGCAAACACCCCTTCGTGGCAAACAAGCGCTAACCAAAACTCATGCAGCGTTTTTGGCACGGAGTTTAGCGCTATTTCAGAGATGGTTGATAACGCGCAAAAAATTGTAAAAGAAACCCAACAACTTAATACCATAAAAAATATCGTGCAACCCAACAACTTCAACCTTAACTCCCCTGATAGCATTGCTTTGGCTCAAAGCATGCTCAAAAACGCTCAATCCCAAACAGAGGTTTTAAAACTGGCCAATCAAGTTGGGAGCGATTTTAATAAAATTTCTACAGGATCGCTTAAAAACTCTTTAGAAGAATGCAGCGCGAATGCTTCAAGCGAAAGCGTTTCTAGTAACACTTGGGGGAAAGGTTGTGCGGGCGTGAAAAACACTCTAGCTTCGCTAGAAAGCAGCACTACTTCTTTTTCTAGCCAAACGCCTCAAATCAATCAAGCTGAAACCCTCGCTAACACTATTGTTCAAGAACTGGGCAACAACCCTTTCAAACGAGTGGGCATTATTGGCTCTCAAACCAACAACGGCGCGATGAACGGCCTTGGCGTGCAAGTGGGCTATAAGCAATTTTTTGGGGAAAAGAAAAGGTGGGGGCTAAGGTATTATGGCTTCTTTGATTACAACCATGCTTATATCAAATCCAGCTTTTTTAACTCGGCTTCTGATGTTTGGACTTATGGGGTGGGGACAGATGTCCTTTATAATTTCATCAACGACAAAAACACCAACTTTTTAGGCAAAAACAACAAGCTTTCTTTCGGGCTTTTTGGAGGTATTGCGTTAGCGGGGACTTCATGGCTTAATTCTCAATTCGTGAATTTAAAAACCATCAGTAATGTTTATAACGCTAAAGTGAATACGGCTAATTTCCAATTTTTATTCAATTTAGGCTTAAGAACCAATCTCGCTAGACCTAAGAAAAAAGATGGTCATCATGCAGCCCAACATGGCATGGAATTAGGCGTGAAAATCCCTACCATTAACACCAATTACTATTCTTTTTTAGGCACTAAACTAGAATACCGAAGGCTTTATAGCGTGTATCTCAATTATGTGTTTGCGTATTAGACGCTCTCTTAGGAGGGGGTTTAAATCTAAGAAAACCTCTAAAACTAAAGGTTTTCAAAAACAACAACTTAAAAACGAAATTTTAAGGTATAATGCATTCGCTTTTGCCATTTTTAGTTTCCATGGCAAGCTCCTTTTTAAAATTTATCCCCATAAATTCCACTTATGGGGGTTTTGCAACGATCTCTTTTTAAGCCAATAAAAATCCATCTAAAAAATTATTACTCAAAAACACTTTTAAAAGAATCGTTAAAGTTTTTTAAAAAAAGGATTTTTTACTCACTCCTCTTAATTTAAACAAAACAAATAAATACCTTAAGGCAATTTAAAATAAAGTAGTGGTAAGATAACCCCAAAGCCCCTTATTAAATTAATCTATACCAAATAGTAAGGAGTTATCTAACATGGGGTTTTTCAAGCTTAAAGAACACAACACGAACATTGCCACCGAGTTTAGAGCGGGTTTAACGACTTTTATCACCATGATTTACATCGTGCCACTAAACGCTCTTATCCTTTCTCACGCCAACATGCCTTATGAAGCCCTTTTAAGTGCAACAGCCATTATCACTATCTTAGCGAGTATTTTTAACGGATTGTGGGCGAACACCCCCATCGCCATGAGCGTGGGCTTAGGGTTGTCAGCTTATTTTAGCTTTGGGCTAGTTCAAGGGCTAAAACTCCCTTGGCAGAGTGCTTTAGGCATCGTAGCGCTCTCTGGAGTGATTTTTGTAATCTTGTCTTTCACTAAGTTTAGAAGTTGGGTCATGCGAAGCATTCCTAGCGATTTAAGGCGTGCGGTGAGTGCAGGGATAGGTGCATTTATTGCATTTATTGGCCTTAAAGAAATGCATATTGTCGTTACCCATAAAGCCACGCTTGTAACCTTAGGTGACTTTAGCGATCCGCATGTGTTATTAGGGGTTTTTGGGATCATTATAACTTTTGCGCTCTACACGCTCAAAATCAAGGGTTCTTTTATCCTAGCGGTCTTAATCACTTCCATTCTCGCATGGGTTTTTAAGCTAGCCCCTTACCCTAGCGAATTCTTTTCCATGCCCGCAAGTATTAGCCCTATCGCTTTTCAACTAGACTTTAAAGGCATTTTTTTTGACGCGAGCGGGGCTTTCACTTTGGCGTTAGTGCCGGTTATCATCACTTTTTTTGTAACCGATTTGTTTGATTCTTTAGGCACGCTTGCAGGGATTGGCCACAAGACTGATTTTTTTGATGATGAAGAAAAAAACAAGGAATTAGAAAGGACTTTAGAAGCGGATGCGGTGGCTTCTTTAGGGAGTGCGGTGGTGGGCGTTTCTACCACGACAGCTTTTATAGAAAGCGCAAGCGGGGTTGAAGAGGGTGGGCGTACAGGGCTTACGGCGGTTTTTACCGGGCTATTTTTTGTTTTAACGCTCTTTTGCTTACCCCTTTTAAAAGCCATTCCTGGCAATGCGATTTATCCGGTGCTAGTGATAGTGGGGGTTTTGATGTTTAGCGTGTTAGAGGGGGTGAATTTTAAGGACATGGCCATTAGCGTTTCCACTTTTTTAACCGTGGTGATGATGCCTTTAACTTTTTCCATTACCGACGGCTTGGCCTTTGGCTTTTTATCTTATGGTATTATCAAATTAGTCCAAAAAGACTTCAAAGCCATCAATTCCGGCATTATCATTCTCTGCATCATTTCTGTTTCTGTATTTATCTTTCGTTAAGCTCTTTTTAAAGAGCTTGGCATTTTTTACCCATTTTGTGGCTCTTTTCCTTGATTTGAATCGTTTATTATCTCAAAACAATTACAATAACATTATTATTATTGTATCAATTCAATAAAAGGAAATGGTATGCAAAAAACTTCTAACACTTTGGCGCTGGGGAGTTTAACAGCGTTATTCTTCTTAATGGGTTTCATCACGGTTTTAAACGACATTTTAATCCCGCATTTAAAACCCATTTTTGACTTGACTTATTTTGAAGCTTCTCTCATTCAATTTTGCTTTTTTGGGGCGTATTTCATCATGGGAGGAGTTTTTGGGAATGTGATCAGTAAAATCGGCTACCCTTTTGGCGTGGTGCTTGGCTTTGTGATCACAGCGAGCGGGTGCGCGTTGTTTTATCCAGCGGCGCATTTTGGTTCTTACGGGTTTTTTTTAGGAGCGTTGTTTGTTTTAGCGAGTGGGATCGTGTGCTTGCAAACCGCCGGTAACCCTTTTGTAACCTTGCTTTCAAAGGGTAAAGAAGCCAGAAACTTGGTTTTAGTCCAGGCGTTCAATTCGCTTGGCACGACTTTAGGGCCTATTTTTGGGAGCTTGTTTATTTTTAGCACGACTAAAATGGGCGATAATTTAAGTTTGGTGGATAAATTAGCGGACGCTAAAAGCGTTCAAATGCCTTATTTGGGCTTGGCGGCGTTTTCGCTCCTTTTAGCGTTCATCATGTATCTTTTGAAATTGCCTGATGTGGAAAAAGAAATGCCCAAAGAAACGACGCAAAAAAGCCTCTTTTCGCACAAACACTTTGTTTTTGGGGCTTTAGGGATCTTTTTCTATGTGGGAGGCGAGGTTGCAATTGGTTCATTCTTGGTGTTAAGCTTTGAAAAACTTTTGAATTTAGACCATCAAGCAAGCGCGCATTACCTGGTGTATTATTGGGGAGGCGCGATGGTAGGGCGCTTTTTAGGCAGTGCGTTGATGAATAAAATCGCTCCTAATAAATATTTGGCTTTCAACGCCTTAAGCTCTATTATTCTCATCGCTTTAGCCATTCTCATTGGAGGCAAGATCGCTCTATTCGCTTTGACTTTTGTAGGCTTTTTCAACTCTATCATGTTCCCTACCATCTTTTCTTTGGCCACGCTCAATTTAGGGCATCTCACTTCTAAGGCTTCTGGAGTGATTAGCATGGCGATTGTGGGAGGAGCGTTAATCCCCCCCATTCAAGGCGTGGTTACAGACATGCTAACAGCAACCGAATCAAATTTGCTCTACGCTTATATCGTGCCGTTGTTGTGCTATTTTTATATCCTCTTCTTTGCTCTTAAAGGGTATAAACAAGAAGAAAACTCCTAAAAAAAGGGAGGGGGGGTTCTTTTATTTTCTTTGCTTATTTTTGAAAAATTCCCTATAAGATAACTTAGCGCTGATAATTATTTAGAGAGAACGATCGTAAAATACCCCCTATATCCTTATGGGTTTTACAGCACCATAAAATCTCAAACAATACAATAAGGTTAAAAACCCCATTTTTTAAAAATTAAAGAATATTAAGTTTTATTTGCCAGCATTTGATGGAAATAGAAATTTTTAACGCTTGAGACAAAAGCGCAAACAAGGTTTTTAAAAATTTTAAGACATGCTCACAAATGCCACTAATAAATAAGAAAAACCTCCTAACCACAAAAAGCTAAGAGATCTATAAAACAGCCCATCGTAAAAAGACGAGTGGGATTTTGCTATAGAAGTTTAAAAATAAAGACTAATAAATGGGTTTAGCGTCTTTGAATTTATACTCTGTGAGAAACCCGGTGCCATCAAAATTACCCACTAAAGAGATCTTTGCAATATCGCCCACTTGGCAATCTGTTTCTAAAATAAGATAAGGCACTTCATCTTTTCCGATTAAAGTGATCACTTGACCCTTTTTCTCACGGCTTTGCTTAGGGAATTCTTTAGGATCAAGGCCTGTGGTGTCGCCGGTTTGGAGCATTCTAAAAGCATAGCACATGCCGTCATTGATTTGAGCGCTATAAATTTTGCCTTTTTTAACTTCTTTTTTAACCCCCGGCTTAAGCGCGATGCGTATTTCTGAATGGATTTCAGCTTCTTGCATTTTGCCTTTATAATTGCGCACTTGCACCTTATGGACGCCGTTAGGGTCTCCTTTTTTGAGCAAAGAATCTTCATAGCTGAATTTTTGAATGTCTAAATCCCCATCAATAAAGCTCCTAGCGTTAAGCTGAGCGTTCAAAAACCCCATGCCCAATAACCCCACTAACGAAAACTTCAAACAACGCTTATAAAAATAATTCATTAACAATCCTTTCAAATAAAATCAAACAAATGTATCTCAAAATTAAAAACAAAAAGATGACCAAAGCGTTAATTTAGCAACAAAAACGCATTTCTGTCAAGCAAAGCCTGAAAAATCATTCAAAAATGATTTCTTCCGGTTTGATTTCATCCCCATAAATGGGCGCTAAAGTCTCTTGATAAGCTTCTTTTAAAAAGTCGCTAGAAATGAGGGAATCAATTTCATTGTTCAACCATTCTAAAAGCTTAGGGTTGCCTTTTTTAATCGCTGGAGCGATCACATCCTTATCGCCAAGGCTTGTAATGCCTAATTTAAACTCAGGGTGTTGTTTCGCCCAAGCGAGTAAGAGGGTGTTATCATGGGATAATGCGATAGCCTTGTTGTTTAAAAGGGCTAGAAAAGTCTCTGTGTTTTGTTCAAATTTTAAAAGTTTGATATTAGGGTAATTTTTAGTGAAATAAAAATCCGCTGTCGTGCCTTTATTCACAATCAGTTCTTTATCTTTCAACTCTTTTATATTTTTAATCACCCCATCTTTAGAGATCACCCCTAAAGCGACTTTCATATACGGCTTAGCGAAATCCACAACCGCTTCTCTTTCTTTAGTGCGCGTGAAATTAGCCATGATAATATCCACTTTATTGGCCTTTAAAAATTCCACCCTAGCTGAAGCTTCTACAGGAATAAATTCAATCTTATTTTCATCGCCCAATAAATCAAGAGCCATGCGTTTAGCGATGACCACATCATAACCCTGATATTGCCCTTTAGAATCCACAGAGCCAAAAGGAGGTTTATCGCTAAAAACCCCCACTTTTAAAACCCCCCTTTGTTTAATGACTTCTAAAGCGTCCTTTTTTTCTTTATGGCTATCAGAGCATGCATTAAAGACTAAAGCGATCAAAACTAAAAATAGCCCCCATGCCTTAAAAAGCTTATTGTTTTTCATGAAACCACCTTTTTTTGAAATTAAAATTATCCTTTTATCAAAACTTATTTAACAACTCCCTAAAAAATGGAAAGTTTCTAAAAATTTTTGCGCTCTTTGGGATTTAGGGTGGTTAAAAAATTCTTTAGCGCTGTTTTCTTCAGCGATCTTACCGCTATCAAAAAACACGATCTTGCTAGCGATTTTTTGGGCGAATTTCATTTCATGCGTTACAATCACCATGCTCATGCCCGTTTTGGCTAATTCCAAAATCACTTCTAACACTTCTTTAACCATTTCAGGGTCTAAAGAGGCGGTTACTTCATCAAAAAGCATGATTTTGGGCTGCATGCATAAAGAACGCACAATGGCTACTCGCTGTTTTTGCCCGCCGCTCAACTCTTTAGGGTAAGCTTTTTGTTTATGCTCCAAACCCACTCGTTTTAAAAGCTCTATGGCTTGAGAAATGACCTCATCTTTGGATCGTTTTTGCACTTTTAAAGGAGCGAGCAAGATATTATCCAGCACGTTTAAATGCGGGAACAATTCATAATTTTGAAACACCATGCCTATTTTTTGGCGCATTTGATTCCAGTTAGTGCTTGGCGCATTAAGGTTAGTGTTTTCAAAAAGGATTTCACCTTCATCAATCTTTTCAAGCCCATTTAGGCATTTTAAAAAAGTGCTTTTCCCGCACCCGCTAGGCCCTAAAATCACTGCCACTTCACCCTTATTCAAAGTGAAATTGATGCCGTCTAAAACCAAATGGTTTTGATAGGTTTTTTTTAACCCTTTGGTTTCTAAAATCGCGCTCATTTTACCCTCTAATGTGTTGGAATTTTTTTTCTAAATAGGAACTATACAGGCTCAAACTATAACATAAACTAAAATAAAACATTAAGATGACGCCATAAACCACAAAGCTTGCATTAGGCATGCGCAAGAGGTTAAGCTCTATGATTTGTTGGCCCACTTTTAGTAAATCAATCGCTCCAATGAGAGAGACTAAGGCCGTGGTTTTAATCATGCGCGTGAATAAATTAAGGCTTGAGGGCAATAAAGACAAAAAGCTTTGAGGGAAAATAATATTAAAAATCACCTTTTTTGAATCTAAGCCTAAGGCTAGAGCGCTTTCTACTTGGTGTTTGCTCACGGAAGTTAAAACCCCTCTAGTCAAATCCATCATTTCAGCGCCCCCCCACAAGCTAAAAACAATAATGCTCGCTAAAACAGTGCTGATATGCAAATCAAACCAGCTCGCTAACCCAAAATACACGATAAAAAGCCATGCTAAAAGCGGGATGATGCGAACGCTTTCTAAATACACACGACACGCCAAAACCATTATTTTAGAGCCAAACGCCATCAAACTCCCCAAAAGCATTCCAACAACGATTGAAATAACCGCAGAGCTAAGAGCGATCAAAAGGGTGATCTCAAACCCTTCTAACAAACGCTTAAGGTTGTCTAACTCTAGTAAAACTCCCATTTTAAGCCCCTTTCTTTTTAAAGGAACGCTCTAAAATCACAAACAAAACGCTCAAAGGGAGTAAAGCGATCAAATAAGTGAGGCTTAACATCAAAAGGCTTTCAGTCGTTTTGTAATAAATGCCAATAAAATCTTTCGCCACAAACATAATATCGGTTAGGGCTATCGCGCCCACCACCGAAGTTTCTTTGAGTAAAAAAATCACATTCGCCCCTATGGAAGGCATGGAAACGCTTAAACTTTGAGGCAGAATAATATAATACATCATTTTCAAAGGGCTAAACCCTAAACTCAAAGCGCTTTCTCTTTGAATGGAAGCTAGGCTCTTAAACCCAAGCAAAAAACTTTGACTCATATACCCCCCACCCAAAAACCCTAACGCTAAAATCGCGCATTCTAAAGCGCTCAAACCGATTTCATTCAACCCGTAATACAAAAAGAAAAGCTGGATGAGTAGGGGCGTGTTCCTAGCGATTTCGCCATAGATATAGGCAACAGGAGAGAGAAAACGCGTTTTAAAATACAAAATGATCGCGCACAAAAACCCCACCAAAAGAGAGAGCAAAATCCCCAAGAAAGAAATATAAAGCGTGAGTTCTAATCCCTTCAAAAACGCAGGGATGGAGTGAAACATAAAATCCCAATCTAATGCCATAACGCTAAACCTTAAAATTAATGACACCTTAAAGCATCATGTTTAAAAACGGCTCTTATTTACCCCAATTGTTAGAAGTTTGGAAACCCAAGCCTTTATGCGGGAAGTTTATGAGCTATTTTGCCACTATTCAAAGAAAATTTGGATTATAATAAAAAAACTGGCTGAAATTAACAACAATGATTAAACAATCATTAAATGGAGAGGACATGCAAAAAAGTTTAGTTTCTTTGGCTTGGGTTTTTGTCGCTATTTTAGGGGCGATCTGTTTAGGGGTGTTAGCCTTACACAAGGGCGAGAGCATTAACACGCTATGGCTTGTAGTAGCGAGCGCTTGCATTTATAGCATAGGCTATCGTTTTTATAGCCATTTTATCGCTTATCGGGTGTTAAAGCTAGACGACAGCAGAGCCACGCCCGCATGCGTAAGGAATGACGGAAAGGATTTTGTGCCTACGGATAAAGCGATCACCTTTGGGCATCATTTCGCCGCTATTGCTGGGGCTGGCCCTTTAGTAGGCCCAATACTAGCCGCTCAAATGGGTTACTTGCCCTCTATTCTATGGATTTTGATAGGCTCGGTTTTAGGGGGTTGCGTGCATGATTTTGTGGTGCTTTTTGCTTCCATTAGGCGCGATGGCAAGTCTTTAGGCGAAATGATCAAGCTTGAAATGGGTAAATTTGTAGGTATGATCGCAAGTCTTGGCATTTTAGGGATCATGCTCATTATCATTGCGATTTTGGCGATGGTGGTGGTGAAGGCTTTAGCGCATTCGCCTTGGGGCTTTTTTACGATCGCTATGACCATTCCCATTGCGATTCTTATGGGGCTTTACATGCGGTTTTTCAGGCTGCATAAGATTTTAGAAGTTTCTGTTATTGGCTTTGCGCTGTTGCTTGTAGCGATTTATGCGGGTAAATATGTTTCTTTAGATCCCAAATTAGCGTCAATCTTCACTTTTGAGGCCAGCTCTTTAGCGTGGATGATCATGGGCTATGGTTTTGTGGCTTCTATTTTGCCGGTATGGTTTTTACTCGCTCCACGAGATTATTTAAGCACTTTTTTAAAAATTGGCGTTATAGGGGTGTTGGTGGTGGCGATTATTTTTGTCGCTCCGCCTTTACAAATCCCTAAAATCACTTCTTTTGTAGATGGCAGCGGGCCTGTGTTTGCAGGGAGCGTGTTCCCTTTCTTGTTTATCACGGTGGCTTGCGGGACGATTAGCGGCTTTCATGCTTTAATTTCTTCAGGCACAACCCCTAAAATACTCGCTAAAGAAAGCGATGCAAGGCTAGTGGGCTATGGCTCTATGGTGATGGAAAGCATTGTGGCTCTTATGGCGTTGGTGTGTGCAGGGATTTTACACCCTGGACTTTATTTCGCTATCAATTCGCCAGAAGTGAGCATTGGTAAAGATATAGCTGATGCGGCTTCGGTGATTAGCTCATGGGGTTTTAGTATCAGCGCTGAAGAAATCAATGAGATGACCAAAAACATCGGCGAAAGCTCCATTTTGAGCCGCACCGGTGGGGCGCCCACTTTTGCAATTGGTTTAGCGATGATCGTGTATCACATTTTAGGGGATCCAAGCGTGATGGCGTTTTGGTATCATTTTGCGATTTTGTTTGAAGCTCTGTTTATTTTAACCGCTGTGGATGCAGGCACACGAACCGCTCGCTTTATGATCCAAGATTTGCTCGGTAATGTTTATAAGCCTTTGGGCGATCTTAGCTCTTATAAGGCTGGGATTTTTGCTACTCTTTTGTGCGTGGCAGGGTGGGGGTATTTCTTGTATCAAGGCACGATTGACCCTAAAGGGGGGATTTATACGCTATGGCCTTTATTTGGCGTGAGCAATCAGATGTTAGCGGGCATGGCGTTGTTGTTGGTTACGGTGGTGTTGTTTAAAATGGGGCGTTTTAAAGGGGCGATGATAAGTGCTTTGCCGGCAGTTTTGATTCTAGCGATCACTTTTTATAGCGGTGTGTTAAAAGTGATGCCAAAGAGCGATGATAGCGTGCTTAATAATGTTTCTCATGTGGCTCAAATGCAAATCATTAAAGAAAAAATCGCGCTCACTACCGATGAAAAAGCGCTCAAAACGCTCCAAAAATCCTTTTTTAACCACATGATTGATGCGATTTTGTGCGTGTTTTTCATGTTTGTGGCGTTGTTGGTTTTAATCGTGAGCGTTAGGATTTGCTCAAACGCTTATTTTAAAAATAAAATCTACCCGCCGCTGGCTGAAACCCCTTACATTAAAGCTGCTTGAATAAAGGGGGCTTAAACCCCCTTATTGCAAACCCATAAAATCCTATAATAGGATAAAAAAAGTGAGAGGATAAAAAAGACTAGTGCTAGAGCTTGATTGGGGGAAAGTAAAAGCAACTTAAGACCTTAAAATTTTTCAAAAAAAAAAACAGAGAGAAAAACAATCATCAAAAATTGAACCCCAATCAGTAGCAAAGGTGTTATGGCATCGCCTAAACCATCAAAATGAACAAAATTACAGAGAACTATACAATCATTTAAACTTATATTTGTAACCTTTTATGTAAAACCCTTAAGGGGATAGGGGGTTTTTGAAATCATTCTCTCCTTAACCCCTTAAGATCTCGCTAATCAAAGATCGCTTTTTAAAGAGGCTATCGCTTGGTTAAAATCAAGCTTTATTAGATTATAAAAATGCTAAAAACATGTGATTTTAAAGATGATGGATTTTTGTTTGCACGATTTACAAAAAGAATTTTTGCTTGAGTTTTGCAGGATAGAGGTTAGAGAGATAGCGTTAAAAACGCCCACCACAGAGATAAGCGTTAAAAAGACCATGCCATATTTTGTTATCGTAGCATCTAAAAGACGCTTACCATATTTTCATAGCATCTTAAAAAGACGCTTACCATATTTTCATAGCATCTTAAAAAGACGCTATTAAGGCTGTGTATAAAGCACTCCTGTCAGAATAAAGGGCGGGGAAGTTTTTAGGCACAGGCCCGTTTTCACCCGGTTTAAAGCCTTTGTTGGTATGCACCCCATAATATGAAAGATCAATGCTGCCGCTCAAATATTCAGAGAATTTATACCCTAAAGAAAGCATCGCTCTCGCTTCCCAAGAGACCACAGAGGCGGAATATTGCGTGGCGAATTTCCATGTGAATTTTTTAGCAAAATGAGTGCCGCCGCAAGAAAGGAAAATAGTAGCGGCATCTCTTTTAAGGGCTGTGCCTGTGAAACCGGCATACACGCTGTTACCTGACATCATCACACCGCTTGGATTCCCCATGTTGCCTATCCAACCATTAGCGTTTTGAAAGACTTTATAAAAGGCGATTGAAACATTGTAATTATTGATGTCAAAGCGTTGGCGGATAATGAGATTTTGCCCGTTTTGAGTGGCTGGCGTGTCGTATTTATAGACTGGGCTTCCATTGGATTTAACGATCATCCAAGGGTAGTAAATGGGGAAAAACCCTATGATAGCCGTATCCGAGCGAAAGCCTGTGCCGCTGAAATTAGGGTTGGAATCCCAGCCAATCTTAACGCCTGGAGCGTTGAAAATTTGCGGCGAAAGGTAATAAAGCCTTCTATGAGAAAACGATGAGGTTTATAGGTGAGCTGCACCGCATGCGTGCCATAAAGCACCTTATGCCCATGGCTATCATAACCCCCTTTATCGTTTTTGGTAAAGCCCCCGCTATAAGTGGTCCTAGCGGCAAACCAATCCATCAAAAACGAGCCGTAAGCGAACGCCCTCCCAAAAGAGCTAAACCAAGTCAAGCGTGCATGCTTGTATTGCCCAGAAACTTGAAAACCTTGTGTTTGACCGCTTCTAAAAGGCATGGTGGAGAGATAACGCCCGCCTTTTATTTCAAAATAATTCTTATAAGCATATTCTAAATACGCATCGCTAAAGACATAATCACGAACATTTTTATTGTGTTTCATGTTTTGTGTTTCAAGGCTATCGGTTTGTAAGATATTCGTATAGCCCCCCATAAACCCATCGTAATAACCAAAGAGGTTGTAAGCCACAGAGCCGTCTTCAAATTTCTTTGTGCCGTCATAGAAAATAGACCCTACCATGCCTCCTATTTTGCCTTTTAGAACATGATCTGAAACCTTTTTGGGGAGTAGGTTAAAACCAAGCCCTAAATAGCCTGCAATCGTTGCGAATTGCTGCATAGGGTAGATGCCTCTTTCTTTGTTGATTTTATGTTGGTTAAAACCGATAGTGCTGGATTGATTCACAAAGCCATCGAGCTTGGCTTCAAAACCTTGCAAAGAAGAGCTTAAAAATGCTCCAAAGAATAAAACCTGACTTGCCTTTTTCTAAAATAAGATTAGTAAATGCAAATATTTTTAAAGATAAATCTATTCTTTGATTTTTATTATTCTTAGCTTTGAAGTAATTATAATATGTAAAATAATGCATATGATGAGAAAATCAAGCTTTTAAAAGCTAAAAACGATCAATTTGTAGAAATTTTACTCTCTTTAAATTCAAATAGCTAACACATGGCGCTAAAATCCGTTATTCTTAACGGATCATTATGGAAAGATCCATTAAAAATGAGATTATATTCTGTCGTAAAACAAACCTATTGGTTATAATTTTTATACAATTCTATTAAATGCTTGGTGGAGCTGTCAAAAAAAGCGTTGCTTTTATGCCCTTCTAATTCTTGCAAAATCGGCACGGCTAATTCTTTCCCAAGCTCCACGCCCCATTGATCAAAGCTGTTAATATCCCAAATAACCCCTTGCACAAAGACTTTATGTTCATAAAGAGCCACCAACGCCCCCATATTGCTTGGCGAAATCTTTTCTAATAAAAGGATATTAGAGGGGCGGTTGCCAAAAAACACCCTGTGGTGGGCTAAATCTTTGGCTTCATCTTTGTCTAAGCCTTTAGAAAGCAGTTCGCCAAACGCTTCTTCATAACTTTTGCCTTTCATGAAAGCTTGCGCTTGCGCTAAAACATTGCTGAATAAAATCTCATGATGGCCTTTAGCGTTAGGCTTTTTGTCTAAAGAGGCGATAAAATCAATGGGGATTAAATGCGTGCCTTGATGCAAGAGCTGGAAAAAAGCGTGCTGAGCGTTAATGCCCATATCGCCCCAAACAACAGGGCAGGTGTCATAGGGGATTGTTTCGCCTTTTTTGCTGATGCGTTTGCCATTACTTTCCATGTCCAATTGCTGGATGAATTTAGGGAAATGCCTTAGATATTGATCATAAGGAGCGATCAAGTGGCTTTTGGATTGGAAAAAATTGATATACCACACGCCAATCAATCCCATTAAAACGGGCAAATTGCTTTCAAAAGGGGCGTTCCTAAAATGCTCATCCATCAAATACGCTCCTTTCAAAAGAGCGTTAAAATTTTTCTTCCCTAAATAGATCATAATGGATAAACCAATGGCTGACCACAAGCTATAACGCCCCCCTACAAAATCCCAAAATTCAAACATGTTATGCTCATCAATGCCAAACTGTTGCACCGCTTCTTTATTGGTGGATACCGCTACAAAATGCTTAGCGATATGTTTTTCATCGCCGCTCCTTTCTACAAACCATTTTCTAGCGGTTAGGGCGTTAGTTAAGGTTTCTTGAGTGGAAAAAGTCTTAGAAGCCACGATAAAAAGCGTGCTGGCTGGATTGAGTTTTTCTAAAACATCTAAAATCTGTGTGCCATCCACATTAGACACAAAATGCATTTTTAATCTCGGGTGGGCGTAGCGTTTTAGAGCCGTGCAAACCATTAAAGCGCCCAAATCTGACCCCCCAATACCAATATTGACAATGTCGGTGATCACTTGGTTGGTATAGCCTAGTCTTTTACCGCTCCTCACGCTATCGCTAAAGGCTCGCATGCGTTTTAAGACGCTCCGAACGCTTTTTAACACTTCCATGTTGTCTAGTAAAATTTCAGTGTCGTTCAAGCTCCTTAAAGCGGTGTGTAAAACGGCTCTTTTTTCGGTGGTGTTGATCTTTTCGCCTTTAAACATCGCTTCAATCTTTTCTTTCAAAGAGCAATCCTTCGCCAATTCAAAAAGGAGTTTTAAAGTGGTGTCATTCAAGCGGTTTTTGGAATAATCCAAGCTCAAGCTTTCAAATTGCACAAAATAACGGCTCGCTCGCTCTTTGTCTTTAGAAAACCAGTCGCGCATGTGCATTTCTTTAATTTCTTCATAATGTTTGAGTAATTTTGGATAAGTTTTTAATTGGGTTAGCATCAATACCCCTTCAATTAAAAGATATAACGCTCTATTATAAGATAGTTTTAATTACAATTTTCAAATGGAAACTTTAAGAAAAAACATTTTAGCTTACTATGGGGCGAACTTTCTCTTAATGATTGCGCAAAGTTTGCCCCATGCGATTTTGACCCCCTTGTTGCTTTCTAAAGGGCTTAGTTTGAGCGAAATCTTGCTCGTGCAAACCTTTTTTAGCTTTTGCGTGCTGGTGGCTGAATACCCAAGCGGTGTTTTAGCGGATTTGATGAGTAGGAAAAATTTATTCCTTGTTTCTAATGCCTTTTTAATCGCTAGTTTTTCATTTGTGCTTTTTTTTGATAGCTTTATTTTCATGCTTTTAGCATGGGGGTTGTATGGTTTGTATAGCGCATGCTCTAGCGGCACGATTGAAGCTTCGCTGATTACAGACATTAAAGAAAATAAAAAAGATTTGTCTAAATTTTTAGCCAGAAACAATCAAATCGCTTATTTGAGCATGATTATAGGGAGTTCTTTAGGATCGTTTTTATACACAAAAATCCATGCGATGCTGTATATCGTGGGGATTTTTTTAATCATGCTCTGCACGCTAACGATCATTTTTTATTTTAAAGAAAAAGAAGGGGATTTTAAAAGCCAAAAAAGTTTGAAACTCCTTAAAGAGCAAGTCAAGGGCAGTCTTAAAGAGCTTAAAGACAACCCTAAGCTTAAAATCTTGTTAGTGGGGCATTTGATTGTGCCCATCTTTTTTATGAGCCATTTTCAAATGTGGCAAGCGTATTTTTTGAATCAAGGCATTAAAGAGCAATACCTTTTTATATTTTATATCGCTTTTCAAGTGATTTCTATCCTCATTCATTTTTTAAAAGCCTCCAGTTACAGCCAAAAAATCGCCTTGAGTTTGCTTGCGGTGTTGCTAGGCGTTAGCCCACTATTACTTACGAATATCCCTTATTGTTTCATAGGGGTGTATGCACTCATGGTGGCGTTTTTCACTTACATGAGCTATTGTTTGGGGTATCAATTTTCCAAATTTGTTTCTAAAAACAACATTTCATCGCTTTCATCGCTTTCATCAAGCTGTGTGCGTGTGGTTTCTGTGCTGGTTCTATCCTTAAGCAGTTTGGAATTGCACTATTTTTCGCCCTTGAGTGTTATCACCATGCATTTTGCCCTTACGCTTATCATTCTCTTTTTCTTTTTGTATAAGTCTAAGCCGTTTGATGCATGATGAATGCAGAATTTTAAAAAATGCTTTTAGCGTTTTTACAATTTAATACCAAAGCTTGATTTTAATCAAGCGGTCTTCTCGGGTTAGGGGGTTTTAGTTGGGGGTTAAGGGAGAGTTATTTCAAAATACCCCCTATCCCCTTAAGGGAATGAGTTTTATTTCAAAATAAGTTTTACAGCAAAATGAAACCCAAAACCTTAAAACAAAGTTTTAAGACTGCAACCTTTTAGCGATTTCTACAGCGACATCATAGCCATGATTTAATGCAGTAGCGATGCTCGCCCCTGATTTGAATAAAATATCGCCCACGATGAACAAATTAGGGATATTGTTGCTCTCTAAATTTGCTTTCACCACAGGGATATTGGTGCTAGGATCTAATTCTAAAGAACAGCGTTTGAAAAACTCTAAAGGGGTGGATCCGCCAATTGCATACAGCAAGCGATCAAAACTCTCGCTCGTGTTGTCAGTGAAATTGACCTTAATTTGAGCACCATCTTCTTCTAGGCTTTCAATATCCACCCCAAGCTTGCTTTTAAGCGTGTTGTTATCCAAGACTTCTTGCAAGCTTTTAGCGTTATCTTCATTGATGCGGCTGAATTCTTTTTTGCGGTAATTGAGGGTGGTGGGGGTGGTTTTGCACAAAGCAATAGCGTATTCCACCGCTGAATTGCCTCCTCCGATCACAAGGGTTTTTTCATTTTCCTTGCAATCATTGATGCTAAAAACCACTTGTTTGGAGAGTGCAACAGGGATTTTATAAGTAGGGCGGTTTGGCTGGCCCATTTTCCCAATCGCAACCACCACGAATTTAGCTTGATAGGTTGTATTAGAAGTGGTGGTGATTTTAAACAGATCGCCTTCTTTTTTCACGCTTTCAATATCGGTTTTATAACTTGGTGCAATATGATGTTCTTTTAAAAGATTGGTGAAATTCTCTAAAGTCTCTTCTTTAAAGCTGTCTTTAAAAGGGATATGCCCTTTAAGCTCTACGATTTGTTTTTTATAGTCTTTATCAATCTTTTTACCGGCTTTGTAAAACTTTTCCATCATGCCTGAATGGCTTTCGGTTTTTTCGCATAAAAGCGCTTTTTTAACGCCGGCTATTTCGCATTCTACGGCTGTGGCAATGCCTCCAGGCCCTGCACCCACAATCAACACATCTAAAATTTCTTGGTTCATTCTCTATCCTTTTTATTTTAATCCTTTTGGCGTTTTTCTTGCAAAATGGCTTCGTTCAAATCGCTTGCACTATCATACAACACGCTTTCAAGCATGCGTTTTTCATCGTCAAACTGACCGCTTTTAACCCCCCATAAAAACGCTATTAGGCCTATCAATCCCATAAGCACTGAGACAACTAACATGATGGTTAAAATTTCTGTATTCATCTCTATATCTTTTAGATTATTAGGATCACTTTGCCATTATACTAAAAGATAGCGTTTAAATCACCAATAGGTTGAATAAGTTTGGATAACATGAAAATAAAAACTAAAAAGAGAGTTTGGATGCAAGAAGCGTTGCTGCGTTTTCAAGAGGGTTTTAAAGAGTGGGGTTATCTTATTTTGTTTTTGTATTCTTTAGGGGGTGGGTTTGTAGGCATTGTCATCGCTTCTATTTTGAGTGCTACCACGCATGCTTTGGATATAAAAATAACGATTGTGGTCGCTTTTTTAGGAAACATGGTAGGGAGTGGGGCTCTTGTGGTCTTTGCCCGCTATCAAAAAAGAGAGTTTTTAAAGTATTTTCATAAGCACAGAAGAAAGCTTGCTTTGGCGAGTGTGTGGGTGAAACGCTACGCTTTTTTAATGATTTTTGTCAATAAATATTTGTATGGGATTAAAAGCGTTGTGCCTTTGGCGATCGGCTTTAGCAAGTACCCTTTAAAAAAGTTTTTATGGCTTAATGTTTTATCCAGTTTTTTGTGGGCGTTAATCGTGGGGGGCGTTTCTTTTAAAGCGAGCGATTGGGTGAAAACGATGTATGAAAGGCTTTCTCATTACACTTCGTTTTTTGTGATAGGTTTTGCTCTTATAGCGTTTTTAATATGGTTTTTATTGAAACGATATTCGCGCAAAATGGGTTTTTAAGCAAGATTTTTAATTAAACATGCTAGACTACGCTCACAAGCATTCGCATAAAGTGGGTGCGTTAATATCTTAAAAATAAGGATTGAGAACATGGGAAAAATTGGTATCTTTTTTGGGACAGATAGTGGGAACGCTGAAGCTATCGCTGAAAAAATCAGTGGCGTTATTGGTAATGCGGAAGTGATTGATGTGGCTAAAGCTTCTAAAGAGCAATTCAATGGCTTTAAAAATGTTATTCTAGTCGCTCCAACAGCCGGTGCGGGCGATTTGCAAACAGATTGGGAAGACTTTTTAGGCACGCTAGAAGCGAGCGATTTTGCGAATAAAACCATTGGGCTTGTAGGCTTGGGCGATCAAGACACTTACAGCGAAACTTTTGCAGAAGGCATTTTCCACATTTATGAAAAAGCTAAAGCCGGAAAAGTAGTAGGACACACTTCCACTGATGGCTATCATTTTGAAGCGTCTAAAGCGGTAGAAGGCGGTAAATTCGTGGGTCTAGTGATTGATGAAGACAATCAAGACGATTTGACTGATGGGAGGATTGCAAAATGGGTAGAACAAATTAAAGGTTCTTTCGCTTAATCTTTTAAGCCCTAAATTTTAGGGCTTTTTAACTTCTTTTATATCTTATTGATGCTAGAAATAGACAACCAAACCCCGCTTAAATTAGACTTTTTGTTGTTAGGAAAAATTGCAGATTTTTTAGCCCCCATTCAAATGGTTGAACTTGTTTTAGTGAGCAATGAAACCATGCGAGGAATCAACAGGGATTTAAGGAATTGCGATTACGCCACTGATGTTTTGAGCTTCCCTTTAGAAGCGATCCCTCACACCCCTTTAGGGAGCGTGGTGATTAATGCGCCGCTAGCCCAAGCCAACGCTCTAAAATTAGGGCATAGTTTAGAAAACGAGATCGCTTTATTATTCATTCATGGAATGTTGCATTTACTAGGCTATGACCATGAAAAAGACCAAGGCGAGCAACGCCAAAAGGAGAGCGAACTCATCAAAGCTTTTAACCTGCCTTTGAGTTTGATTGAGCGGGTGCAAGATTGATTTTTAGCTTTGTTCCATCAAATGCTGATAAATAAAGCTTTTAATTTCTTTTAAAATGGGGTTTTAATTACTTTGTTTTATATTTTAACCCTAATGCCCTCTAAAGGCGCTTCTTGATACAAATCGCTAGATTTTTTGCTTTTACCGGAAAAACCAAAATGTTTGGTGATTTCATTGAGCATGACTTTGTTTTTTAAATTTTATTTTATGGTAAAGGGGGGATAGGAGGTAAAACATTTCCTCTTGCAACCCCCCAACGAAATCCCGTTAACCCCCTAAGATTGCATTATAAAAAACTATCCTAGCGTCAAGCTCTTTTGTGTTGGATTATAAAAAATGATTTTAGTATTTTTTAAAGCCCCTCATAATAATAGGACTGCGTGATGCCTTTAATGAAAGTTAAAGGATCGTTGATGTTAGAACTCAAATGCTTTTTTAAAAGCGTTTTGATTTCCAAATCATTCACAGGGCTTCTCTCCATCGCGCTCAAATAAGCGGCTTTATCAATCCTATCCCAAAGAACGATTTTTTTCAATTCCTTTTTAAGCAACAAATCAAGCCATATCCTTGTGGCTCTGCCATTACCCTCTAAAAAAGGGTGGGCGATATTCATTTCCACATATTTTTCTATGATTTGATTGAAATTACTTTGCGGCATGCTCTCAATTCTGGGTAAAATCAAATCCAAATACAAGCAATTAGCGAACCTGAAATTCCCTTTAGAGATATTTTTATCCCTGATTTTCCCGGCAAATTCATACAGCCCTTCAAACAAACAACGATGGATTTCTTGCAAGCCTTTGATCGTGCCTACTTCTATGGTGTCAATATAACCGCTTTGGACTAAATGCTTGGCTTTTTCTAAACTTTTTCTGTCTAAATGCATATCGCGCTTCTTTTAAAGAGTGTAATTCTTTAGGGGCGCATTTTTTTCACGCTTTCATGGCATGCTTCTATAAACGCTCCCCTAACCCCCCTTTTTTCTAAAACGCTCAAGCCTTCAATCGTTACGCCTTTAGGGGTGCAAATTTGCTCTGTAATCATCTCAGGGCGTTCTTGTTCTAAAAGCTTGGCAAAGCCTTTAAAACTCATTTTCACTAATTCTAAAGAATCTCTAGCGTTCAAGCCCTCTCTAATGCCGGCGTCTTTCAAACTGCTCGCTACTAAGCTTAAAAAAGCGAGCGCGCTCCCATTGGTGGCGACGCTAGAATCCACCTGCTCTTCACTGCCCACTCGCACGCAACTCCCAAAGCTTTCAATGATACTCAAAGCCTTTTGGCTTATCAAAGGTGCAACTGATTTTTCGCACACCGCCGTAGAAGAAAGGGCGAATTTGCTTGCAATATTGGGCATGCATTTGAGGTAATGTGAAGAATCAATCGCGTCCTTTAAGGCTTCAAAATTCACCCCGGCTAATGCGCTCAAAACGCTTTTGGCTTGCCCTTGATAGTTAAAATCCTTAAGGTTATAAGGCTTAAAAAGTAAAAATACGAATTTTTCATGCACATTAATAGCGTTTTTGTAATGCACAATTTGAGCTTGAATGTTTTTTTCTTGTAAAAAGGGGGCGATTTTTTCAGGGTTTCTCCCGGTGATTTCTAAAATAAAACGCTTGGACAAAATTTCATGCGAGCCTTCTAAAATCGCTTGAGCCATATTCCCATAGCCAATGAATTGCAAAGTTTCCATGACGCCCCTTTTTTGAAATTTTTAAAACCCCATGATGTAATTGATATAAAAGGTATAAAGCCTTCTGTAGCTCACATCAGCCCCAGCGCTGCTCAAATACGCTTGATTGATGAGAGGCACTTTAATCCCAAATTCCACGCTCTTTTGGCTGATAACCCCTTGATTGTGGAATTTTTGAGCAAAACGCTTAAACTCCGCAAAGTTGGTGCGCACCCCAAAATTCAGCATCACTTGAAAATTCGTTGAATGGATGTCATTAGCGTTCCCCCAATTGTCAATGATTTGTTGCTTTAAAGAGCTAAGCCATGTCGTGCCGCCTAGTTGGACCCCAGCAAATAGCCCAAAATTCAACGCTTTCGTGTTGTAAGTCCTCCTGAATAAATTCCATAAAAAATCCGTGCCTACCCCATAAGCAAAGATATTCGCTTTCACGCTTTGATTAGCCACGCCGATCTCACTAAAGCCGTAATCAAAGAAAAAATAATGCCTAAGACCCAATTTCCTAGCCTTACCAAAGAAGTATTTATAGCCTATGCCAACCCCTAAGCCATTACTCATGCCATGTTGGGTGCTTTTAGCGGGTGCATACTGGCTTAAAATGGGTTGAGCGCCGTAGCTATTGGCTTGATTTTGCGCGTTTTGAACCTGATTCCTGGCGTTAATCATCGCATCAATGAGTTTTTGTTGCACCATAAAGAAGGTTTTATCCCCTAAAAGCTGCCGTAAGGTTTGAGAGAATGACTGAATGGTGGTCGTGTTAGAAGTGATTTCTTGAAGCAAGGTTAAAATCGCATTAGGGCTAATGTCGTTTTGTAAGGCTTGAAACCCTTGAGAAACGGCGCTCGTAATGGCTTGAAAAGCGCTTTTAAGGCTCTCATTACTAGCGTTATTGTCATTATTTTGGATAAACCCGGCGGTTTTAATAAATTCGGTGAGCAAATTAATTAAATTATTCGTATCGCTCACCCCGTTCGTTGGGATTGCCCCTAAAAGGTTGATAAGCCCACCGGAGCAACTGCCACTATTACCACCGCTACCATTACCGCACAAACTGCTGAGGCTGTTGCTATTGCTTTTTAGCGCTTCAAAGAATTGTTTTAAGCCGTTTTCAACGCCCTTGTTATTCCCTGAACTGGCGATGATGTTGGCTATTTTTTGAGCGTCGCTATAGACTTTTTGCAAGCTGCTGTCGGTTGTGGTTGCGGTAGTTGCTGTGGCGCTTTGTTGTTTGTTGGGTTCATAACAATTGCTCTTATTCGTTCCATTCGTGCATGTTTGATAAGCGTTATTAGTATAAGTCCCTAATTTCCCATCGCTGGCGTCTGTGAGCATTTGATAAGCTGTAGTGATTTGATTAGTGCCATTTCCACTGCTTCCACCACTCGCACCATTGCCCCCATTAACGCCCTTAAGATTTGTGATGATTTGATTGAGCAACCCACCGCTAGTGAGCGTGATTTGTTGGACATTGTAGGTGATGCTGTTCCCACCGTTGCTCCCGCTTTGAGTTGTTGCTTGTGTTTGATACCCTAAAGCGCTTTGCAACCCGCTGTAATAAGCCTTAGAATCGGACCATTGCTGATAGCACCAGTTAGCGTTTCCATTCGTTCCATTCGCGCATGTGCTGTTATTGGTTGTTGCACCACTTGTTTGTTGGTTTTGCTGGCTTTGAGCGATTAAAGCGTTCATGTCTGTAGGCACTTGCTGGTTAATCGTATTGATGAGCTGGTAGAAATTCGCCCTTAATTGGATGCGTAAATCTTGGTTATTAGTGGTCATATCTTGCGATTGATTCCCGGTAGTGTTGTAAATCGCATTCGCCCAAGCTTGGATATTATTGTCTTGGTTTTGAAAAGCGCTTTGAACGCTTTGTTGGAAATTGCTGACATTTTGCAACACGGTGTTTAAAGCCCCCATTACCGTGCTGTTAGGGGATTGTGTGGTTGCCCCACTGCTTTGAGCTAAGTTAGTCGTTTTAGTTTCTTCTTCATTGTTCACAACCACCATCGCTTTTAGTTTAGAAGCGTTGCTTTTAGTTTGAGTGCTAGCACTAGTCCCATTAGAGCTTAAAATATTTTGCAATTGGGAGTTCCCGCTGAGACTCAAACCACTAGAAGAGCTGGTATTATTGCATGAGCTTGTCCCGGATTGCGTCCCATTGTTGCATAATATTTTGGCGTTGTTTTGCAAATTTTGTTCTGAAGTTTTTAAAGAGTTATAAACGCTCCACACTTGAGAAACAAGGTTGAAAGAATTCACGCCGATTTGCTCTTTGCCATTAATGGTTTGGACTTTGGAGGTAGCGACTAAAGAATTGTCAAAGCTATTTGCGTTACTTGTGGAGCTTGTTGCTGAGCATGAAATCCCGTTAGAAGCATTGCTAGAAAGACTTCCGGTGGCAGTCATGCAATCATACGCGCTGATATTTTGCCCTTGAGCGTTGGTAACGGTGCCAATTTGGTAATTATTAGAAGTGTTTTTGAGCAGGTTTTTAGGCTCACTAAAACTGATCCAATTAATTTGTTTTAAAGCGTTGTTGTATTGTTCTATCGTGCTTTCATAGGCTTGAAAATTCAAGGCGTTGTGCAAATTGTTTAAATTGTAAGTGGTGTTATTGATCGCATTGTTGTCTAAAGTGTTGATAGCGACGCTTTGGAGTTTTTGGGCAATGGCTTGGACTTGCTGGTTAGCTTGGTTGTTTGAAGTGGGGGTTGCGGCTAAAGGGGCTAATTCTTGGATAAATTGTTCTAAACATTGGACTTGGCTAGTGCAACCGTTATTTTGGGATCCGTTTGCACTATTACTCAATGTCCCTTGTAAAGTGTTCATTAAAAGGGTGTTGTTGTATTGTTGTTGGTTGTTGCTGTTTGAAGAAGTAGAGCCTAAAATGGAATTGGTTGGATAGAACACGACTTGTCCTGGCGGGTTTAACACCACATGCGTTGTGGTCGTGGTGGGGAAATATCCTACCCCTAAAGTGGTTAGAGCGTTGATAAGAGCGCTCACATAAGCGGTATTGTCGCTGGAAGCGTTCACTGCACTGGTTAGGTTGGTGATTAAGGATTGCACATAAGTGGTGGTCGTGGTTTTAGTGATGCTGTTTTCAATTTCTTGCAACAATTCTGTCATGGATTGCGCGGTGTTTTGGAGCTGGGCTTTGACTTCTTGGGTGTTATTGCTAGGATTAAGGCTATTCACAGAGCTAATGATGCTAGAGCTTAGTGCAATGCCTTCGTTAAAAGCGCCTTGAGTGTTGGAAAGGAGTTTGGCTGTGATTTGTGAAGAGTGGGCTTTTAAGGGGTCAGAGCTTCCTTTAAGCCCTATGATTTGTTGGGAAATGTTAGAGATTTGACGGCTAGAATAAAAATCTTTTCTTTTGCCAATTTGGTTTAAGATATTAGAAATGCCTTCTAGTTGGTTGCCTACGGTATTGCTCACCCCATAGCCTAAGGCGTCAATGACGCTTTGAGAGCTTAAAGTAATCAAACCGGTGGTAGGGCCTGCAACATTAATCGCGCTTTGAGTAACGCTATTGATGATGCTTTCATTTTCTAAGAGTTGTTTGTTATTGATAAATTGCTGCGTGCCACCGATTTGATAGCCTACAGACATATACCAGCCATTATCTTCAGCTAAGAGGGAGCTGATTAAAAGGAGCGGTATGAGTTTTTTAGCTTTTTTTATCATCTATTTTCCCTTATTGTATTCAATTAAAAACCTATGTTGTAGCCCACATAAAAACTAAAAGCTCTTCTATACTTCGCTGTAACGCCTTCTGATTGGTAATAGGTGTGATAAAGTACCGGTATTTTAAGGCCAAATTCCACCCCTTGAGAAAAACGAGACCTTCTTTGCTTGGCGATCTTGGAAAAATTAGTCCTTATACCTAGATCAAAAAGGAGTTGGAAAGAAGTGTCTTTAGGCTTGAGGTGGTTGCCATCCACTTGATCTAAAAAATTCGTTTTCCAGGTTTGCCCTGCAAATTGAATGCCGGCAAAAAAACCTATATCTATCGCTTCAGTCCCCCTTTTTCGGGTGAAAACATTATAAAGGAAGTCCGTGCCTGCACCATAGCTAGAGAGCGTGGCTTTCACTAAAGAGGGGTTTGAGCCAAATTGCGCGTAACCAAAATCATAAAAGCCATAATACCTAAGCCCAAACATGCGCTTTTTGCCAAAGAATTGCTTATAGCCCATTTTCACGCCAAAGCCGTTCATGTTGTTAGAATTAGAATTATGCTCTAAGAAATTCCTAGCAAAGCCCATTTGATAAACTTGATTCACTTTAGTTTGCATTTCATTAATCACCCCACCAATCACCTCTTTAGAGCGATAAAGCCCATAAGCCATTAAAGTTTTTGCTGTGGGGGAATAGGGGTTGGCTAAGATCTTGTCAATTTGCGCGGTGGTTGGGGCGTTTGTGGCTTGCTCTAGTTGGTTTATGATCACTTTTTGTTCTTGTTGGGCTTGTTGTGGGGTTAAACTATTTTGTGGGGTTGAATTATTGTTATTAACTTTCCCTCCATAGCTAGGTAAAAAATTCAAACCCTTGTTGTTCAAATCCAAGTAGGGAGCGACCCAATTGGTGATGAAATTCCCATACGCTTGGGTGTTATTGAGCAAGCTTTCCCCATAGTTGATAGCGTCTTGCATTTGCTTATAATCTGAAGTGCCTGTGAGTTTAGCGGCCTTGTTGGCAAAAACTTGCATGCCTGAAAAAATCATAGAAGCGGTGATGCCATTAGCGATGATGCTATCAGCTAAATAATAGACTGCAGAGCTAGGGTGGTAGGTGTATTGGCCATTGCCTGATCCTACCGTCGCTCCAGCGGGCAAGGTTTTTAAGGGGGCTTGGTTGCCGTTATTGCCGTTTTTGGTGTAATAGCCCGGACCGCTAAAACTTTGATAGCCTTGTTGGGAATCGCTGCCATTAGGGGCTTTGTTGTAAGTGAAGCCAAATTGCTTTTCATTCGCTAAGCCCCCTAAAATCCCTGCTTGCATCAAAGCTTGGAAGATGTTTTGGGCGTTTTGGGCGATGGATTTGGCTTCGTTAGTAGCGGTGCATTGGTTTTGGCTGCTGCAGATGTTTTGACCATTATTTGCGGTGGCTAAGCCGTCTTGCAAAAGGTGTTGCAACACTTCAGGGCTAAAATTCACTGAACCATTGCTATTAAAAGATTTATTCGTTAGAGTTTGGTTATACCAAAGCGTGGTTAAAGCGGTGGTAATGTCATTGTTTAAAGCGTCCATGACAGTGGCTAAACCTTCAGGTAAAGCAATAACGGTGCTTTGATTGCCAAATTTGACATTAAAAACTTTGGTGTTAGCAAGATTTTCAGGGTTACGGATTAAAGTCTCGCCGATGAGTTGGGTGAGTTTGTCTAAATTATTGACTAAAGATTGCATATCAAAAGTAGCATTGACATTGCCTCTGGGGGGGTTGTTGCCTGTATCGCCATTTTGGGCGTTTGGTTGATAACCCCCCGCATAAAGCAAACATCTTTTGGAAGGATCAGGGCAGAGCATTTGCATTAAAACTCTCGTTTGTTGGCCCATCGCTTCTAAATAATAGGCTAAAGGCACCGCCGCAGATTCTAGAGCGATAGCGTTTTGGCGGATATAAGTGGATGCGTCTTGACTGGCTTTAAGTCCTGAGTTATCCACCCTTTGAACGGCTAAAGAAGTTTGATAACTCACCCCCATAAAAAACCCATCATCTTCTGCCGCTAAAGGGTTAAGAAAAAATAAGGGGAGTAGGCTAGAAGAGATAAGCCATTTTTTATTAAAGATAAAGTTTTGCAAAGGGTTATCCTTTTTTGTTTTTAAAAGATTTGAGTTATCCTAGTTTTATTTTATTTATCATTTAGTTTAGTGATTAGTCGCTTAATTATTGATTAAAATGGGCTGTTTTAAGCGCTTAAAATCTTTTCAATAATGGTTTTGGCGCCATCTTTGGCGATTTTTTGTTGCAATTTGTCGCTGATAAGGGTTAGGTTTTTCTTGTCTTGATCGTCTTTTTGGTTGAGTTTTCTAATGACTTCAAAGAGTTTTCTGGGCAATAGTTCGTTTTGAGGCACAATATAGCACAGGTTTTCTTTTTCAAATTCTAAGACATTGTAGTATTGGTGGTTGTTGCTCGCAAAAGGATAAGGGATAAAAATCGTGGGTAAGCCATTAGCGCACAATTCCCACACGCTGCTCGCACCCGCTCTGCTCACGCACAAATCCGCTTTTTGCATGACTTCTATAATATTATTATGGAATGCAAAGAGCGCTATCTTATCTAATAGCCCTAATTCTTGGTAGTAGATACGCATTCTTTCATAAGAGTTTGATCCGCAAATATGCGTGATTTTAATCCCTTGTTTGGTGAGTTTAGGAGCGTTAAGCAGTGCAAATTCATTGATCGCTCTTGCCCCTTGCGAACCGCCTAAAAATAAAATATGCTTGATTTCAGTGCGAGTCCTAGCGTGATCAAAAAAAACATTTTGCACGGGATAGGAGGTTACAACATGATTACCCTTATCTTTAAACGCATAGCTTGAAAACACGGCTTTAGCTTTAGGGGAAAGGTAGCGATTGAGAGAGCCTTTGATCGCATTTTGCTCATGGATATAAAGGGGTATTTTATTGAGTAAGCTTGCAAAACTCGCAGGCCCCGCACTAAACCCCCCCACGCTAATGGTGTGCGTGATCTGGTGTTTTTTTAAAATTTCTTTGGCTTTGAAAGTGGCTTTAGCTTGCAAGAACAAAGAGCCTATTTTTTTAAAAAAGCTTTTATTGACCACGCCTTGCGTGTTGAAAAAATAGCGTTCACTAAACAGGGGGCTATTTTCAAACCATTCTTTATCCTGCCCGTAAGTTGAGCCTAGATAAATCGCTTCTATGCCTTGTTTTTCTAATTCTATGGCTAAGGCTTTAGCGATAGAGAGATGTCCGCCTGTGCCTCCCCCTGTAAGAGCGACTTTCATGCTTAAACCTTAAGCTCGTTCTTTTTCTTTAATCACAAAGCTTTTTAAAGGATCTCTAAAGCCAAAATCCGGATAATCCATCATAGAAAGCGCCACTTGAGCGCCAAAGCCATTTTTGGAATTAAACACTAACGGGGCTAAGAAATTAACCATAGAATCTTCTAAATTTTTTTGCAACACGACCACACAATACACCTCTACTTTAGAATGAGAATCTAATTCTAGCAGTAATTCTATGTATTTGGGTATCACAAAACTATATTCTCTCAAACAATAAGGATTCACTAAGACCATATCCAACGCCATGGGGGAGTTTGTTTGACTGACTAACCGGCTAAAGAGGGAGTCAATCTTTTCCAAACGCACTTCGCTGATATGCTCAAATCCTAAAATGGGGGCTTTTAAAAAGTAATTCACTAGACTATCCTTTTTAATTTAATGCTTTGTTGTATAATTTTAAAAAAATACGCAACAATTAAAAGCGTAAAAGCAAAAGGCGTTCCAAAATTAAGGATCGTTTTATTTTAGGATAAAAATAATAATGAAACAAGAACCCACCACTTACCAACCCCAAGAGATAGAAAAAAAGATTTATGAAATTTGCTCTCATAGGGGGTATTTTGAAATTGATGGCAATGAAGAAATCCAAGAAAAAGGCAAACGATTTTGCTTGATGATGCCTCCTCCTAATGTGACCGGTGTCTTGCATATTGGGCATGCTTTGACTTTAAGCTTGCAAGACATTTTAGCGCGTTATAAACGCATGGACGGGTATAAGACTTTGTATCAGCCAGGGTTGGATCACGCTGGGATTGCTACGCAAAATGTTGTAGAAAAGCAACTTTTAAGTCAAGGGATTAAAAAAGAAGATTTAGGGCGCGAAGAGTTTATTCAAAAAGTGTGGGAGTGGAAAGAAAAAAGCGGGGGAGCGATTTTAGAGCAAATGAAGCATTTAGGCGTGAGCGCGGCTTTTTCTAGGACTCGTTTCACGATGGATAAGGGCTTGCAAAGAGCGGTTAAATTGGCGTTTTTAAAATGGTATGAGCAAGGCTTGATCGTTCAAGACCATTACATGGTGAATTGGTGCACGAAAGACGGGGCGTTGAGCGATATTGAAGTGGAGTATGAAGAGCGTAAGGGGGCGTTGTATTATATTAGATATTATTTGGAAAATCAAAAAGATTATTTGGTGGTGGCTACCACGCGTCCTGAAACTTTGTTTGGCGATAGCGCGCTGATGGTCAATCCTAATGATGAAAGATACCAGCATTTAGTGGGGCAAAAAGTGATCTTGCCTTTAATCAATCGCACAATCCCTATCATCGCTGATTTGCAGGTGGAAATGGAGTTTGGCACAGGGTGTGTGAAAGTAACCCCTGGGCATGATTTTAACGATTATGAAGTGGGGAAACGCCACCATTTGGAAATGATTAAAATCTTTGATGAAAAGGGGATTTTAAACGCGCATTGCGGGGAGTTTGAAAATTTGGAGCGTTTAGAAGCCAGAGACAAGGTCGTAGAAAAATTAAAAGAAAACGCCTTATTAGAAAAGATAGAAGAGCATGTGCATCAAGTGGGGCATTGCTATCGTTGCCATAATGTGGTAGAGCCTTATGTGTCTAAGCAATGGTTTGTGAAGCCTGAAATCGCTCAAAATTCCATTGAAAAAATCCAACAAGGTTTAGCGCAATTCTACCCCCCTAATTGGATCAATAATTATAACGCTTGGATGAGGGAATTACGCCCTTGGTGCATCAGCAGGCAATTGTTTTGGGGGCATCAAATACCGGTGTTTACTTGCGAAAATAACCACCAATTCGCAAGCCTAGATACCCCCTTAAATTGCCCTACTTGCAAGAGTGAAAAACTAGAGCAAGATAAAGATGTGCTAGACACTTGGTTTAGTTCAGGGCTGTGGGCGTTTTCCACGCTAGGGTGGGGGCAAGAAAAAAGCGATTTGTTTAATGAAAACGATTTGAAAGATTTCTACCCGAACACCACGCTCATTACCGGGTTTGACATCCTCTTTTTTTGGGTGGCTAGAATGCTTTTTTGCAGCGAGTCGCTTTTGGGCGAATTGCCTTTTAAAGACATTTACTTGCACGCCTTGGTTAGGGACGAAAAGGGCGAAAAAATGAGCAAATCTAAAGGCAATGCGATAGATCCTTTAGAGGTGATAGAAAAATACGGCGCGGATAGTTTGCGTTTCACTTTAGCCAATTTGTGCGCCACAGGCAGAGACATTAAGCTTTCTACCACGCATTTAGAAAACAACAAGAATTTCGCTAACAAGCTTTTTAACGCAGTGAGTTATTTGAAACTCAAACAAGAATCTTTTAAAGACAAAGAGCGCTTGAGTGAATACCAAACGCCTTTAGGGCGTTATGCGAAATCGCGCTTAAATTTAGCAACTAAAGAGGTGCGCAACGCTTTGGATAATTATCGTTTTAACGATGCGACGACTTTACTATACCGCTTTTTGTGGGGGGAATTTTGCGATTGGTTCATTGAATTTTCTAAAGTGGAAAATGAAGCGATAGACGAATTGGGGAGCGTGTTAAAAGAGGCTTTAAAACTCTTGCACCCTTTCATGCCCTTTATTAGCGAGTCTTTATACCACAAGCTCAGCAACACAGAGCTAGAAAATGCACGCTCTATTATGGTGATGCCTTACCCTAAAGAAATGGTGCGAGATGAAAAATTAGAGCATGAATTTGAAGTGATTAAGGATAGCATTGTGTCTTTAAGGCGTTTAAAGATCATGCTAGAAACCCCACCGATTGTTTTAAAAGAAGCGAGCGTGGGATTGAGAGAAGCCATAGAAAACACAGAGCGTTTGCAAACTTACGCTCAAAAATTAGCGAAATTAGAAAAAGTCAGTATGACCGCTTCTAAGCCTTTAAAAAGCGCAAGCGATGTGGGGGAATTTTGCCAAACTTATGCGAATTTAGAAAATCTTGACATTAGCCCCTTGGTTATGCGCCTAAAAAAGCAGTTAGAAAAACTGGAAAAAGAAAAACTAAAACTCAATTTGCACAATGAAAATTTTGTCAAAAACGCTCCTAAAAGCGTGCTAGAAAAAGCGCAAGAGAATTTAAAAACGCTTTTAGAAAAAGAGAGTAAAATCCAGCAAGAATTGGACTTATTAGAACAACCATAATCAAAGGATAGAACATGTTTCAAGCATTAAGCGATGGGTTTAAAAACGCGCTCAATAAAATCCGCTTTCAAGATGATGAAAAGGCGTTAGACAGGGCGTTAGATGAATTGAAAAAAACGCTTTTAAAAAACGATGTGCATCATAAGGTCGCTAGAGAATTGTTAAAAAAAGTGGAAACGCAAACTAAAGCGAATGGCATTGGCAAGCAACAATTTTTAGACGCTTTAGAAAAGAGTCTGTTAGAAATTTTAAGCGCTAAAGGGAGCAGTGGTTTTACTTTCGCTCAAACGCCCCCAACCGTGGTGTTAATGGCAGGTTTGCAAGGGAGCGGGAAGACAACCACCACCGCTAAACTCGCCCACTATTTAAAAACCAAAAATAAAAAAGTGCTTTTATGTGCATGCGATTTGCAACGCTTAGCGGCGGTGGAGCAATTAAAGGTTTTGGGCGAACAAGTGGGCGTGGAAGTCTTTCATGAAGAAAATAAAAGCGTGCAAGAAATCGCTAATAACGCTTTAAAAAGAGCCAAAGAAGCGCAATTTGATGTGTTGATCGTGGATAGCGCAGGGCGTTTAGCGATTGATAAAGAGCTTATGAAAGAATTAAAAGAAGTTAAAGCAATCTTAAACCCCCATGAAGTGCTGTATGTCGCAGACGCGTTGAGCGGGCAAGATGGGGTCAAAAGCGCGAACACCTTTAATGAAGAAATAGGCGTGAGCGGGGTGGTGTTAAGCAAATTTGATAGCGATTCTAAAGGGGGTATCGCTTTAGGCATCACTTATCAATTGGGCTTACCCTTGCGTTTTATTGGGAGCGGGGAAAAAATCCCTGATTTAGACATGTTTGTGCCTGAAAGGATTGTGGGGCGTTTGATGGGGGCTGGAGATATTATCTCGCTCGCTGAAAAAACCGCCAGCGTTTTAAACCCTAATGAAGCCAAAGATTTAAGCAAAAAGCTCAAAAAAGGGCAATTCACTTTCAACGATTTTTTAAACCAAATTGAAAAGGTGAAAAAATTAGGCTCTATGAGTTCTCTAATTTCTATGATTCCAGGTTTAGGGAATATGGCAAGCGCCTTAAAAGACACGGATTTAGAAAATTCTTTGGAAGTGAAAAAAATCAAGGCCATGGTCAATTCCATGACCAAAAAAGAGCAAGAAAACCCCGAGATTTTAAACGGCAGCCGAAGAAAAAGGATCGCATTAGGGAGCGGTTTAGAAGTGTCTGAAATCAATCGCATCATCAAACGCTTTGATCAAGCGAGCAAAATGGCCAAACGCTTAACCAATAAAAAGGGCATTAGCGATTTGATGAATTTAATGAGTCAGGCTAAAAATCAAACACCCCCTAAAATGCGTTAAATTTAAGCATTTTTTGGGTGCTTTTGTTGTATAATCCCAAATTTAATATGAATATTTTAGGAGATTTTTATGACAGTCATTAGACTCACTCGTGTTGGCAGAAAGAAAAAGCCTTTTTACAGAGTGGTGGTAACCGATTCTAGGAAAAGAAGAGATGGGGGTTGGATTGAATCCATTGGGTATTACAATCCCTTAAGCGAGCCTAAAGATATTAAGATTGATAAAGAGCGCTTGAATTATTGGAAAGGCGTGGGGGCTAAAATGAGCGAGAGAGTGGAAAAACTTTCTCAAAAAGCTTAAGGTTTTACGGGCTAAATGCACGAATTGGATTCTTTGGACACGCCTTTTTCTCAAGATGAATGTAAGGACTATTCGCATTGCGTGGCGACTTTTTTAGAGAAATATTTGAAAAAGGTTGTGTCTTTCCCGCAAGCTTTGAGCGTAGAGTACACGCTTTTAGAAGATAAAATCAAGCAAATCACGATCTATACCCACCCATCAGACATGGGGCATGTGATTGGTAAAGAGGGCAAGATGGTGAGCGCGATTAAGGCGTTTGTTTCAGGCGTGAAAGCCAAAGACGGGTTTTCTTATAAAATTGTTGTTTTTGCTAATAACGATAAAAATAGCGATAAAAATCCCCATGTTTTAGGCGATAAAACGCCTTGAATTTTTCCATGCTTTTAGTGGGTAGAATTGGTAAAAGCGTGGGGCTTAATGGGGGCTTAAAGCTTCATTTAGAGAGCGATTTTCCGGAGTGCTTAAAAAAAGGGGTTAAGGTGAGCGTCGCTCCGATAAATGCTTTCTCTCACGCTTCGTTTAAAGACTATGTGATCCATTCTTATGAACATGCCAAAAACTTGTTATTTTTAGAAACTATCCACACGCCTGAAAGGGCTAGAGAGCTGACTAATTTAGGGCTTTTTATGAGCGAAACAGAGAGTAAAAAACTCTGCGTTTTAAAAGAAGGGGAGTTTTTTTATTGCGATTTAATAGGGCTTAGCGTGGTGGAAGAAAACGAGATTTTAGGTAAAATTATAGAGATCCAAAGGATTTCTCACACAGATTATTTCATGGTTGAAACCACGCCGAGCTTGGTTGAAAAAGGTTTGGCTAAGATTTTTTTAATCCCTTACAGGGATTTTTATGTTAAAGAAATCCTTTTGCAAGATAAAAAAATTACCACCAACAACGCTAAAACGCTTTTAGAGAATAGTTGAGTGAAATTCAGCGTTTTAACCCTTTTTCCGCAACTCGTATGGCCTTATTTTCAAGATTCCATTTTAAAAAGAGCGTTAGAAAAAAATCTTTTTGCATTAGAGGTGTTAAACCTTAGGGATTTTAGCGCCAATAAATATCAAAAAGCGGATCACACGCTCATTGGTGGGGGTGCAGGGCAAATTTTAGACCCTGAGATGATAGAAAATGCGCTCCAATCTATCAAAAACCCTAAACACACGATTTTTTTAAGCGCGGTGGGCAAGCCTTTCAAACAAATAGATGCGATGCGTTTGGCTCAAAAAAAGCATGTCGTTTTGGTGTGCGGTCGTTATGAGGGCTTTGATGAACGCTCTATTGAATTGAGTGCTGATGAGGTTTTTTGTATAGGCGATTTTATTTTGACAGGGGGCGAGCTTGGGGCGTTGTGCTTGATAGATAGCATCGCTCGCCACATTCAAGGGGTTTTAGGTAACGCCCAATCTTTAGAAAATGAGAGCTTTGAAAATGAATATTTGGAAGCCCCTAATTTCGCTAACGCTGTTTTTAAATCCAAAGAAATCAATAAAATCCCTGCACCTTTAGAATATTCTAAAGGAAATCATGCTAAAATCAAGCAACTAAAATTTGATTTGTCAAAATTAAGGACAAAATTTTACCGCCTTGATTTATTCAAGCAACACAAATCATGAAATTGACATTAAGGAAAACACATGAAAAACCGCTATATTCAGCAATTTGAAGACGCTCAATTAAAAGATAAGACCATGCCGCAATTTAAAGCTGGCGATACTTTAAGATTGGGTATTACCATTAAAGAAGGCGAAAAAACACGAACGCAGTATTTTGAAGGCGTGTGCATTGCAATTAGAGGCAATGGCGTGGATAAGACTTTTTGCGTGCGCAAAATGGGGGCTAACAACATCGGCGTGGAGAAAATTTTCCCTTTTTATAGCGAAAGTTTGGCGAGCGTTGAAGTGTTGCGCGTGGGTAGGGTACGCCGCGCGAAGCTCTACTATTTGCGCGATAGGAGAGGTAAGGCAGCAAGGATTAAAGAAATCCGCCATTAATTTTTTAAGGCTCTTTTTTAAAAGATTGACTAGAAAAACATTTCTAGTTTTTAAGGGTTAGAATAGGTTTTTAATCCTTTTTAAGAATAGTTTTTCTTTTAAGTCCTACTACCAAACTTTTAAAGCTTTCCTTGAGGTTTCAGCATTCTCAAGGTAGGGTTTTATCATTTCTTTTCTGGCTTGCTATCTGTTAAACTGAATTTTTGGCTCTGTTTTTAGTGGATCGTTGGTTGTCACATTTTAAAAAGATCAAAAGCGTTTTTTACCATCAAAATGCAAAAAGCTTGACGCAAGTTGGATAATAACTCCTTGAAAAAGCGATCAAGTTAGGGGGTTTTAAGGATTTGAGGGAAGATTAAAGTGCAAAATATCCCCCTTTATTCTCAATTATAAAGCAAAGTTTTTAAAAAATGAAAGAAATTAATTAAGGCTTTGAGTGTCTGTATTTGATGAGAACAGAACCTTTATTTTTTTTAAAAACAAGGCGCTTGTTTGGATTACCATGCTACACTTATTTTTAATGAGAAGCGCTTATTGTGGCAAAATTCATATTTTAGGAAAAACATGGAAAAAACAGAAACCACGATTTTTGTGGATTGGGAAAATCTATTATCCGACTTAGTGGCAATCCAAAGACTCCCTAATATGGATTTTATACCGTCTCATTTTGATTACAACAACCATGAGCAGCTCTTAGTGCTAATCCGTTCGTTTTTAGAGTCTGAAGAGGAATTGACCCGGATCTACTTTTATGTGTCTGAACCTTTCACAGAAAACGATCCCAGAATCACCGGCAAAGACAAGAAAAACTTAGAGAATTTTAAAACGCAGTTTCCCCAAGAATATGAGAAAAAATTGCGCAATTCAAGCAAGCGCCAAACCTTCAATAACGAAATCGCCCAACAAAATCAAGTGAAATTACGAGTCGGGCGGGTAATGGTTAGGTTTGAATATGTGTTTGAAGACGAAAGAGTCTGTGGCGTGGAAGCCAAAACTTCCCGACCGCGCTTAGAGTTTCGTCAAAAACAAGTTGATGTGCTGTTGGCACACGATATTACCAAGCTATGCTACACCAAATTACCAGGGTGTATTTTGCTGTTCAGTAAGGATACCGATTTTGTGCCTGTGATAAAAACCGCTGATGATAAAGACTTCAAAGTCTTCATCGCCAACATTAAAGAAAGCCCCACTCTTGTCCCTTCAGACTTGAAGAAGTCTTGCGATGTGAGAGAGCGTAGTGTTGCTGAAATTGTAGCCAAGCTGCCAAAAAGTCAGCACACCCCCAAGAAAAAGAACTATCACTCCAACGAACCTTTTAACAACCCGTTTAAAGACCAACTCTCTAAGAAGAACTAATGCGCTTTTCCCACCAAGGGGACAAAAAGCACCCAATTTAAAAGGGTTAGCTTAGGCGTATTTTTCTAATCCATGGTTTCACTTTTTGCTCTTTATTATGGAGCGATTTTTGAAAACGGAGGCAAATTAGCGCTTAGGTTTTATGGAGAATGCATGCATGTTTTGGCGGTGGCGGTGGTGGCGGTATTGAAATTTTTCAAAACCCAATTGTTTTAAAATTTTAACCTACTTAGTCAAAAACTTTTAGCCGCTTTTAATCTTATTTTAGTTTTGGTTGTTTGTTTTTTTAATCTTGCTTGCTTTTGTTTAAAGTTTTTAAGTCTTATTTTTTCTTGTGTTTGGGTTTTTGTTTTGTTTGGAGTGGTTGGTGGATAAGGTGGTTGTTTTATTCTTTAATTCCCTATATCCCTAAAGCTTTAAGCACTCAAGAATTTGGGTTTTAATTTCTTTTGGATTTGTTTTATTTGAGTTTTAGTTTTTTTAATCTTGCTTGTTTAATGTTTTTAAAGTTTTAATTTTGTGTTTTCATTGTTAGTTACCGGTTTGGTTTCTTGCTTTTAAATTTTTTCTTATTCCTTGTATTTATCTTATTATTTAGGTTTTTAGTTTTGATGGTTTTGTTGTTGCTTGTTGTAGTTTTTCTTACTTCCTACTTCTTGCTTGTTTTTTAATTCTTGCTTCTTACTTTGTGTTTGTTGTTCCTTAATGTTTTTAAAGTTTTGGTTTTGTTTGGGGTGGTTGGTGGATAAGGTGGTTGTTTTATTCTCTAATTCCCTATATCCCTAAAGCTTTAAGCGCTCAAGAATTTGGGTTTTAATTTCTTTTGGATTTAATTGAACAGATTGTTGGCGTTCAAAATTGCACGTTTGAAAATCAATGCAATAGCTCAAAAATAATAGAATTGTTTTTATAGGGGGCAACCAAGCACATGCTAGAATTATGAAATTGAGTGCAAGAGAGTGCAATAAATGCGTTATAAGGTTTTAATAGGGGATTTTTATTGTGTGGATTGAATTTAATAACATTTCCAAAAACAATAGATTTTTTATATTGTTGTTTTTTATAAGATTGGCTTTGTAAAATAACTTGTTCTAAAAAATGATTGATAAGAGCGTTTCTATGCACTGATACGAGTTTAGGGATAGATGCCTTTTGTAATGCGATGCTGAGACTTGTTTCCATTATATTGCCTTTTAAAGCTTGTGTTTTTGAAATAACTTGCAATTGATCGATCATTATTTCAATCTTTTCATCATCATTTATAGTGTAGTTTTTGTGCGAAGGATATTCTTTGCCTTGTTTATCTTTTGTTGTTTGTGGGAACGCTAAGAAAAAGTCCTTGCTCTCATAGATGACAAAGTAGGGGGCGTCTTTTTTGCTGTTCATGCCCTTTACTATATTTGTTTTGATAATGGATAGTCATGTTAATATCTCCTTATAAAAGCCCCATTTTACTGAACTTATTAGGAAAAATCTGCTTAAGTTAAATTGATTTCATTTTATTATAAAATACAAAAAACCAAATCTTAAAGGAAAATCATGCAAGAAAATTCCATTCAATGCCCCAAGTGTCAAACGCCCATCAATGTGAGCGATGCGTTATACAAACAGGTTGAATCAGAAAATCACAATAAGTTTTTAGCCCAGCAAAAAGAGTTTGAAAAAGAAGTGAATGAAAAAAGAGCGCAGTATCAAAGCCATTTTAAAATTTTAGAGCAAAAAGAAGAGGCTCTAAAACAGCAAGAAAAAGAGCAAAAAGCTAGGTTTGATGATGCAGTCAAACAAGCGAGTGCATTAGCTTTGCAAGATGAAAGGGCTAAAATCATTGAAGAAGCTAGAAAAAACGCTTTTTTAGAGCAGCAAAAGGGCTTGGAATTGTTGCAAAAAGAATTAGACGAGAAGTCTAAACAAGTCCAAGAGTTGCACCAAAAAGAAGCGGAAATTGAAAGGCTAAAAAGAGAAAATAACGAAGTGGAGAGCAAATTAAAGGCTGAAAATGAAAAAAAGCTGAATGAAAAATTGGTTTTAGAAAGGGAAAAAATAGAAAAAGCCTTGCATGAAAAAAACGAATTGAAATTCAAGCAGCAAGAAGAGCAGTTAGAAATATTAAGAAATGAGTTGAAAAACGCTCAAAGAAAGGCTGAATTAGGCTCGCAACAACTCCAAGGCGAGGTGCAAGAATTGGCGATTGAAGAGTTTTTGACCCAAAAATTCCCCCTAGATTGCATTGAAGAAATCAAAAAAGGGCAAAGAGGGGGCGATTGGATTCAAGTGGTGCACACTAGGGAGTTTCAAAATTGCGGGAAAATCTATTATGAGAGCAAACGCACTAAAGAATTTCAAAAAGCTTGGGTGGAAAAGCTTAAAAGCGACATGCGAGAGGTTGGGGCTGATGTGGGGGTCATTGTGAGTGAGGCATTGCCTAAAGAGATGGAAAGGATGGGGCTATTTGAGGGGGTGTGGGTGTGTTCGTTTGAAGAGTTTAAGGGGTTGAGTGCGGCGTTAAGAGAGGGGGTTATTCAAGTGAGTTTGGCTAAAAGAAGTCAAGAAAATAAGGGCGATAAAATGGGTTTGCTCTATCATTATTTGACAAGCTCTGAATTTTCTATGCAAGTGAATGCGATTATAGAGGCGTTTAGGCAGCTCAAAGCGGATTTGGAAAGCGAAAAACGCGCGATGGCTAGGATTTGGAAAAGCAGGGAAAAACAAATTGACAAAGTGTTTGAGGGCACGGTTAACATGTATGGCTCTATCAAGGGCATTGCAGGTAATGCGATAGGGCAAGTGAAAGCGTTAGAGCTTGGGTATGATGGGGATTTAGAAGATTAGTTTTAGTCTTTGTGGCATGCTTTTAGGGTGGATATTATCAATTAGGAGAAAATGTGGATAAGAATAACCAACAGCAGAATATAAGTAGTGGGATTTCTCAAATCATATTAAAAAATGTGGCAACTTTTGATGAAAATGGGGCGAGTTTTGAAAATTTAAAGTCTATCAACTTTATTTATGGGGCTAATGGGAGTGGCAAGACAACCACTTCTAGTTTTTTAAAAAATCTAGCTGAAAATGGGAGTGAAGACAAAGAAAGCAAGTTTGCTGACAGCAGGATAGAGTGGTATCACAATAAAAATTTAAAGATTGAAGTTTATAATAAGCAATTTAAAGAAGAACAATTTAGAAACTCTCAAGTTAAGGGCATTTTTACGCTCGGTAAAAAAACAAATGAGAATTTAGAAAAAATTAAAAGCAATAAAGAATTAATAAAGGAAAAAGAGGAAAAAAATAAAAAAATTGAAACAAGCTTGCAAAAATTGAAACAAGACAAGGAAAAGGAAGAAGAAAGTTTTACTGATCGTTGTTGGGAAAAACTTTATAAGAAATTTGAAAATGATTTTAATTTTAAAGAGACGCTAGAGCATTTTAAGAAAAAGGAGAAGTTTAAAACAACAATTCTTGAAAAATTTAAACACAATAAAAGTGAAATAGTTGGGCTAGGAAAATTAAAGGAAAGAATTGGGATTGTTTTTGGTAAAAATAAGACAGAATTGGAACGACTAGAATTAAATTTAACAGATTTTAATTCTATTGAAAACCATTCTATTTGGGAACAAAAAATTGTGGGGCGTAGTGATGTAGCCATTGCAGATTTAATAGAAAAATTGAATAATGGGGATTGGGTCTCTCAAGGTAGAGAATATCTTTCAAAAGATAATAGTGTATGCCCTTTCTGTCAAGAAAAAACCATTACTGAAAAGTTTAGAAAACAATTAGAATCTTATTTTGATACAAGTTATCAAGAATCTACCTACACAATCAAAAAAGAGATAGAAAACTACAAAAATCTAACCACTGAAGCGTTAGATCAGCTTGGTAAAATTATTGAAACAGAGCAGAATAATCAGCAAACTAAACTAGATATAGAAAATTTGAAAAAAAATATTGAAACATTGAAAAGTAAAATCAATGGAAATCAGCTAACAATGTCTGATAAGAGTAAAGAAATGAGCAGGAGTTTTGAGCTTGTTGGCACTAAACAAGAAATAGATGCGATTAAAGATTTGATTGAAAAGGCTAATAAAGAAATAACTAATCATAACGAGATAATAAAGGATATTAAAAAACAGCGAGAGATTTGTAAGGAACAAATTTGGAAATTTCTAGTCAATGATTTTGAAAGCACTATAAAAGAATATAACAAAAAGTCTAGCGGTTTGGAGAGAGAGATAAACAACTTAAAGAAAAAAATTAGTGAAAATCAAAAAGACATAGAGAGTTTAGAAAATGAAATTGAGGAATTAGAAAAAAGCATGGTAAGCATAAAGCCCATTGTTAATAAAATCAATACGCTTTTAAAAAAATATGGATTTACGAATTTTGGTTTTGCATGCACTGAAGATGAAAAATCTTATTGTATTCAAAGAGAAGATGGTCAATTAGTAGGAGAAACACTGAGTGAGGGTGAAGTTACTTTTATTACTTTTTTATATTATTATCATTTGACAAAAGGCTCTTTGAATGAGAATGATATATCAAAAGATAAGGTTTTAGTGATTGATGATCCCATTTCAAGCTTGGATAGTAATATATTGTTTATGGTGAGTGTTTTAATTAAGAACCTTGTGAAAGAAGCCATGGAAGGAAAAACAAACATCAAGCAAGTTATTATATTAACCCACAACACATATTTTTACAAGGAAATTACATTAGAATACGATTTAAAATGTTATAAGAAAAAATATTCTTTTTGGATAATTAAAAAGGACAAAAATGTTTCAGAAATTAAAAGTTATGAAGAAAATCCCATTAAAAATTCCTATGAATTATTATGGCAAGAAGTAAAACAAGCAAAAGAGAATAATATTTCTTGGGCGTCTTTACAAAATGTCATGCGAAGAATTGTTGAGTATTACTTTAGGATTTTAGGCGGTTTTAAACATAATAGTGATTTGAGTGAACGTTTTGAAAATATTGAAGAGCGACAAGTGTGCGATTCTTTTATTTTGTGGTTTAATGATGGTTCTCATGAGATTTCAGATGATTTGTTTGTGCAAAATCAAAATACAAGTATCGAGATATATTTAAAAGTCTTTGAAAGAATATTTGAAATAACCGGTCATGAAGCTCATTATAAGATGATGATGGGGATAAAATAGCTGGATTAAACAAGGAATAACATGCGCATCGTATTTATGGGAACGCCTGGTTTTGCTGAAGTGATCTTAAAAGCATTAATAGAAAATAAAGATAATGATATGGAAGTGGTGGGGCTATTCACTCAAAAAGACAAACCTTTTGGGCGTAAAAAAGAATTGAAAGCCCCAGAGACTAAAACATACATTTTAGAAAACCATTCAAATATCCCCATTTTCCAGCCGCAAAGTTTGAAAGAACCTGAAGTTCAAATTTTAAAAGGTTTAAAGCCTGATTTTATCGTGGTGGTGGCTTATGGTAAGATTTTGCCCAAAGAGGTTTTAAAAATCGCTCCTTGCATCAATGTGCATGCGTCGTTATTGCCCAAATACAGGGGGGCTTCGCCCATTCATGAGATGATACTCAATGACGATAGGATTTATGGTATAAGCACGATGCTTATGGATTTGGAATTGGATAGCGGAGATATTTTAGAAAGCGCTTCTTTTTTAAGAGAAAGTTATTTGGATTTAGAAACTTTAAGCTTGAAATTAGCGCACATGGGGGCAACTTTACTCCTTTCAACGCTCAAAAATTTCCATTCCATCACAAGAAAACCTCAAGATCACACGAGCGCGACTTTTTGTAAAAAAATCACTAAAGCTGATGGTTTAGTGGGTTTTAAAGACGCTAAAAGCTTGTTTTTAAAATCGCTTGCGTTTAAAAGTTGGCCAGAAATCTTTTTAGAAAATAACCTCAAGCTTTTAGAAGTGGAATTAGTGGAAAATGAAAAAAGCCATAAAGAGGGCGAGATTTTAAAAATTGATGAAAAAGGCGTTCTTGTGGGTTGCTTAAAAGGTAGCGTGCGTATAGAAGGGTTGCAAGCGGTGGGTAAAAAGCCCTTAAAAGCGAAAGATTATTTGAATGGCAAGCGTTTGAAAGCGGGCGATATTTTGGCATGAGAAAATGTGAAAAAAGGGTTTTTGAAAGCTTGCCTTCTACGCAAACCTATCTTTTAGAAAAACTTAAAAACGATGAACTTAAAGCCCCTATTTTAGTTGTGGCTAAAAACCAAAGCGCTGCGATAGGCAGTAGGGGGAATATGTGGGAGAGCGTAAAAAGCGCTTTGACTTTTTCACTCGCTTTAAATGCAAGCGATTTGCCTAAAGATTTACCCATGCAAGCGAACGCTTTGTATTTGGGGTTTTTATTCAAAGAAGTTTTAAAAGAGCTAGGCTCTCAAACCTGGCTCAAATGGCCTAATGATTTGTATTTAGGGAATCAAAAAATAGGGGGCGTGCTGGTTAATGTTTATAAAAACATGCGGGTGTGCGGCATTGGAGTGAATAGGGTTTCTGCAAAATGGGCATGTTTAGATATTGGCGCGAGCGATGATTTGATTATGGAGGGCTTTTTAAAAAAAATAGAAGAAAATCTTTTTTGGGGGGAAGTTTTAAGTAAGTATGCGTTAGAATTTCACAGAAACGACTCTTTTAGTTTCCATAATGATTGGGGCGAATTGGTGAGTTTGAAAGATGCGCAATTGTTAGAAGACGGTCGCATTTTGATTGAAGATAAGATCTATAATAGGATATGAATATGATGAATGAAATCATTGCAGTGGCTAATCAAAAAGGGGGCGTGGGCAAAACAACAACAGCGGTTAATTTAGCGGCTTCCTTAGCGGTGCTTGAAAAAAAAATCTTGTTGATTGACTTTGACCCTCAAGCTAACGCCACTTCAAGTTTGGGTTTTAGGCGCGATAAAATTGATTACGATATTTATCATGTGTTGATTGGTCGTAAGCAAATTTCTCAAGTGATCTTAAAAACCCAAATGCCTTTTTTGGATTTAGTGCCTTCTAATTTGGGTTTAGCCGGGTTTGAAAAGACTTTTTATGATAGCGTTCAAGATGAGAATAAACGAGGCGAACTCATGCTTAAAAACGCTTTAGAGAGCGTGGTAAAGCTTTATGATTACATCATTATTGACTCCCCGCCAGCTCTAGGGCCTCTCACGATCAATTCGCTTTCAGCCGCACATTCGGTGATCATTCCTATCCAGTGTGAGTTTTTTGCCCTTGAAGGCACTAAATTATTGCTCAACACCATTAGAATGCTGCAAAAAAGCACTAACCCTAAGCTCAAAATCAGGGGGTTTTTACCCACAATGCATGTCCCCCAACTCAATTTGACAAAAGGGGTTTTAGCGGAATTGTTTAAGTATTTTGACTCAGAATTTTTTAGAGATTCTATTACAGGAGAATATATTATGATCCCTAAAAGCGTGAAATTGGCGGAATCGCCTAGCTTTGGTAAGCCCATTTTGCTTTATGATATTAAATCTAATGGCAGTATCGCTTATCAAAAATTGGCTCAAAGCATTCTTCAGGGGCAATGATGGCAAAAAATAAAGTGTTGGGTAGGGGTTTAGCGGATATTTTCCCTGAAATCAATGAGGTGTATGAGCAGGGGCTGTATGAAAGAGCCAATCGGGTTGTAGAGCTTGGTATTGATGAGGTGATGCCTAATCCTTACCAACCCAGGAAAGTCTTTAGCGAAGATTCTTTAGAAGAATTGGCACAATCCATCAAAGAACATGGTTTGTTGCAGCCGGTTTTAGTGGTGAGCGAGAACGGGCGTTACCACTTGATTGCAGGCGAAAGGCGCTTAAGAGCGAGCAAATTGGCCAAAATGCAAACGATTAAAGCGATTGTTGTGGATATTGAGCAAGAAAAAATGCGCGAAGTCGCCTTGATTGAAAACATCCAGCGAGAGGATTTGAACCCTTTGGAGTTGGCTAAATCGTATAGAGAATTGCTGGAAAGCTATCAAATGACCCAAGAAGAGCTTTCTAAAATCGTTAAAAAATCTAGAGCCCATGTGGCCAATATCATGCGTTTATTAACCCTTTCTTCTAAAGTGCAAAACGCTCTTTTAGAAGAAAAAATCACTTCAGGGCATGCAAAAGTCTTGGTGGGTTTAGATGAAGAAAAACAAGAATTGATTCTAAATTCAATCATAGGGCAAAAACTCAGCGTGCGCCAGACAGAAGATTTGGCGCGTGATTTTAAAACAAACACAAACCTTGAAAATAAAAAACCTAATTTTAAAGAAACTCAAGCGCTCATTACTGAAGATGAATTGAAACGCTTCAATCAAAGTTTGTGGGAGCATTACAAGCTTAAAGCGGCTTTGAAAGGGAATAAAATAGTTTTACGATGTTATAAAAATTCTCTTTTAGAGGCTTTTATGAAAAAAATGATGTCTTAATGCTTAGATATTCTCAATTTTTAAGCGATTTTTTGTTAAGATAGAGTTAATGTTTTTACAACAAATGCGAGTTTTCAAATATTTATTTTTAGGATTTTAGGAAAGAAATAGATCATGAATATATCGGTTAACCCCTATTTAATGGCGGTCGTTTTTATAGTATTTGTGTTATTGTTGTGGGCGATGAATGTTTGGGTGTATAGGCCTTTATTGGCTTTTATGGATAACAGACAGGCAGAGATAAAGGATAGCTTGGCTAAAATTAAAACGGATAACACCCAAAGCGTGGAGATTGGCCATCAAATTGAGACTCTCCTTAAAGAAGCCGCTGAAAAGCGTAGGGAAATACTAGCAGAGGCGATTCAAAAAGCTACAGAGTCTTATGATGCGGTGATCAAGCAAAAAGAGAATGAACTCAATCAAGAATTTGATGCATTTGCAAAACAATTGCAAAATGAAAAACAAGTCTTAAAAGAGCAGTTGCAAGCGCAAATGCCGGTATTTGAAGACGAGTTGAACAAGCGTGTGGCGATGGGTTTAGGGAGTTGATAGATGGTGTTAGTTAAAATGGCGTTAGGGTTTTTGATCCTTTTAAGCCCTTTGGGCGCTACTGGATTGGATATTTCACAAACAGATATTATAGAGCGTTCTTTAAACTTCCTCTTGTTTGTGGGGATTTTGTGGTATTTTCTAGCTAAAAAATTGCGTTCATTCTTGCACGCTAAAAGCCTTGAAATTTCTAAACGATTAGAAGAGATCCAAGCCCAACTCAAAGTGAGTAAAGAGAATAAGAAAAAACTCTTAAAAGAATTAGAGCAAGCCAAAGAAAAGGCTGAATCGATCGTTTCTGATGCGAATAAAGAAGCCTACACGATCACGCAAAAATACGAATTGCAAACCAAAATGGATGTGGAAAATTTGATCAAAAATTCTAAGGCGTTGATGGATTTAGAAGTTAAAAAGATCAAAAGAGAGTTGGTTGAAAGCGTTTTTAAAGATTTAAGAGAGAGTAAAAAAGTCTCTTTCAGTTCGCAAGATTGCGTGAATATTTTGAAACAAAGGCTTTAAATGCAAGATTTAAAAGTGATCTCTAAGCATTATGTCAAGGCGTTGAAAAACCACACTAAAGATGATTTAGCGTTATTAGAAGAAATCGTTGTGGGGCTTAAACATTTAGCAGAAGCGATAAAATTGCACAAACTCAATCAAGTGTTAATGCATGTTTCTTGGAAAGTGAAAAAAGAGATTGTGTTTGAAATATTGGAAAAAACAACTCCAAAAAAAGCATGCTCGGTTTTAAAACCTGTAATGGAAATCGTGTTAAAAAATAACCGGCTTGAGATATTGGAATCAATCGCTGAAGAGCTTTCTTGTGATTCTAAAAAAACTTTAGAAGCTACGCTTTTAGTCCCGCAAAAGCTTGAAAGTAAGGAGCTAGAAGAAGTGCAACAAAAATTGCAAGTGCGTTTTAACGCTTCTGTAGAAATCGCTCAAGACACCTGGTCTAAAAAAGGGGTTTCTTTAAGCGTTTCAAGCTTGGATTTAGAAATAGGCTTTTCTAAAGAAGAGATTTTAAAGAAAATAGAAAAACAGGTTATTCAATCTATTTAATCAATCTAAGGAGATAAAGATAATGTCCCAACTAAAATTGGAAGAAATCAGCTCGGTTATTGAAGAAAAGATCAAGAATTTTGAACTTGATTGCGACATGGCTGAAGTCGGCAAGGTCGTTTCATACGCTGATGGTGTGGCTAAGGTTTATGGCTTAAATGGTGTGATGTCGTATGAAGTGCTAGAGTTTGAAACAGGAGATAAAGGCGTTGCGGCTAACTTAGAAGAAGATAGCGTTGGCGTGATTGTGTTTGGTTTTGGCAACAATATTAAAGAAGGGACTAGCGTTAAACGCACAAAGAGTTTGATGAAAGTCCCTGTTGGCGATGCGGTTGTAGGGCGCGTGTTGAACGCTTTAGGTGAGCCTATTGATGGCAAGGGCGAGATAGAAACGAATGAATTTAGCCTTATAGAGCAAAAGGCTCCGGGCATTATGGACAGAAAATCCGTGCATGAGCCTTTGCAAACCGGGATTAAAGCCATTGATGCGTTAGTGCCTATTGGGCGCGGGCAAAGGGAATTGATCATTGGGGATAAACAAACCGGTAAAACCACTGTAGCCATAGATACCATTATCAACCAAAAAGGGCAAAATGTGATCTGCATTTATGTGGCTATTGGTCAAAAAGAATCCACTGTCGCGCAAGTGGTCCGCAAACTAGAAGAATACGGAGCGATGGAATACAGCGTTGTGATCAACGCTTCGGCTTCTGATTCGGCTGCGATGCAATATTTAGCCCCTTATGCGGGTGTGGCTATGGGGGAATACTTTAGAGATCATGCCCGCCATGCCCTAATCATTTATGATGATTTGAGTAAGCATGCCGTCGCTTATAGGGAGATTTCTTTGATTTTAAGAAGGCCTCCAGGTAGGGAGGCTTTTCCTGGCGATGTGTTTTATATCCACTCACGGCTTTTAGAAAGAGCGGCTAAAGTTTGCGATGAAAAAGGTGCAGGATCTCTGACTGCGCTCCCTATTGTGGAAACTCAAGCGGGCGATGTGTCAGCTTATATCCCTACGAATATTATTTCCATTACCGACGGGCAAATTTTCTTAGAAACGGATTTGTTTTATTCAGGGATCCGCCCTGCTATTAATGTGGGCTTGTCGGTTTCAAGGGTTGGAGGGGCCGCTCAAATCAAAGCCACTAAGCAAGTTTCAGGGACTTTGCGCTTAGATTTAGCGCAATACAGAGAGTTGCAAGCCTTCACGCAATTCGCTTCTGATTTGGATGAAGCGAGTAAAAAGCAACTAGAAAGAGGCCAACGCATGGTAGAAGTGCTTAAGCAAGCCCCTTATTCGCCCTTGCCTATTGAAAAGCAAGTGGTCATTATTTACGCTGGAGCTAAAGGCTTTTTGGATAGCGTGAGCGTGAAAAAAGTCGTGGATTTTGAAGAGCAATTGCACCCTTTCTTGGAAGCAAAATACCCTCAAGTGTTAGAAGAAATCCACACTAAGAAAGCCCTAGATAAGGATTTAGAAGCCATGCTAAGGAAAGTCTTAGAGGAATTCAAGCTCACTTATAGCGAGTAGGAGACGGCTAGAATATGGCGAATTTAAGAGACATTAGAAAGAAAATTGGAAGCGTTAAAAACACGCAAAAGATTACGCATGCGATGAAGCTCGTTTCCACTTCCAAGCTGAGAAAAGCCGAAGAAGTTGCAAGAAATTCTAGAGCGTATGCATTGAAATTAGACGCCGTGTTTGATGATGTGCTATCCAAAATGAAAAATCAAGGGATTGAAGATATTCAAAGCAAGTATTTTAGGGAATTAGAAAGACTTGAAATCAAAAAAGTGGATATTATTTTTATCACAGCCGATAAAGGGCTTTGTGGGGGCTTTAACACCAATACCATTAAAAAAGTTTTAGCATGCACGAATGAATACAAAGAAAAAGACATTAAAGTACGTTTGCGCGGTATTGGTAAAAAGGGTAATGAGTATTTTAGCTTTAATGGGATAGAGGTTTTAGACAAGATCAATAATTTAAGCTCTATGCCCAATTATGAACGAGCGCAAGAATTCATGCAAAAAGTGGTAGAAGACTATTTGAACGGGAAAACCGATAAGGTGATTATCATTCACAATGGCTTTAAAAACATGATCAGCCAAGAAATAAGAGTGAAAACGATTCTGCCTATTGGGTATCACATTATCCATCAAAACTCTCAGCCTAGCGAGACGCAAGAGACCATTATGAGCGAGCCTAGCGGGAGCGAAGATGAAATTTTAGACTCTTTAGCAAAAAAATATGTAGAGTATAGTTTATACTATGCTTTGATTGATTCTTTAGCCGCAGAGCATAGCGCTAGAATGCAAGCGATGGATACAGCGACAAATAACGCTAAAGATTTGGTTAAAACTTTAACCATTTCTTATAATAAAGCCAGACAAGAGGCGATTACGACCGAGCTAGTAGAAATCAATGCCGGCGTAGAAGCCTTAAAATAAAAATTACATTAATCAAGGAGCAAAGCGATGGAAGGTAAAATCATTCAGGTTCTAGGCCCTGTGGTAGATGTGGAATTTGAATCCTATCTACCGGCGATTTTTGAAGCGTTGGATATTAACTTTGAAGTTAATGGCGTTCAAAAATCTTTAGTTTTAGAGGTAGCGGCCCATTTGGGCGGTAATCGTGTGCGAGCGATTGCGATGGATATGACAGAAGGTTTGGTGCGTAACCAAGTGGTGAAGGCTCGTGGCAAGATGATTGAAGTGCCTGTGGGCGAAGAAGTGTTGGGGCGTATTTTTAATGTCGTGGGCGAGAGCATTGATAATTTAGAGCCTATTAAGCCGTCCTTAACTTGGCCTATTCACAGAAAAGCCCCTAGTTTTGAACAACAAAGCACTAAAACAGAAATGTTTGAAACCGGCATTAAAGTCATTGACTTGCTTGCGCCTTATTCTAAAGGCGGTAAAGTGGGCTTGTTTGGTGGGGCTGGCGTAGGCAAAACGGTGATCATTATGGAGCTTATCCACAATGTGGCTTACAAGCATAACGGGTATTCAGTGTTTGCGGGCGTGGGCGAACGCACTAGAGAGGGGAATGATCTGTATTTTGAGATGAAAGAAGGGGGCGTTTTAGACAAAGTCGCGCTGTGCTATGGGCAAATGAATGAGCCACCGGGCGCTAGGAATCGCATTGCATTCACCGGTTTGACGATGGCGGAGTATTTTCGTGATGAAAAGGGCTTAGATGTGTTGATGTTTATTGACAACATTTTTAGATACGCTCAAAGCGGCGCGGAAATGAGCGCGCTATTAGGCCGTATCCCTTCAGCGGTGGGGTATCAGCCCACGCTAGCTGGGGAAATGGGGAAACTTCAAGAACGCATCGCTTCCACTAAAAATGGCTCTATCACTTCCGTTCAAGCGGTGTATGTGCCAGCCGATGACTTGACTGACCCAGCCCCTGCTTCGGTGTTTGCGCATTTAGATGCGACGACGGTATTGAACAGAAAGATCGCTGAAAAAGGGATTTATCCAGCGGTTGATCCCCTAGATTCCACTTCAAGGATCTTAAGCCCTCAAATGATAGGTGAGAAACACTATGAAATCGCTACCGGTATCCAACAAGTTTTGCAAAAATACAAGGATTTGCAAGACATTATTGCGATTTTAGGTTTAGACGAATTGAGCGAAGAAGATAAAAAAACGGTTGAAAGGGCTAGAAAAATTGAGAAATTTTTATCCCAGCCGTTTTTTGTGGCTGAAGTGTTTACAGGAAGTCCGGGTAAATATGTAACTCTTCAAGAGACTTTAGAGGGCTTTGGGGGGATTTTAGAGGGTAAATACGATCATATCCCTGAAAATGCATTTTACATGGTGGGCAGCATTCAAGAGGTTTTAGAAAAAGCTAAAAACATGAAAAATTCCTAAGGGTTTGTCATGGCTTTATTGAAAATTAGTGTGGTCGTTCCTGAGGGGGAAGTTTATACAGGAGAGGTTAAAAGCGTTGTGTTGCCAGGAGTGGAAGGGGAATTTGGGGTGCTTTATGGGCATAGCAACATGATCACTTTGCTCCAAGCGGGAGTGATTGAGATTGAAACCGAGAGCCAAAAAGAACACATTGCGATTAGTTGGGGTTATGCAGAAGTAACTGGTGAGCATGTGGATATTTTAGCCGATGGGGCGGTCTTTATCAAAAAAGAATCAGATGACAGAGACGATGCGATTTCTAGGGCTAAAAGGCTTTTAGAGGACGCAAGCTCTGACAGGTTAGCGGTTTCTAGCGTGCTGGCTAAGATTGAGTCTCTTTAAGGGGATAGTCATGTTCGATTCAATCATTTATTTTTTTAATAAGAGTGGGTTTATTACGGCGCTGGTTTTAGTTTGGATTTCACTTTATTTGGTGATGACCTTATGGGTTTTTTTGTATAAAAGCATTGTGTTAAAAATTTATCTCAGGCGTGAGATGCAATCTTTGTCTAACATTCTTAATGGGGCTCAAGACGCTCCAGAGCATTTTATGTTTAATAAAAAAAGAAATAATGAGACCAAAAAGTATTCTAAAGAATTGTTGCAGGCTTGGAAACATCAAGTTCTTAAGCAAAGCACGACCGGTTTAGTGGTATTAAGCATTATCTCTTCTACAGCCCCTTTTATTGGCTTGTTTGGCACGGTGGTTGAGATTTTAGAAGCGTTTAACAATTTGGGTGCGTTAGGTCAAGCGTCTTTTGGGGTGATCGCACCCATTATTTCTAAGGCTCTTATCGCTACTGCTGCAGGGATTTTAGCGGCCATTCCAGCCTATTCTTTTTACTTGATTTTAAAACGCAAGGTGTATGACTTGTCCGTTTATGTGCAGATGCAAGTGGATATTTTATCTTCTAAAGAAGAAAACTCTTAAGAGGGATTTTATAAATATCTTAAATAGGGAGAGGTTTTATGAATTATGATAACTATTGGGACGAAGACAAACCAGAACTCAATATCACGCCTTTAGTGGATGTGATGCTTGTTTTATTGGCTATTCTTATGGTAACTACGCCCACTCTCACTTATAAAGAAGAGATCGCTTTGCCTTCTGGTTCAAAAACTGCTAGAGCCACTCAAGATAAAATGATTGAGATCCGCATGGATAAAGACGCAAAAATCTATATAGACAGCCAAACCTATGAATACAATTCTTTTCCGGATACTTTTAACTTGCTTTCTAAAAAATACGATAAAGACACTAAGGTGAGTATCCGTGCGGACAAACGATTGACCTATGATAAAGTGATTTATTTGTTAAAAACGATTAAAGAAGCGGGGTTTTTAAAAGTTTCTTTGATCACAAACCCTTGAGTAGGGCTAGTGCATGAGTAAGAATGCGCTCTTAGTCCTTTCTGGTTTTTTAGCGTTCTTGCTCTATGCTTTATTATTGTATGGTTTGTTGTTAGAAAGGCATAATGAAGAAGCAGAGAAAATCCTTTTGGATTTGGGTAAAAAAGACGAACAAGTCATTGATTTGAATTTAGAAGATTTGCCTAGCGATGATAGAAAAGAAGAAAAAGTAGTTGAAAAAAATACAACTGATAAAGAAGGCGATTTGATTGATCCTAAAGAACAAGAAGAAAGCCTTGAAAATATTTTTTCTTCACTCAACGATTTTCAAGAAAAGACAGACAAAAACGCTCAAAAAGAAGAGCAAAAAAATGAGCAAGAAGAAGAGCAAAGGCGTTTAAAAGAACAGCAACGCTTGAGAAAAAATCAAAAAAATCAAGAGATGTTGAAAGGTTTGCAACAAAATTTAGACCAATTTGCACAAAAACTAGAGAGCGTTAAAAATAAGACTTTAGATTTGCAAGTCCCTAAACAAGATGGGGTTGATGACAAGGCTTATCAAGAATGGTATGCTCAAATCTATCAAATGTTATATAAGGGTTGGAGAGGCGTTTTTTATCACAAGGCTTCAGTGAGCGCGCTGATTATGATCACTAAAGATGGAGAATTTGATTACACCATTCTTAGTTACTCCGATTTTAAGGACTATAACAACAGCGTGATAACCCTTCTAAATGATTTAAAGAAAGTGGATTTCCCTCCATACCCAGGAGGAAACATGATTTCTATTAAAGTTAATTTCACCACTAAGGAAGAACAATGAGGTATTTATGGCTTTTTCTAATACACACTATAGGGCTTTTTGCGACAGATAAAACACTAGATATTATTAAAACCATTCAAAAACTTCCTAAAATTGAAGTGCGCTACTCTATGGACAACGATGCCAATTACGCTTTAAAATTGCATGAAGTCTTAGCGAATGATTTAAAGACCAGCCAGCATTTTGATGTTTCTCCAAACAAGGAGCAAGGCACTATCAATTACGCAGAACTCAAAGATAAAAAATTCGAACTTGTAGCGCTTGTGAGCGTGGCGGTAGAAAATGGCAATAAAATTTCACGATTAAAACTTTATGATGTCAATACAAGCGCTCTTGTTAAAACTTTTGACTACCCCATTTTAAGCGCTGATCTATACCCTTTTGCAGCGCACAACATGGCTATTGTGGTGAATGATCATTTAAAAGCCCCTTCTATCGCTTGGATGAAGCGCCTTATTGTTTTTTCTAAATATATTGGACCAGGAATCACAAACATTGCTTTAGCGGATTACACAATGCGCTATCAAAAAGAAATCATCAAAAACAACCGACTCAATATTTTCCCTAGATGGGCGAACGCTGAGCAAACAGAGTTTTATTACACGCAATATGGCGAAAGAAAGCCCATGATTTTAAAATACAACATTCAAAAAGCCACCCATGAGAAGATCACTAGCTCTCAAGGAATGGCGGTGGTTTCTAGCGTGAGTTCTGATGGCTCTAAAATTTTAATGTCTTTAGCCCCTGATGGCCAACCGGATGTTTATTTATACGATACGCATAAAAAAACAAGCACTAAAATAACGCGCTACCCGGGGATAGATGTTTCAGGAGTGTTTTTAGAAGATGACAAGTCCATGGCTTTTGTTTCGGATAGATCAGGTTATCCTAACATCTATATGAAGAAATTAGGGCTAAAAGAGAGTGCAGAGCAGCTTCTTTATGAAGGGAGGAGCAATGAATCCATTGACGCCTATAAAGATAGTATTGTGTATGTGAGCAGGGAAAATCTTAACGAATTTGGCAAAACGGTGTTTAATTTGAATTTGATCACTTTAAATAGCAAGTATATCCGCAGGCTTACCGTGAATGGCTCTAATCAAATGCCTCGTTTTTCTATGGATGGGAAGAATATCATGTATATCAAAAAGACACCCCAAGAATACGCTATGGGGCTTATTTTGCTAGACTATAATCAAAGTTTTTTATTCCCTTTAAAAAATGTGAAAATACAGGCCTTTGATTGGTAAGGTTAAATTAAGCGAATATGAGTTAATATTTACACTTATTAAAATTTTATTCTTGGAGAATGATGATGAAGAGATTTTCTGTATTTAGCTTCGTGGTAGCTTTTTTATTAATAGCTGGTTGTAAACACAACATGGACAAAGAAACTGTGGCTGGCGATGTGAGCGCTAAAACGGTTCAGACTGCACCCGTTACTACAGAACCCGCTCCAGAGAAAGAAGAGCCTAAAGAAGAGCCAGCCCCGGTGGTTGAAGAAAAGCCAGCTAAACCAGCTATTGAAAGCGGGACTATTATCGCTTCTATCTATTTTGATTTTGACAAGTATGAAATCAAAGACTCCGATCAAGAAACTTTAGATGAAATCGTGCAAAAAGCTAAAGAAAATCACATGCAAGTGCTTTTAGAAGGCAATACCGATGAATTTGGTTCTAGCGAGTACAACCAAGCGCTTGGCGTTAAAAGGACTTTGAGCGTGAAAAACGCTTTAGTCATTAAAGGGGTAGAAAAAGACATGATTAAAACCATTAGTTTTGGTGAAGCCAAACCCAAATGCACCCAAAAAACTAGGGAATGTTACAAAGAAAACAGGAGAGTGGATGTCAAATTAGTGAAGTAACTTGGGAATGAAGAGGCTTTTTATCCCTTTTATCGCTCCCTTTTTTCTCAATGGGGAGCCTTCAGCGTTTGATTTGCAAAGCGGAGCGACCAAAAAAGAACTCAAGCAGTTGCAGATCAATAGCAAGAACTTTTCTAATATTTTGACCAAAATCCATTCGCAAGTGGAATCCAACACTCAAGCTCAAGAGGGCTTGAAGAGCGTTTACGAAGGGCAATCTAACAAGATCAAACACCTTAATGACGCTATCCTTTCTCAAGAAGAATCCTTACGAGCCTTAAAAGCCTCTCAAGAAGTGCATGCTAACACGCTCAAGCAGCAATCAGAAATTTTAGAGGATTTAAGGAATGAGATTCGCGCTAACCAGCAAGCTATCCAACAGCTAGACAAACAAAATAAAGAGATGAGCGAGTTATTGACCAAGTTAAGCCAGGATTTGGTTGCACAAATCGCCTTAATCCAAAAAACGCTCAAAGAACAAGAAAAACAAGAAAAAGCTGAAAAACAATACAAACAAAGCGTTCCAACCAATGAAAAATCCAAGCAGTCTTTAGCAACAGACGCACTAGAACAAGATAAAGAAAACCAACCAAAACACCAACAGTTGCCTAAAGAAGAAAAAAATCAAGAAAAAGAAAAAACGCCAAAAGTTAAGTTTCATAAAGATTTATCCAAACAAAAGGAGATTTTTGAAGAAGCTCTGTCTTTTTTTAGAAATAAATCCTATGCAGAAGCTAAAGAGCGTTTGTTGTGGTTAGAAGCCAATAGTTACAGACTCTCTTATGTGCGTTATGTTCTTGGGGAAGTGGCTTATGGAGAAAAAAAGTATAGAGAAGCGATCAAGTATTACAAAGAGAGCGCTCTTTTAAATAAAAAAGCGTCTTATATGCCTGTTCTTTTGTGGCATACGGCATGGTCGTTTAAAAAAATCAAAGACGATCAAAACTATTATAAATTTTTAAACACTTTGCAACACTTGTATCCTTCAAGCGAACAAGCTAAAATGGCAAAAAAAATCTTAGAAAACAAGGAGAAACACCAACATGCAAAACCATGATTTAGAACCAACCAAACAAGCCGCTTTGATTGAATATGAAGTGAGAGAGCATGGCTCTAGCGAAGTTTTAGATAGCAATATCGCTAAAGAGCCTTTAGAGTTTATCATAGGCGCTCATCAAATTATAGCAGGGTTAGAAAAAGCGGTATTGAAGGCTCAAATTGGCGAGTGGGAAGATGTCGTTATCGCCCCAGAGGAAGCTTATGGGGTTTATGAGAGTGGCTATTTGCAAGAAGTCCCTAGAGAGCAATTTGAAGGCATTGAATTAGAAAAAGGCATGAGCGTTTTTGGGCAAACCGAAGATAATCAAACCATTCAAGCCACCATCAAAGACTTTAGCGACACGCATGTGATGGTGGATTACAACCACCCTTTAGCCGGAAAAACTTTAGCGTTTCGTTTCAAGGTTTTAGGGTTTAGGGAAGTGAGCGAAGAAGAAATTTTAGCTTCACACCATGGCGGTGGAGGAGGCTGTTGTGGCGGTCATGGCGGAAATAAAAATGGAGGCTGTGGTTGTTCATGTTCGCATGGGTAATGAGATAGGGTAAATAGGGGAATGTTTAAAAGGGCAAAGCCATGAATAGTTCTAACCTTAAAAATTGGCTATTCCCCACCATTTGCTTTTTTTTGTTTTGTTATATTTTAATTTTTTTAATGTTTTTTATGTTTAAAAGTTTGCAATCGCAATCTTTTGGTTCTGTCGCAGAAACCGGAAAAAAACCCATCACCACCACGAAGAAATTTGGTAAGGAATTGCAAAAACAGATTTCAAAAATCCATTAACTTTTTTTCTTTTTTGCCGATACTTGTTGTAATCAAATAAATTAAATATCAAATCAAAGGATTTTAAGATGATTAATGCCGTTTCTTCTCTCACTCCGGTGCAATCTTTGGGGAATTACAAGCGTGTGGAAAAAGTGGAAAAAAATGAAGAAGTCCAAAACAATGAAGCCGCCCTTGATAAAGCGGCTCAAATCAAGCATGCTATTGAAAATAACCAGTATAAAATCAGCTTGCGTGAAACTTCTCATAAAATGGCACAGGATTTGTTGGGGATAAGCTAGGGGGTTTAAGGGCTTCATTTCTAAGGAGGGTTTTTTCTTGCTGTCATTTTTCATTAAATTTTAGTTTCTTGTGTTTTGAATGCGTTTGCTATTCTTTTAATGGGGCGTGTTTTTATTTGCGCATTAGGGATAATTGATTGGGAATTTTAACTTTTATGGATTTTTGCTCTGGTATTGGCGGAGGCCGTTTGGGCTTGGAGCGATGCCATTTAAAATGCGTAGGGCATGCAGAAATCAATGATGAAGCCCTTAGAACTTATGAATTATTTTTTAAAGATACTCATAATTTTGGGGATTTGATGCGAATCAACCCTAATGATTTACCCGATTTTGATGTCTTAATTAGCGGGTTTCCTTGTCAATCCTTTTCTATCAATGGTAAAAGAAAGGGGCTTGATGATGAAAGGGGGACGATTATTTATGGGCTTGTTCATATTTTAAAAATCAAGCAACCCAAATGTTTCTTGCTTGAAAATGTTAAGGGCTTAATCCATCATAAGCAACAAGAAACTTTTAAAATCATCATTAAAGCCTTGCAAGAAGTGGGCTATACAACTTATCATCAAATTTTAAATAGCGCTGATTTCCAATTAGCTCAAAAAAGGGAGCGCCTTTATATCGTGGGGTTTAGAAAGGATTTAAAACGCCCGTTTCATTTTCCTTTGGGTTTAGCCAATGATTATTGTTTTAAGGATTTTTTAGATGCGGATAATGAATGCTATTTAGATGTGAGTAACGCTGCATTTCAAAGATACTTGCACAACCCATACAACCATAACCGGGTCTTTTTAGAGGATATTTTAACTTTAGAAAACGCTGTTTTAGATACAAGACAATCTGATTTAAGATTGTATTTTAATGTTTTTCCTACTTTAAGGACTTCTCGGCATGGTTTGTTTTATATCCAAAAAGGTAAAATCAAAAGATTAAACGCTGTTGAAAGCCTGCTTTTGCAAGGGTTTCCTAGAGATTTGATCGCTACAATTAAAGACAATCCTCATTTTAAAGAAAGCCATTTGTTATCCCAAGCAGGGAATGCCATGAGCGTGAATGTGATTGCTGCTATCGCTAAGCAAATGTTAAAGGCGATCAATAATGAATAATCATACAAGCCCTTTTGGTTCGTTTAAAAAAATGGCATAGTATTTGCTTGATTACGGCTGAAACAAGAGCCAAAGGATTTGTCATGGTCGTTTTACATTCTCATTTAGAAAACGCACTAAAGCAATTAAAAGAATTGATTGATTTAACCGAGTGCGATATAAGAGACATCAAGCTCGCTAAACACACCGAAATTTTTGAAAGAAACACCCAAAAACAATTGGTGATTCAAGCTTTTGAAAACGAAAAAGCGGGTATAGATGCGCAAATGTTATCCTTAAAAAAACAATTCCCTAATAAGGAGATGAGTGAATTATTGGACGAAAAAACAAGCGATTTTTTAAACCAAATGCGAGAATCCTTGCTTTTTTTAAAAGAACAAAACTTGATTTATTCGCGCATGGCGTTTGCAGTTTCGGAGTTTTATTCTTCACTCATTCAGCAAATCATTCCCCATGACACTTGCGATTATAAAGGCTCTAGGCATGTGGGGAGCCATTTTTTAAGAGTGCAGGCATAAAATGGGCGGAATCTTATCTTCACTCAACACTTCTTACACCGGCTTGCAAGCCCACCAAAGCATGGTGGATGTTACCGGGAATAATATTTCTAACGCCAGCGATGAATTTTATAGCCGCCAGCGCGTGATTGCAAAGCCCCAAGCGGCTTACATGTATGGCACTAAAAATGTCAATATGGGCGTGGATGTAGAAGCCATTGAAAGGGTGCATGATGAGTTTGTTTTTTCTCGCTACACGAAGGCTAATTACGAAAACACTTATTACGATACCGAGTTTTCGCATTTAAAAGAAGCGAGCGCGTATTTTCCGGATATTGATGAAGCGAGCCTTTTTACGGATTTGCAAGATTATTTTAACTCATGGAAAGAATTGTCTAAAAACGCCAAAGACTCCGCTCAAAAACAAGCCCTCGCTCAAAAAACAGAAGCTTTAACGCACAACATTAAAGACACCAGAGAAAGATTAACGACCTTACAGCATAAAGCGAGCGAAGAATTAAAAAGCGTTATTAAAGAAGTCAATAGCTTGGGTTCTCAAATCGCTGATATCAACAAGCGCATCAAAGAAGTGGAAAACAACAAAAGTTTAAAGCATGCCAATGAATCAAGGGATAAGCGAGACGAATTGGAATTTCATTTGCGAGAGCTTTTAGGGGGGAATGTTTTTAAAAGCAGTATTAAAACCCATTCGCTTACAGATAAAGACTCAGCGGACTTTGATGAAAGCTATAATCTTAATATCGGGCATGGGTTCAATATCATTGATGGTTCTATTTTCCACCCTTTAGTGGTTAAAGAATCCGAAAATAAAGGAGGGTTGAATCAAATTTATTTCCAAAGCGATGATTTTAAAGTAATTAATATTACTGACAAGCTCAATCAGGGAAAAGTGGGAGCGTTATTGAATGTGTATAATGATGGCTCTAACGGGACTTTAAAAGGCAAGTTGCAAGATTATATTGATTTATTGGATTCTTTTGCTAGGGGTTTGATAGAATCCACTAATGCGATTTACGCTCAAAGCGCGAGTCATCATATTGAGGGCGAGCCTGTGGAGTTTAATAGCGATGAAGCCTTTAAAGACACGAACTACAATATCAAAAACGGCTCGTTTGATTTAATCGCTTACAACACCGATGGTAAAGAAATCGCCAGAAAAACCATTGCCATCACGCCTATTACAACCATGAACGATATTATCCAAGCGGTTAACGCTAATACCGATGACAATAAAGACAATAATACCGAAAACGATTTTGATGATTATTTCACAGCGAGTTTTAATAATGAGACTAAAAAGTTTGTTATCCAGCCTAAAAACGCTTCGCAAGGGTTGTTTGTCTCTATGAAAGATAACGGCACGAATTTTATGGGAGCGTTAAAACTCAACCCTTTTTTTCAAGGCGATGACGCTTCCAATATTAGCTTGAATAAAGAATACAAAAAAGAGCCAACCACCATTCGCCCATGGCTTGCCCCCATTAATGGGAATTTTGATGTGGCTAACATGATGCAACAATTGCAATACGATAGCGTGGATTTCTATAACGATAAGTTTGACATCAAACCCATGAAAATCAGCGAGTTTTATCAATTTTTAACCGGTAAAATCAACACGGACGCTGAAAAATCCGGGCGCATTTTGGACACTAAAAAGAGCATGTTAGAAACCATTAAAAAAGAGCAACTCTCTATTTCGCAAGTGAGCGTGGATGAAGAAATGGTGAATTTGATCAAATTTCAAAGTGGCTATGCGGCTAACGCTAAAGTCATCACTGCAATTGATCGGATGATAGACACTTTGTTGGGGATTAAGCAATAGGGTTTCTACCAATAGCGTTTTGATCGAATAAGCCTTTTAACTTATTTTTTAAACTCTATTGATTTTAAAATTCATTTTTTAAGGGGATAGGGGGGTATTTTAAAATAATTCCCCCCTTAAACCCCTAACCCAAGAAGACCTCTTTAAGGAATTATCACTTGATTGGCGTCAAGCTCTTTATATGATTTATTTTAAAAATATTATTGAGTGTTTTTTAACCAACACTCAAACAATAATCGTTCATAACATTAAGCTACAAGCGAGAGAGCGTTTTATAAAGCTTGTGTTATAATAACAAAGAAATTTTAAGCGTAACTGATTGAAAGGAAAAGAGATGAGACGGAGTTTTTTGAAAACGATTGGCTTGGGCGTGATAGCGCTCTCTTTGGGTTTGTTAAACCCTTTGAGTTCAGCGAGCTACCCGCCTATTAAAAACACTAAAGTAGGGTTAGCCCTTTCTAGCCACCCCTTGGCTAGTGAGATCGGGCAAAAGGTTTTAGAAGAGGGAGGCAATGCGATTGATGCGGCTGTAGCGATGGGATTTGCTTTAGCGGTTGTCCATCCTGCAGCAGGCAATATTGGTGGTGGGGGTTTTGCGGTTATCCATTTGGCTAATGGTGAAAATGTTGCTTTGGATTTTAGAGAGAAAGCCCCTTTAAAAGCCACTAGAGATATGTTTTTAGACAAGCAAGGCAATGTAGTCCCTAAACTCAGCGAAGATGGCTATTTGGCGGCTGGAGTCCCTGGAACGGTGGCGGGCATGGAAGCGATGTTGAAAAAATACGGCACCAAAAAACTATCGCAACTCATTGATCCTGCCATTAAATTGGCTGAAAATGGTTATGTGATTTCACAAAGACAAGCAGAAACTTTAAAAGAAGCAAGGGAGCGGTTTTTAAAATACAGCTCTAGCAAAAAGTATTTTTTTAAAAAAGGGCATCTTGATTATCAAGAAGGGGATTTGTTTGTCCAAAAAGATCTAGCCAAAACTTTAACTCAAATCAAAACGCTAGGCGCTAAAGGCTTTTATCAAGGGCAAGTCGCTGAGCTTATTGAGAAAGACATGAAAAAAAATGGGGGGATTATCACTAAAGAAGATTTAGCCAGTTACAATGTGAAATGGCGCAAACCCGTGATGGGGAGTTATCGTGGGTATAAGATCATTTCCATGTCGCCACCAAGTTCAGGAGGCACGCATTTGATTCAAATTCTCAATGTCATGGAGAATGCGGATTTGAGTGCTCTTGGGTATGGGGCTTCTAAAAATATCCATATCGCTGCAGAAGCGATGCGTCAAGCTTATGCGGACCGATCGGTTTATATGGGAGACGCTGATTTTGTTGCAGTACCGGTGGATAAACTCATCAATAAAGCGTATGCCAAAAAGATTTTTGATGCTATCCAACCGGATACGGTTACGCCAAGCTCTCAAATCAAACCAGGAATGGGGCAGTTGCATGAGGGGAGTAATACCACGCATTATTCTGTAGCGGATAGGTGGGGGAATGCGGTGAGCGTTACTTACACCATTAACGCTTCTTATGGGAGCGCTGCTAGCATTGATGGGGCAGGGTTTTTGTTGAATAATGAAATGGATGATTTTTCCATTAAGCCAGGCAACCCTAATCTCTATGGTTTAGTAGGGGGCGATGCGAATGCGATTGAAGCCAATAAGCGCCCTTTAAGCTCCATGTCGCCTACAATCGTGTTGAAAAACAATAAGGTTTTCTTGGTGGTGGGGAGTCCTGGAGGTTCTAGGATTATCACTACCGTGTTGCAAGTGATTTCTAATGTCATTGATTACAACATGAATATTTCTGAAGCGGTTTCAGCCCCTAGGTTTCACATGCAATGGCTTCCTGATGAATTAAGGATTGAAAAATTTGGCATGCCCGCTGATGTGAAAGACAACCTCACTAAAATGGGCTATCAAATTGTTACTAAGCCAGTGATGGGCGATGTGAATGCGATCCATATTTTACCTAAAGCTAAGGGGAGCGTCTTTTATGGGGCAACGGATCCAAGGAAAGAATTTTAATTCTTTGTGGTATGCGGGGTGATATACAAACTTTTAATCCCATTTAGCCCTATTTTTTGGGGTGGGGGGATTTTTTAATGAGAAAATCTTAAATTTAATTTTAAAATCCATAAAAATAGTGTAAAATTTCTCATTACAAGAGATGATATTAGATCCAATTGTGTATGCAGAATATGGGTTTGAGAATGTTTGAATTAAACGCATGCAATTTCTTTTTGAGATTGGTAGTTATTGGCATTGTGTTTGATTCTTATTAAGAGTAGAGGAGTAGCGATGAGGAGCACGAGCAAATTGGCTTTGAAGATTTGTTTGGTAGGTTTGTGTTTATTTAGCACCCTTGGTGCAGAAGACCTTGAACAAAAAAGGAATTATATTTATATTTATAAAGGGAAGGAGGCCTATAACAATAAGGAGTATGAGCGAGCGGCTTCTTTCTATAAGAGCGCGATTAAAAATGGCGAGCCGCTTGCTTATGTTCTTTTGGGGATCATGTATGAAAATGGTAGGGGCGTTCCTAAAGATTACAAGAAAGCGGTGGAGTATTTTCAAAAAGCTGTTAATAATGATATACCTAGAGGGTATAACAATTTGGGCGTGATGTATAAAGAGGGTAGGGGCGTTCCTAAAGATGAAAAAAAAGCGGTGGAGTATTTTCAAATAGCTGCAGATAAAGGCTATACTAACGCCTATATCAACCTAGGTATCATGTATATGGAAGGCAGGGGCGTTCCTAGCAACTATGCGAAAGCGACAGAGTTTTTTAGAAAAGCGATGCATAAGGGTAATGTGGAAGCTTATATTCTCCTAGGGGATATTTATTATAGCGGGAATGATCAATTGGGTATTGAGCCAGACAAAGATAAGGCTATTGTGTATTATAAAATGGCGGCTGATGTGAGTTCTTCTAGAGCTTATGAGGGATTAGCAGAGTCTTATCGGTATGGGTTAGGTGTAGAAAAAGATAAACACAAGGCTGAAGAATACATGCAAAAAGCATGCGATTTTGACATTGATAAGAATTGCAGGAAAAAGAACACTTCAAGCCGATAACCTTTAGGGTTTGCTTCAAGGATTTTTTGTTTTTATGCCAAGTGGCATTCTTTAAACAATTGGTTTGAAGCAATAGATTAAGAATATTGCGTTTTTCATGGCTAAGTGGTCTCATGCAAAAACTTTAGCCTACCGCTTGCTCTAATTTTTTAGCTGCAGTAAAACACCGCTTTTAAACTCGTTTAATTGATTCAAAAAATGCACACCATCAAATACCTTTAAAACTTTCATCTTGCTGTTGCATGCTGTTGCATTATAATAAATACTCCCCCTATCTAAAACAAACCTTTAAATTTACAAACCCCAAACAATAGCGAAGAATACGCAAGCCAAAGAGAACGCTACAACGCAAATAAATGCTAATAAGACCGAAAGCCTTGAAGCCATCACGCAAGAAAAAGCTAACGCTACAACGCAAATAAGCAACAATAAGCAAGAAGTTTTAAACAATAAAACAATTATTATCAAAACATTGATTTTTTTGAGTTTGAATAAGGCGTGTTAAAAACCACTATAATACCCCTAAAAAATGCGAGTTTAAAAAGATGCCCTTATTTGATTTAAAAAGCCCTTATCCACCAGCTGGTGATCAGCCCCAAGCCATAGACGCCTTAACGAAGAGCTTGAAAAATAACAACCATTACCAAACTCTAGTGGGCGTTACAGGGAGTGGTAAGACCTACACGATGGCTAATATCATCGCTAAAACCAATAAACCCACTTTGATCATGAGCCATAATAAAACCTTATGCGCGCAGCTTTATAGCGAGTTTAAGGCGTTTTTCCCGCACAATAGAGTGGAGTATTTTATCTCCCACTTTGATTACTATCAGCCTGAGAGCTATATCCCTAGAAGGGATTTATTCATTGAAAAAGACAGCTCTATTAATGACGATTTGGAGCGTTTGAGATTGAGCGCGACCACTTCACTTTTAGGTTATGATGATGTGATCGTGATAGCGAGCGTTTCGGCTAATTATGGTTTGGGTAACCCTGAAGAATATTTAAAAGTCATGGAAAAAATCAAAGCGGGCGAGAAGCGTGCTTACAAGAATTTTTTACTCAAGCTAGTAGAAATGGGGTATAGCCGTAATGAAGTGGTGTTTGATAGGGGGAGCTTTAGAGCGACGGGCGAGTGCGTGGATATTTTCCCCGCTTATAATGATGCTGAATTTATTAGGATTGAATTTTTTGGCGATGAGATAGAAAGGATTGCGGTTTTTGACGCTTTAGAAAAAAATGAAATCAAGCGCTTAGATTCTGTCATGCTTTATGCGGCCAGTCAATTTGCCGTAGGGAGTGAGAGGTTGAATTTAGCCATTAAAAGCATTGAAGATGAGCTTGCTTTAAGATTGAATTTTTTTAAAGAGCAGGACAAAATGCTTGAATACAACCGTCTCAAACAACGCACCGAGCATGATTTAGAAATGATTAGTGCTACCGGTGTGTGCAAGGGCATTGAAAATTACGCGCGCCATTTTACCGGTAAAGCCCCTAACGAAACGCCTTTTTGTTTGTTTGATTATTTGGGGATATTTGAGCGGGAGTTTTTAGTCATTGTAGATGAAAGCCATGTGAGTTTGCCGCAATTTGGGGGGATGTATGCAGGGGATATGAGTAGGAAAAGCGTTTTAGTGGAATATGGCTTTAGACTGCCTAGCGCTTTAGACAACCGCCCTTTAAAATTTGATGAATTTATCCATAAAAATTGCCAATTCCTTTTTGTGTCCGCTACGCCTAACAAGTTAGAATTAGAGCTTTCTCAAAAGAATGTCGCTGAGCAAATCATTCGCCCAACTGGGCTTTTAGACCCTAAATTTGAAGTGCGAGACAGCGATAAACAAGTCCAAGATTTGTTTGATGAAATCAAGTTAGTGGTGGCTAGAGATGAAAGGGTGCTAATCACCACGCTCACTAAAAAAATGGCAGAAGAATTGTGCAAATACTATGCTGAATGGGGCTTGAAGGTGCGTTACATGCATAGCGAAATTGATGCGATTGAAAGAAACCACATTATCCGCTCTTTAAGGCTTAAAGAATTTGATGTTTTAATAGGGATCAACCTTTTAAGAGAAGGGTTGGATTTGCCTGAAGTGTCTTTAGTAGCGATCATGGATGCGGATAAAGAAGGGTTTTTAAGGAGTGAAACAAGCCTCATTCAAACCATGGGGCGGGTCGCTAGAAACGCTAACGGGAAGGTTTTGTTATACGCTAAAAAAATCACTCAAAGCATGCAAAAAGCCTTTGAGACTACGACTTACAGACGTGCCAAGCAAGAAGAATTCAACAAACTCCATAATATCACCCCTAAAACCGTTACACGCGCTTTAGAAGAGGAATTGAAATTAAGAGATGATGAGGCTAAAATCGCTAAAGCTTTAAAAAAGGACAAAATCCCTAAAAGCGAAAGAGAAAAAATCATTAAAGAGTTGGATAAAAAAATGCGAGAATGCGCGAAAAATTTGGATTTTGAAGAAGCGATGCGTTTGAGAGATGAGATTGCCAAATTAAGAACGCTCTAAAAACTACCGCTTCAAAACTGCACTTAAAAACTATAAGTGTAGTTGAAATAAATTGCATAATTGCGTCTGAAATCAACCCGATACAGCACGCTATTGATCCCGTATTCTAAAAATCGTAAAACCTTTAAGACATCTTCATTATTATTACTAATGTTATTCATAGAATAATAATGGTTAAAATAATAAGTGGGGATTTTAATCCCAAAACCAAACTGGTTGTGTTTATTCCCTAAACGAACCCCTAGATTCACTAAAAACTGGAAGCCATTTGGATTTACTTTCCCGCCAAAAGTGTCTAAAAGAAGCGCTTGATACAATAATGCATCACTCACTCTGTCATACACCCCAGCAAATGCAATCCCCAGATTGAATCCGGCAAAAAACTTATCCCCATTATAAGCGTTGAGCAATAAATCCGTATAAGTGCCGTAAGTGGAAATGATAATGGACTGCGATTCTTTAGAGCCATAAAGAGAAGCGCTCAAGTCATAAAATAGCCCCCACCTAAAGCCAAACCACTTCGTTTCTTCATGCTTACCCACCCATTTATAGCCTACCTGGACGCCAAGACCATTAGACACATACGAATTTTTAAAAACAGGGCTTAGACTATCGCTAAAAATGATCTGACTCTTGTTAAATTGCTGGAATAAATTCAAATTGCTAGAGTTGTGCTGAACGCTCCCCAATTGATACCCAAGCCCCAAATAAAACGCCGATTGATCCGCATAGCGTTTGATGGGTGAGATCACTTTTTTATTGCCAAAAATATAATCCCCTTTAGTCAAAACATCTTTAAAACTATCCGCATGCAAGGAACAAGAAAGTCCCAAAATCAAACACAATACTCGCTTCAAAAATCCCCTTTGCCCCCTTTGATTGAAATTTTAATTTTAAAAAATAGATTTAAACTTTATCGCTCAATGAATAAAGCCAAAATTTTTTATAAAATTGCACCTTATTCAAACACTCTTTTAAAAATCGCCCCCACATTTTTAGTGTAGTAGCTATAATCAAAACACGCTTTGATTTCATCCTCGCTCAAATATTTTTTCAATCGTTCATCATCAAGCAAGGCGTTTAAAAACAAATTCCCATCAGCGCTTTTAAAAGTGCCTTGTTGCAAAACTTCCCATACTTTCATCGCATTTTCTTGCACGATTTTATAGCTTTCTTCTCTACTCAAACCTTTTTTAGGCAATTCCAATAACACCCGTTGGGAAAAAACTAACCCTCCGCTCAAAGCTAAATTTTTAAGCATGTTTTTAGGATAGATTACTAAATTTTCAACCACGCCATTCAAGCGGCTGAGCATGAAATCGCTGGTGATAAACAGATCGGGTAAGGCGAAACGCTCCACAGAGCTATGACTCATGTCTCTTTCATGCCATAGGGCGACATTTTCTAGCATAGGGGTAACAAAAGAGCGAATCACCCTGCAAAGCCCGGTGATATTCTCGCTCAATATGGGGTTTCTTTTATGAGGCATCGCAGAGCTTCCTTTTTGCCCTGTTGAAAAGTATTCTTCCACTTCATAAACTTCACTGCGTTGCAAATGGCGGATATTGATAGCGATTTTTTCACAACTGCTCGCTAAAAGAGCCAAATCGCATGCAAGCCTGGCGTAGCGATCCCTTTGAATGACTTGATTGCTGATATTGGCGGTTTTTAAGCCTAAAAAGTTGCACGCTAATTCTTCTAATTCTAAGGGGGCGTGCGCGAAATTCCCCATAGCCCCACTGATCGCCCCCACGCTGATAAATTCCATCGTCAAATCCAGGGCTTTTAAATGCCGTTTGATTTCATCAGCAAAAAGGGCTAAAACCAAGCCAAAAGTGATGGGTTCGCCAAACACCCCATGGCTTCTGCCCACCATTAGCGTGTCTTTATGCTCTAAAGCCCTGTTTTTAAGCGTTTCATAGAGGTTTTTAACGCCTTTTTGAATGAGCTTTAAACTTTTTGTCATCAATAACGCCATAGCCGTGTCAATGCAATCGCTAGAAGTGATGCCGTAATGAAAAAAGCGGGATTCTTCGCCCAAGCTTTCAGCCACGCAAGTAGTGAAAGCGATTAAATCATGTTTAGTGGTTTTTTCAATTTCTTTGATGCGTTTTAGGTTAAACTGCGCTTGAGAGCAGATCTTTTCACAATCGCTGTCATTGATTTGCCCAAGCTTATTCCACGCCCTAACGACAGCTTTTTCCACTTCTAAATAGGTTTCAAACTTGGTTTGTTCATTCCATAGGGCTTTCATTTCTTCATTCGCATAGCGTTCTAGCACCAACAATCCTTAAAATCTAGAATTTATTCAAAAGGGGTAAAATCAAGGGGATAAAAGATGCACCTAAAAAGCCCCTTGACTTGATTAGAGGGTTATACTTTAGCTTCTTCTCTGCGTTGCAAGTATTCCCAACGCTCATTCACATCTTTTTGCAATTCTTCAATAACATGCTCGTTTTCCTTTTTGAAAAGGTGTTTGAAGCGTTTTTGCGCCCCTAAATAATCCCTTACAGGAATGATATTTCTTGGGCGGTAAGTGATTTTTAATTCTCTGCCATTAAAAATTTCAAATAAGGGGAACATCAAGCTATCCACAGCCATATCCGCTAATTCAATGGTTTTATTGGATTCAAATTTCCATTCAGTCGTGCATGGGCTAAGAGCGTTGATAAAGCAAGGCCCTTCAGTGTCTAGCGCGGTTTTAATTTTTTTGTTCATGTCTTTCCATTTGTTAGGCGAGAGTTGTGCCACATAAGGAACCCCATGGCTTGCCATGATATTGACAATGTCTTTTTTCTTTTCTTTTTTACCAAAGCTAACTGAACCTGCTGGCGTGGTGGAAGTGCTTGCCCCTAATGGTGTGGAGCCGCTTCTTTGGCCACCGGTATTGGCGTAGTTTTCATTATCCAAGCAAATATAAGTCATGTCATGCCCTCTCTCCATGCAACCGCTGATAAATTGAAAACCAATATCATAACTGGCCCCATCGCCTCCAAACGCCACGAATTTGGGCTTTTGACCTTGATAACGACCCTTATTCACTAGCGCCTTATACATAGCCTCCACCCCTGAAATCGCCGTAGAGCCATTTTCAAAACCAATGTGGATCCAAGGCACATCCCATGAAGTGTGCGGATACACCGCCGAACATACCTCTAAACAACCGGTAGAATTACCTAAAACGATAGGCCCATCTACAGCGTTTAGAACTTCACGCACGATAATGCCATGCCCACAACCTGGGCAAAGCAAGTGCGAGCCTTGGAATTTTTCAGCGCTTTGACTAAAACCTTTGAGTGTTTTGACTTCTTTTACCATGATATTTCCTTTTTAAAAAAAGCTCATTTTAGGACCGCGCAAGCCTACGAATTGTTGGGTAGGGTGCGTGAGCGTGCCTTTAAGAGCGTCTTCATTGATTTCTTCAAAAATCTCGCATAAATGCGCGATCGTCATATCCCTTTCGCCTAAACCATAGATATAGTTAGACACTACCGGGTGTTTAGTCCCTTGGGTTTGATACACCGCGCTTGTAACTTCATTAAACATCGCCCCCATAGCACCGGCTGGAGAGCTTTTATCTAAAATCGCTAAAGCTTTAAGATTTTTCAAATCCTGCCCTAATTTTTCATAAGGGAAAGGGCGCAAAGAATGGATGGTCGCCACGCCGGCCTTAATGCCTTTTTTACGCATTTCTTTAGCCGCTACGATAGCGGATTCATAAGTAGTCCCTAACGCAAAAATAGCGATTTCAGCGTCTTCTAGCTGGAAAGTTTTGGTTAAATGGTATTGCCTACCTGTCAGTTTAGCGAAATCATTAAACACTTCTTCAATCACAGAAGGCGCATTCATGATCGCATGGTGGAGTTGGGCTTTATGCTCATAATGCCATTCTTCTTCAGCTTGTGCGCCATAGCTTACCGGTTTATCAAAATCCAAAAGGGAATGTTTGGTTTGGTATTCGCCCACGAATTGATAAGCCACTGCATCGCTCAAAGGGCGGACATTTTGCACGGTGTGTGAGCATAAAAAACCATCTTGATTGACAATAGTAGGCACACGCACCTTTTGATGCTCTGCGATCCTGAACGCCATTAAAGTGAAATCATAGGCTTCTTGAGGGTTGCATGTGCATAAACTTATCCAGCCAGAATCCCTACTCAAATACATATCAGAATGATCGCCATGGATATTTAAAGGGGCTGCTAAAGCGCGATTGACTAAGTTTAAAACAATAGGTAAACGCATGCCAGAGGCTTGGTATAAAACTTCTACCATTAACGCCAAACCTTGAGAGCTAGTCGCAGTGCTGACCCTCCCACCTGCAGCCGCCGCTCCTACGCACGCGCTCATAGCGGCATGCTCAGATTCCACTAAAACAAATTCGCCATCAATATAGCCATTGTCTTTAAACGAGCCATAATTTTGCACAATGGGCGTTGATGGGGTGATAGGATAAGCTGCGATGACATCAATTTGAGCCTGTCTTAAAGCGTTAGAGCTAGCGGTATTGCCATCCCACACTTCTATTTCTTGCAATTCAATACTTCTTGCCATATTTTTTCCTTATGATTTTTTCTTTTCTTGTTTTTGCGGCCATTGAGTGAGTGCGGTGGCAGGTTCAATTTGCTCTTCAAACATCCATAGCGATTTAGGGTTGGTGGGGCAGACATCCACGCACACGCCACAGCCCTTACAATGAGAATAATCCACGCCCTTTAACTTGCCCTCTCTTGAAAGAATAGCCGCATCTGGGCAATAAACCCAACAATTAAAGCAATTGATGCAAATGTTATTGTTATGCACAGGCTTAGCCACACGCCAATGAGCCACCGAAGTGGTGAAGTAGCTCTGCTCAGTGTAATGGCGCTCATCGTTGTGTTTTTCCATTTCGCTTTGCGCGTTTTTTTCAAAAGGGAAGAGCACCGCTCCCATTTCAAATTCATTCCAATCTTTCATCTTTATTCCTTAATGTTATTGAACTTCTTCATAAGCTCTTTGGATAGCGAGCATGTTAGCGTCAATGACTTCTTGAGTGAGTTTTTTGCCTAAAACTTTCTTAAAAGCTTCTTTAAAAGCCCCAATTTCAAGCATGCCAGACACTTTCATCAACGCCCCTAACATAGGCGTGTTAGGGATGGGGCGTTTCAAGGTTTCCATAGAGATTTTTAAACAATCTACCAAAAACACCTTACGGGTTTTTAATTCAGGTTTTTTTTCAAACAACTCTTCTTTGCTGAGGTAACTGGTGATAATGTAAGTGGTGTCTTCTTTTTCATTAGCGAAAATATTTTCAATGAAAACCAAACCGGGGTCAATCACTAGCACATAATCAGGCTGCATGAAGCGCTCATGGTTTAAAATCGGCTCATCATCAATGCGGTTATAAGCCATCATAGCCGCCCCCCTTTTGGCTGAACCATAGGAAGCGAACGCTTGCACTTCCTTACCTGTTTTTGAAATCACATCAGCTAGCCCTTTAGCGCCGGTGATAGCACCCTGACCAGCTCGTGCATGCCATCTAATTTGAAACATGGTAATATGTCTCCTTAATATCGTATAAAATAAATTGAATTTAGCTTGGATTATACAAGAAAAACTATTAATATGTCTTATAACAACACTTTTTTAAGAATTTTACTAAAAAAATGGGGGCATACCCACAAGAATGGAGGCTATTTTTATGGGTATTTGGTGGGATATTTTATTTATTTATGGCTATTTTATAGCTATTTATTCTAAAAAGACAGGCGTTCTTAATCAAAATCACTAATATTTATTTTAAACTTTGTTATTATTTAGGGTGTGATTTGATCTTAATATATGGGGTGAGTGTGGGGCAGGATAACAAAAGGAATTGGGTTATGGATAAAACAATGATTAAAGTATTGATGAGCGTGGCGTTATTATCATCGCTTCAAGCCGAAGAGCTTGATGAAACAAAAAAACCTAAATTTGCGGACAGGAATGCGTTTTATTTAGGGGTTGGGTATCAGCTTAGCGCGATTAACACATCTTTTAGCACCAGTTCTATAGATAAATCGTATTTCATGACCGGCAATGGTTTTGGTGTGGTGTTAGGAGGGAAATTTGTGGCTAAAACGCAAGCTGTAGAGCATGTGGGTTTTCGTTATGGGTTGTTTTACGATCAGACCTTTTCTTCTCACAAATCCTATATTTCTACTTATGGTTTGGAGTTTAGCGGCTTGTGGGACGCTTTCAATTCGCCAAAAATGTTTCTAGGGTTAGAGTTTGGCTTAGGCATTGCTGGGGCGACTTACATGCCAGGAGGGGCTATGCATGGGATTATCGCTCAAAATTTAGGCAAGGAAAATTCGCTTTTCCAATTGCTTGTGAAAGTGGGTTTTCGTTATGGTTTTTTCCACAATGAAATCACTTTTGGGTTGAAATTCCCTGTCATTCCTAACAAAAAAACAGAAATCGTTGATGGCTTGAGTGCAACCACTTTATGGCAACGCTTACCGGTCGCTTATTTCAATTATATCTATAATTTTTAGATATAGTTATTTAGATGTTTTGGATTTGACAAAATCAATCAGCTCTCGTGTGTCTATGGTTAGGGTTAAGAATTGCTGATAGGTGGTGATCCACTTACCCCCCTTGCCATACAAATGATACCCATCGCCTCCACCTAAAAAGTTAAAAAACGCATCCACTTGCACGCTCACCCATTTATTTTTATAAACATAATAAAGCCCTATCATGTCAAAATTAGGGGCTCTATACCATGGCAACCCGGCATAAAGGGATTGGCCATAAGTGGCATAAAAGTGCATTTGGGGTTTGTTGGAAAAATAATATCTGTTAAAGATTCCAAAGCCTTTGTATTGTGCTTGGGCGTAAAATTCCCCCCCAAAGCTGTTATAAAATTGAGCGTTTTTACACTCGCTAGCGTAACGCACGCAATAATGGGTTTGAGACGATTGCGTGCCAAAAGTCATAAAAATATTATCCATATAAGGCATGAGGTTTTTAAAATCCGCTTTAAGATAAGCGTGGTAATAAACCCTATCCAAAATGGTAGGGTTAGAGTATTTCCCTATTTCGCCGCCCTGTGGGTTGTTTTTTTGACTGAAATAAGGGTAGCCATTAGGCCATTGTGGGGTTGCATCGCCCGGTTTAAAGTAGGAATTCCCGCCATAAGGGTAATTATCTCCCATGCTATGAGAACTAGCGTTATGAAAGATCACAAGTTGTCCCCCTAAACCTAAATACCCTTTAAAAAACTGAAATTCTGAAGAAACAAAATACAAAAACTGGCTGAAGTCGTAATTTTTCTTTTTGGGCTGGTTATTCCAATTACGCCCCCCATACCAATCAACAACGCCCTCAAACCACCCATTCCACCAGCGATTAGGATCATAAGCCGGTTTGAATTGGAACGCTCCTCCCCTAAAAGTAGGATCAATAAACCAAAAAAGTTTTTTAAAAGCGCTCAAAGGGTAATGCCCTATTTGATAGCTTCGTGGCACAATCCCTAAAAAAAATCTCAAATTTTTCCCTATGTATTGGTAATACATCGTAACCCCCCAAGAATAAGGGAAGTAGCTATAATGCGTGTGCAAGTTTTGAATGAACCACGCTCCAAACATTAAAGCCTGTCTTTTGTCTAACTGGACGCCAATTTGAGGCATGAGGCGCGCTTGCATTTTGGTTAGGCTATTCCAATAAGGGTTGTTGTTTGGGGCAACCAAGTTGAAATTAAAGCTCATGAACTTCAAGTCATAGACAAAACTAGCCGCTTTCATTAAAGGCACTATTAAAAAACTTGAAAACAACAATGCGCCAAGAGATTTTTTTAAGAAAATCAAGTTAAACACAGCCCCTTTCATCATCTTTTAAAATTGTAGCATTTAAAGATAAAATGCAAAGAGTGAATTTTAGATTAATTTCCATTAAATGGCATAAAAATAAGAGCTAGAGCCTTTCAAATGCGGTTTTTTTTTGGATAAAATAGCTTCAAAAAAGGGGTGTTTCATTTTCCATGACTTCAGATTCAAATCATTCTTTTAAAGAACAAGATTTTCATATTCCTATCGCTTTTGCATTTGATAAAAATTACCTCATTCCTGCGGGCGCGGGAAGTTGAAAAGAACCACTTGATGGAAGGGTTTTTGTTTTGCAATTTAGATTACCAACGCAAGAAAGATTTTACCTTAAAAATGCATGGGCTTTTAAAGGGGAATAAGGCTAAAGAGGAATTGGATTTTACGAAATGGTGTTGGCCTAACATGAAAGCTTTAGGGATTGAGTATTGCGTTTTCCCTTGGTATTACACGATTAAAGATTTTTCTAATGCATACTTGAACGAGAATTATAAAAAAACCATTTTAGAGGCGCGAAAGAACCCTGTCATTATCCACTATGACGCTTGGTGGGGGGCGGTGAAGCCTTGGGATTACCCTTTTGGTTTGAAAGCGGATTTATGGCTGAACGCTTTGGCTAAAACCCCTTTTATGAGCGATTACACCAAACAAATACATATTAATGAGAGCTTTTACACCACAAAAATGGCCCAACAACATTATTTTTCTCCAACAAAGTCTTCAAAAGACATTCTGTTTAAAACGCCGTATTTGTTTTTCAAATCGTATCTGTTTGTTGTGTTTAAGGAAAGAAAAATCCATCTAAGGATTTTTAATGTAACCTGTGGTTTAGTGAAAAGATCTTTCAAAAAGCTTATTTATTGGGTGTTTTTGATGCCTAAAGCGTTAGCTAAAAGGGTGGTTAGCAAGATCCTTAGGATTTTAGGGCTTCATGGGATTGTGAAAAAAATCTTAATCAAGCTTTTTAAAAAGGGCTAGGATAAAAGATTTAACATCTTTTTTTAAATTAATTTCCATTAAAAACAACATAAAAACCAAAAACAAAACCCTTTCAAATGCGGTTTTTTTTTGGATAAAATAGCTTCAAAAAAGGGGTGTTTCATTTTCCATGACTTCAGATTCAAATCATTCTTTTAAAGAACAAGATTTTCATATTCCTATCGCTTTTGCATTTGATAAAAATTACCTCATTCCTGCGGGTGCAAAAGCTAAAGAATACATTGACATAGCGAGCGGGTTTCATAAGCTTTTTAAAAACGATGCAAAGATCGCGCAAAGCCTAAAGCCCGCCATTACAAAGAACTTAAGCCAAGGGTTAGCGACCTCGTTAAGCGGGGCGTTAAAATACCAATGGACTAAATTCACTTTAGGGACTTTATACAGGAATGCACCCGATCGCATTTTAGGGATCAAGTTACCGAAAGCCTTGAACGAAGCGACCGCAGGAGCGGCTTTAAAGTATCACATTAAAAGAGCGTTAGAGAGAAGCCACACTATAAGCGATTTTAGCAAGCGATTAGAATTAAGCGCTAAAAAATCCTACTTTAGCAACAACACGCTTAAACTCATTGAAGAGCTTAATAACGGCGTGAAAGAAGCGAGCGAAGAGATCTTACAAAAAACAAAAGATTTTGCAAACGCTTTTACCCCCTTAAAAGAGTTTGGGAAGAATTACCCCGAGTTTGCACTAAAGCCTAAGGAAGCGTTAGAGAAGCTACTACAAGAGCGAAACGGGAAAGTCGCTGGTGCAGTGTATAGGGACGATTTAGGGGGATCGATTTTGTGTGGGGCAATAAAGATTACGGGTTAGAACACATTTTAAAACGCCGAGAAGATCAAGCCATAGGTAAAGGTTTAAACGAAGCAGAAGCTAAAGAAAGGACTGATGAACTACTTAAGGAAATCCCTAACATTCTACAAAAAGGCTTTAAAGAAGAAGACAGGCCAGGTTATGCGGCTATTATTTTAAATAATTCAAAAGTTATTTTAAGTAAGTTTAGGGGAGATAACGAACTAAAAAATCATTATATGATTATAAGTTTTGAAGTAGATGATAAGATTTTAAGGGAGTTAGAAACCATTGCACCACTTTCTAACGATTACAGAGATGGCGGTAGCATCTCAAACCTTAATGAAAATATACTATCTCAAAAAGATTTAACAAGTCAAGGGGATTTATTAAAAAATACAGAAAATTTAAACGAAACCACACCAGAAGCTAAAATTTTATCCCCCCTAGAGCAAGCGAACGCTGAAAAGCTTGCGAAAATAGAAAGCGAAAGAATAGCGAGCGAACAAGAATTTTTAAAAGCTAAAGAGCAAGAAACAAAGCGTAAAGAAGCGTTAAAAAGAAAATTAGAACACGAGAGGGGTAATGCGGGCAATATTGAAAGCAACACTAAAATAGAAGTAGGATCTGATATACCCACTCAAATACAAGAGCATTTACCCAAGAGCCGAGTGAGGTTGAACGAACGAGAGATTTACGATCTAGATTACGCGATCGTGAATGCAAAAGACTTGAAACCGAGCTTTACGACTGGAGGCACACAGAAACGAACGGACATGAACCAAGAGCAGATTAAAAGCATTGCTGAGAATTTTGACCCTAAAAAGATTTTTGGGAGCGGAGGGTTTGAATATTTACCCATCATCTTGCACGACGGGCAAGTGATCGCAGGCAATCATAGGATACAAGGCATGCTGAATTTCACGCCTAAAAGCAGAGAAACTTACGAGAAAGCGATAAAAGAATACTATAACATAGACTTGAAACCTAACGAGCTTTTAGTAAGAGTCCCGCATGAACGATTGAATAATACCGAGATCAACAATTTAGCGGCTGGGAGCAATCAAGGGCGCTTTAATAGCGAAAGCGATAAGGCGATCGCCGTTTTAAGCCATTACGAACCGAAATTAAAAGAATTAGACAAGAAATTAGACGCTGATAGCGTTTATCAATTAAAAAGCGTTGTGGCTAAAAACCTTAATTTTGATAAAGCCACTCACCATAATATAGGGGATAGTAATTTAGCGCTTTTAATGTTTAACATGCCAAGGACTAAAACGCAAGGGATAGAGTTACTCAATCGTTGGCAGAAAGAATTTTTTAACGATATTAAAAGCTATGAAAAAGTTAAAAAAATGTTTGTAGATAATGCAGGGAGCTTTCACAATTTAATCCATGACATGAATTTTCCTAATGTGAGCCTGAACGCTTATTTAAGCGATATTATGGATCGCAGTTTTGCGAATTTAAAGAATTATCCAACTACAACGGACAGCTTAAGGGATTTGAGCGAGAAATTTTATAAGACGAGTTCTTTAGATATGTTTGAAAAGAGCGATCAAATCACGAGCGATATAAGCGAAATTTTAGGGGCAAGCGTAGCAAGATTTGCGAGGTTTGATGATCCCAGTAAGGCGTTATTTGAAGCTTTAAAGAGCGATAATATTAAAAAAGGTTTGAAAGAGTTTAAGATCGCAGATATTACTAAGGACATGTTCGATCCTAAAAGCAAGGAATTTAAGGATATTGATATTTACGATTTCACGCGTTACCTTTTAATGGTGGATAGAGTGCCAAGCGAGCATAACCCTACCTTAAACCGCTTGATAGAAGCCGTAAAAGACATGCAAAAAGAAAGCGAGAAAGGGGTAAAACAAAAATTTGACACGCCTAGCGAATGGGGGCATAATTATAGCGAGTTTAAGGGCGATGGCTTAGGAGCGATTAACAAGCTATTAGAAACTAAAAAAGGTTTTGTAGAGGGAGCGTTTTATAAAGAAGGTTTAGGGGATATTGATTTAGTTTGGGGTAATAAAGATTATGGGTTAGAACACATTTTAAAACGCCGAGAGAAGCAAGCAAAAAATCAAGGACTAAACGAACAACAAGCGAAAGAATACGCCCTAAATATAGCTAAAACGATACCGGAAGCTATAGAGAAAGGTAATGCTATAACAGATAATTACGGCAGAATGGCTATTGAATATAAAAATATAAGAGTAGGACTTAATGATGATTGGTATAGCGAAAAGCTACCTAATAAGTGGGTAATAAGCAGTTATGAAATCTATAATAGCGAGAATGAGCCACCGAGTCTCCTTATGGCTCAATTACAAGGGGTAGGTTTGGGAACCCCTAAACTCACCGAACCTAATTCTACCACAAAAAAATAAATAAGGAATAAAATGAACTACCCTAACTTACCTAATAGTCATTTAGAGATAAGCGAGCAACCACAAGTCAAAGAAATCACTAACGAGTTATTAAAAACCTTACAAAACGCTTTAAAGGGTAATGCGCTTTTTACGGAGCAAGTGGAACTAAGCCTTAAAGGGATCGTTAGGATTTTAGAGGTGCTTTTAAGTTTGGATTTTTTTAAGAACGCTAACGAGATCGATAGCAGTTTAAGGAATTCTATTGAATGGCTTACTAACGCAGGCGAGCGCTTGAAAGCGAAAATGAAAGAATACGAGGGCTTTTTTAGCGAGTTTAATGCGAGCATGCACGCTAATGAGCAAGAGGTAACCGATACCTTAAACGCTAACGCTGAAACCATTAAGAGCGAGATTAAAAAGCTAGAAAATCAACTTATAGAAACCGCTACGAGGTTATTAACGAGCTATCAAATCTTTTTGAACCGAGCTAAAGAGAACGCTAACAATGAAATCACTACCAATAAGACCGAAAGCCTTAAAGCGATTACATGACAAAATATATCCCTATGAAGGCTTTTTTTATTGCAACTTAACTTGCCAGCGAAAAAATCAATTTTGTAAAAAAATATTAGAAATCATACGCGCGCAAAAGATCAATAAAGAACCGCAATTAACAGAATTTTGTCGATCAAAGATCGCGCCATTAAAAATAGAGTATTGCATTTTCCCACACTACTATAGTCTTTCTGAAGAGCATTTAAAGGGTGTGGTCAATGAGATCTATCACAACACCATTAAACAAGCCCTAAGAGAACCTATCGTTATACAATATGACTCTCATCCTTATTTTCAAATAAAACCTTGGACATATCCTTTTGGTTTGAAAGCGGATTTATGGCTGAACGCTTTGGCTAAAACCCCTTTTATGAGCGATTGGTCTTATTTGATCACAGGGGGTGGGGAGATAGGCGGAGAAAAATGGCACTACTACCATAGCGTTGTTGCCTACCATTACTACTTCCCTTTGTGGAAAGTAGAAGAGCAGATTGCCCACGACGCTCTTAAAACATTTTTAAAACATTATTTTTTGCACATTCATGAGATTCCTAAAAACGCAAAGCGAAGACTATTCAAATATTGTATTTCAATACCACTCAAGAGCCTTATTAGTAAAACCCTCAAAATTCTAAAACTCCATGCACTAGCAAAAAATACCCTAATCAAGCTCAAGCTCTTAAAAAAGAGCTAAAATAAAAGCCTTTAATCAAACGATTTTTTCATATCAATCACATAGCGGAATTTCGCTTTCCCATGGGTTAGGTTATGATAAGCCGTATCAATATCCTTGCCTAAAATCAAATCTATTTCAGGGTAAATATTGTGTTTAATGGAGAAATCCATCATCTCTTGGGTTTCTTTAATGCCCCCAATCAATGAGCCATAAACCTTGCGGTTACCCAAACTGATAAAATCAAAAACGCTAAGCACTGGAGCGACTTCTATAGGGGGGAGTCCCACAAGGGCTAGATCGCCATTATAAGTTAAGAGCTTGAGATAGTCTTTTAAATCGTAGTGGGTAGGAATGGTTGAAATGATAAAATCCAATTCTTCCTTACAATTTTTAGGGTCCGTGTAGAAATGTTTAGCCCCCATGTTTAAAGCGTCTTGTTTTTTGTGTTCGTTTCTTGCAAAAACGCTCACTTCAGCCCCCATAGCCGCAGCGTATTTAACCGCCATGCTTCCTAGTCCGCCAAACCCAGCGACGCCGACTTTTGTGCCTTTAGTAACCTTAGAAAATTTTAAGGGCGAATAAGTGGTGATGCCTGCACAAAGCAAGGGGGCTACTTTTTCTAAAGGAGCGTTTTTATCCACGCTAATCACATAATTTTCATCCACCACAATGTTATTAGAGTACCCGCCCATGTGGGGTTCATTGTCATGGAAATAATCCAAACAATCATAAGTGAATACCGTTTTATGGTTAGCGCAAAATTGCTCTTGGTGTTCTTTGCATGGCTTACAGGTTTTGCATGAATTGACAAAACAGCCAACCCCCACCACATCACCCACTTTAAATTTTTTAACTTCCTTACCTATTTCTTTGATGACCCCAGCAATCTCATGCCCAGGGATCATAGGGTAGATGCCTTCTTTCCATTCGCTATAAGCGCTATGAATGTCGCTATGACAAATCCCTGCATAAAGAATGTCAATCAACACATCTTTAGGGCCTACGGCATGGCGGCTAAAATCATGGGGCTTGAAATGCCCATCTTTAGAAAAAATAGCAAAACCTTTAGATGGAACTCTCATAAAAACTCCTTGTTTCATTAAAATACAGCTATTGTATCGTTTTTATGGTTTGCTTATGTTTCTATAGATTTAACTATTTTTATGATTATTGGTTATATGGTATCGTTGTTTGGTGGGATTAAAAGAAGCACCCCCTATGCCCAGTCTTTTTCATTTGAACGGCACTATATTTTATCATGCAGTAAATAATTCTCTAACGCAATGCCTGCCCCATCAAGCCCGGGAGTTTTTTTCAACACGACATGCACAGGGATGGAAGCGAGAAACGCTCCCATGCGCCCTTTTGTTTCAAAACGCACTCTAAAGGGTGAGGTTTTAAAATAATCAATGAATCGTGGGATAATCCCCCCACACAAATACACCCCACCTCTAGCGCCCAAAGTGAGAGCCACATCAGCAGCGAGCGTGCCAAGCATGGAACAAAAAGTGTCCAAAGTCAATCGGCATATAGGGTAATCCCCATTCAAAGCGCGTTCGCTAATGATTTGTGGGGTCAATTCAGCCTTGCTCAATTTCGCCACTTTTTCTAAGCCTTTTCGTTTGGATAAAGCTTCATAAATCAGCACCAAGCCACTCCCACTCAAAAACCTTTCCGCGCTCACATGGTTGAATTTAGAGCGGGCGTATTGCCACACTAAAATTTCTAAATCATCAAAAGGGGCAAAACTCACATGCCCCCCTTCGCCGGGCAAGACTTTCAAAGAGCCATCGCTGTTTTGGATAAGAGTGCTTACCCCAAGCCCGGTTCCTGGCCCTAAAATCGCTTTAGGGGCGTTAATTTCGCACTTGATCCCGCCTACTTGAGCCAGATCGTTTTCTTGCATCGCGCTAATGGCATAGGCTTGCGCGACAAAATCATTGATGACAAGCAACCTCTCTAATCCCAAACATTGCCGTGTCGTTTCAATAGAAAAAGTCCAATGGTTGTTCGTCATTTGGACAAAATCCCCCATGATGGGCGTAGCCACAGCAAAAGAGCCGTAAATAGGGCGTAATTTAAGGCTTTCTTTGCATTTAGAAAGATAAAACCGCACCGCATCGCTCAAGCTTTCAAAATCTTTACATGGTAAAACTTCAATGCATTCAATTTGTCGTGGGGCGACTTCCAAACCAAAGCGCGCGTTTGTGCCGCCAATATCGGCTAAGAGTCTTGGGTAAGTTTCAGTTTTTGGCATAAAAAACCTCCGTGGTAACTTTTTTAGAGTGTAAAATCCGAGCAATCGGCAGAGAATAGGGGGCGTTTTCTTTCAAAGCTTTTTCTAAAACCTCCCTTTTTTGCTCTCCGCTAACGCTTAAAAAAAGTTTTTCGCAATTTTCTAAGGCGTGAATAGACATGCTTAAGCGTTCATACGGAGCGTTAACGGGTTTAGTGAAAACGATATTTTCCTTTTCTTCGTTTAAAAAAGCGCTCGTTTCAGGAAAAAGGCTAGCCGTATGCCCATCAGTCCCCATGCCCAGAATGGCTAAATGGGGCTGTTTGAAATGCTGGTTAGCAAATTTTAAAAGCGCGTTTTGATTGCAAGAAACCTCTTTGGGTAAAAGCGGAATGAAAGAAGCTTTTAGGGCGTTATTTTGCAACAAATAATCGTGCAATAATTTGGTGTTGCTATCCTTATGGCTTGTATCTATAATGCGTTCATCTACTAAACTGACTGCACATTCATGCCATGCGAGATCTAAAACGCTCAATTTTTGCAACAAGCTAATGGGCGAACGGCCCCCAGAAAAAGCGATAGAAACTTGATGGCGCTTTTTTAAGGCAGCGTTAAAAAATTCTTTAAAACGCTCTGTTAAAGCCTTATTGCAATCTTCTAAACTTTCAAACTCAAACAATTGATAACCCATGAAATTCCTTTTATTGGTAGAGTGGTTTTAAAAATTCTAACTCGTTTAGGTTATGGCTTTCATAGAAATGTAAGGGCGTAGCGTTATTGATAAAACCCTCTATCAGCGTGTCAATAAACACCCATGACGCTTCCAATTCCAGCTGGTGGGCGAAATTATTGTGGTTATTTTCTATCGCATCATAGAGCAATTTAGCGTAGGGTTGTAAAAATTCTTGTTGGTTGTGGCTTTCTAAAATAAGGGGGGTTTGATTGTCTTTTAGGGTGAGGGTGATTTTGTCTTGTGAAAGGAAAAATTCTAGCGTGTTAACCGAATTAAAATGGATTTTCACGCTCGCTTGATTGTGGGGCATTTTTTTAGCGTGCTTAATATAGAAAGGCACGCCTTTGAATTTAGGTGCATCTAAAAAGGCTTTAATAGCGACAAAAGTCTCTGTCTGGCTTTCTTTATGAACCTTATTTTCATTCCTATAACCTTGATATTGGGCGCGAATAACCTGTTTTTTAAAATCTTTAGGGGGTTGTAAGGTTTTTAAAACTTTGATTTTTTCTTGCCTCAAATCTTTCAAATCGTTGGGTAAATCTGTAGCGATAAGGGATAAAACTTGCAAGAGATGGTTTTGAACCATATCCCTTAAAGCCCCGATTTTATCGTAAAATTCGCCCCTTTCTTCCACCCCCAAGGTCTCATACACGCAGATTTCAACCGTGCTGATTTGCTCCCATAGGGTGTTTAAAATAGGGTTATTTAGGCGTAATTCAAGGATATTTTGAACGCCTTTTTTCCCCAAATAATGATCGATTCTAAAAATTTGTTCTTCTTTAAAAAAAGCGCTGATGCTTTGGAAAATCTCTTTACAAGTCTTTAAATCATGCCCTAAAGGTTTTTCTAAAATCAAGCGGGTGTTGGCGTGATTGAGCGCGTTTTTGGCTAAATTTTGAGCGGTCGTTGCAAAAAAACTAGGGGAGATAGAAAAGTAGAAAATCAAGGGCTTGTTTTTTGTAGCGATTTTACTCAATTCTTCAAAGTCTTTAGGGTTATCCAAACGGACGCACAAATAACTGATATGGGCTAAAAATTCCTTACCCTTTTCTCTTGAGTGCAGTTGTGTTTTCTCGCAAAGAAGCGTTAAAAACTCTTCATTAGATAGTTCTTTACGCCCCGATGCGATAATCTTAGAACCCTCTTTAAAACCATAATGGATATAAATTTCATAGAGCGAAATGAAGAGCTTTCGCATGGCTAAATCCCCAGTCGCGCCAAAAAGAACCAGATCAAAATCTAACATCAATAACCCTTTTAGAGTGTTTTTGAGCTATTATTATAATCAATCTTAATTAAAAAGGAGTGTGCATGCCTAAGCATTCTTTAGAACAAATCAAAGAAAAAATTACAGAGCGTAGCAAAAAAACCAGAGAGCTTTATTTAGAAAATATCTTTAACCCTAAAAACCAGCCCAAGATTGAGAGTTTGGGTTGCGCGAATATCGCGCATGTTACTGCGAGCATGCCAGAGCATTTAAAAATGCCTTTAGGTTCGCATAAAAGAAAGCATTTTGCCATTATCACCGCTTATAATGACATGCTTTCAGCCCACCAGCCTTTTAAAAATTACCCTGACTGGATTAAAAAGGAGTTGCAAGAGCATAACGCCTATGCGAGCGTCGCTAGCGGGGTGCCAGCGATGTGTGATGGTATCACGCAAGGTTATGAGGGCATGGAATTGAGCCTGTTTAGTAGAGATGTGATCGCATTAAGCACCGCCGTAGGGTTAAGTCATAATGTTTTTGATGGGGCGTTTTTTTTAGGCGTGTGCGATAAAATTGTGCCGGGCTTACTCATAGGAGCGTTAAGCTTTGGGAATTTAGCGAGCGTGTTTGTGCCAAGCGGGCCTATGGTGAGCGGGATAGAAAACTTTAAAAAAGCCAAAGCGCGCCAAGATTTTGCAATGGGAAAAATCAACAGAGAAGAGCTTTTAAAAGTGGAAATGCAAAGCTATCATGATGTGGGGACTTGCACTTTTTATGGCACGGCTAATTCCAATCAAATGATGATGGAATTTATGGGATTGCATGTGGCTAATTCTAGTTTTATCAACCCTAACAACCCCTTACGAAAGGTTTTAGTAGAAGAGAGTGCCAAAAGATTAGCGAGCGGGAAAGTTTTGCCTTTAGCCAAACTCATTGATGAAAAAAGCATTCTTAATGCGCTTATAGGCTTGATGGCAACAGGGGGTTCTACTAATCATACTTTGCATTTGATCGCTATCGCTAGATCTTGTGGGGTCATTCTCAATTGGGATGATTTTGACGCAATTTCTAACCTCATACCCCTTTTAGCTAAAGTCTATCCTAACGGATCGGCTGATGTGAACGCTTTTGAAGCGTGTGGGGGGTTAGCGTTTGTGATCAAGGAATTGTTAAAAGAGGGGCTTTTATTTGAAGACACTCATACGATCATGGATACCGAAACGCAAAAAGGCATGCAAAATTACACCAAAACCCCCTTTTTAGAAAACAACCAATTGGTATATAAAGACGCTGTCAATCATAGCCTGAATACTGATATTCTACGGCCCGTGAGCGAGCCTTTTGCCGCTAATGGGGGGCTTAAAATCTTAAAGGGTAATTTGGGGCGAGCGGTGATTAAAATCTCAGCCATTAAAGATGAGCACAGGAAAGTTAAGGCTAGAGCGATTGTTTTTAAAACCCAAAGCGAATTTTTAGAGCGCTTTAAAAATAAAGAATTAGAAAGGGATTTTGTGGCGGTTTTACCTTTCCAAGGGCCTAAGTCTAATGGCATGCCTGAATTGCACAAACTCACCACGAATTTAGGGGCTTTGCAAGATATGGGTTATAAGGTTGCACTCGTTACAGATGGGCGCATGAGCGGGGCGAGCGGGAAAGTGCCTAGCGCGATCCATTTAAGCCCTGAGGGGGCGTTGAATGGGGCGATCATTAAGATTAAAGACGGCGATTTGATAGAATTAGACGCTCCTAATAACGCTTTAAATGTGCTTGAAAAGGATTTTGAAAATAGGGAAATCAACCCCTTGTTTTTAGAAATCTTAAAAGATTTAGAAAAGCCGAGTTTTGGGCTGGGTAGGGAATTATTCACGAGTTTAAGGTTGAATGCCAATACCGCTGAAGAGGGTGCCATGAGTTTTGGCATAAAAATATAAAAAGATAAAGGAAAAAAATGCAAAATAAAATACAAGATAAAGTCCTAGAGGTTTTACAAATTAGCCCCATTGTCCCTGTGGTGGTGGTTGAAGATTTAAAAGACGCTGTGCCTTTAGCGCAAAGCCTAGTAGAGGGGGGTATTCCAATCATAGAGGTAACTCTTCGTTCAAACTGCGCTTTAGAAGCCATAGAGCTTATCGCTAAAAATGTGCCAAAAATGCGCGTGGGTGCTGGTACGATTTTAAACTCCAATCAATTAGAGCAAGCTCAAAACAGGGGGGCTGAGTTTTTGATTAGCCCGGGCCTTACGCCTAGCCTTTTAGAATATGCAAAGAAAAAAGACATGCCCTTAATACCCGGGGTTTCTAGCAGCAGTGAAGTCATGCAAGCTTTAGAGTTGGGCTATAACGCTTTAAAATTTTTCCCAGCAGAATATTGCGGAGGCGCTAAACTTTTAAACGCTTTTAATGGCCCTTTTAAAGGGGTGAAATTTTGCCCCACCGGGGGCATTAGCGTGGATAACATGCATGTTTATTTGAAATTAGAAAATGTTTTGTGCGTGGGAGGGAGCTGGCTTACCCCTAAAAATTTAGTGCAAAATAAAGAATGGGATAAAATCGTAGAAATTTGCAAACGAGTGCTAGCTTAGGTTTAAGATAACAATAAGACAACAAAGAGATCATGGCATTTTGTATTTGCTTAATAATACTATAATAAAATTTTTAATAAGGAGATACTTTATGTTAGGAAATGTCAAAAAAGCCTTTTTTGGAGTTTTGTGTTTGGGCGCGTTGTGTTTAGGGGGCTTGATGGCAGAGCAAGATCCTAAAGAGCTTGTGGGTTTGGGGGCAAAGAGTTATAAGGAGCAAGATTTTTCTCAAGCCAAGAAATATTTTGAAAAAGCTTGCGATTTGAAAGAAAGTAGCGGGTGTTTTAATTTAGGGGTGCTTTATTATCAAGGGCAGGGGGTGGAAAAAAACTTGAAAAAAGCCGCTTCATTTTACACGAAAGCTTGCGATTTAAATTACAGCAATGGGTGCCATTTGCTAGGCAATTTGTATTATAGCGGGCAAGGCGTATCCCAAAATACCAATAAAGCCTTGCAATACTACTCTAAAGCGTGCGATTTGAAATACGCTGAAGGGTGCGCGAGTTTAGGGGGGATTTATCATGATGGTAAAGTGGTTACTAGGGATTTTACAAAATCGGTGGAGTATTTCACGAAAGCGTGCGATTTAAACGATGGCGATGGTTGCACGATATTAGGAAGTCTGTATGATGCAGGCAGAGGCGCACCTAAAGATTTGAAAAAAGCGCTCGCTTCGTATAATAAGGCTTGCGATTTAAAAGACAGCCCAGGGTGCTTTAACGCAGGGAATATGTATCATCATGGCGATGGCGTGGCGAAGAATTTTAAAGAGGCTCTCGCTCGTTATTCTAAGGCATGCGAGTTGGAAAATGGCGGAGGGTGTTTTAATTTAGGGGCGATGCAATACAATGGCGAAGGCGCAGCAAGGAATGAAAAGCAAGCCATAGAAAACTTTAAAAAGGGTTGTAAATTGGGCGCTAAAGGGGCATGCGATATTCTCAAACAGCTCAAAATCAAAGTTTAGTTTGAAGAAAGCTTGATTGAACGGCTTTCGTTTGATTGGCTTTAATTTTTCTTGTTATTTTATTGTTTTAGGTTTCATTCTAAAATAAAACTTAAAGAGATGATCGCTTATTCTTCAAGCTCTTTTATTGTTTGTTAAAAACGCTTTTTAGCATTTTTTAGATTTTAGGATCGATGTTTAATAAAAAACAAAAAGCCCTTATTTTTAAAAACCCTTTAAGAGTTTTTATGGGTGAATAGGGGGGCGAAAGTTTGGCTTGTGGGCATGATTTCTATGCGGTTGATATTGACATGCAAGGGTTGTTCATAAATCCATAGCACGATGTTAGCAATATCTTGTGGTTTAAGGTAAGTGGTGTTTTCATAAACGGATTGGGCTTTGATTTTATCGCCCTTAAAACGCACCATACTGAATTCTGTTTCGCCACACAAACCAGGCTCAACATTGCTCACTCTAATGTTAGTGCCAGCCAAATCCGCTCGCAAATTTAAAGAAAATTGTTTCACAAACGCCTTGCTCGCTCCATAAACATTCCCTCCAGGATAGGCGTAAGTGCCAGCGATAGAGCCAAGGTTGATGATAGTCCCTCGGTTATGCTCTATCATAGAGGGCAAGATCAAACGAGTGAGGTATAATAACCCCCTGATATTCGTGTCTATCATGATCTCCCAATCGCCCCACTCGCATTCATAAGCCTTGTTTAAGCCTAGAGCCAAACCGGCGTTATTGATTAAAGCGTCAATACGATCCGTCATGGAAAAAATAGTCTCTACCGCTTGCTTAGTTTCAAGCTTGTTTTTAAGATCAAAACACAGGGGAATGAAACGCTTAGGGTAAGCAAGCTGTAATTCTTGCAAATTCTTTTGCCGCCTCCCTGTGCCAAAAACCACATGGTTTTTTTGTAAAAACGCCTTAGCGATTTCTAGTCCAAACCCTGAAGTCGCCCCGCTAACTAAAATGTGCGCCATAGCCATTCCTTAAAAACAAGTTTAAAAAAGCCCCTTAAGCCCTTTTTCAAGCTTTTCTTTGAGCTTATCGTCTTTAAGCAAATGGTCTAAACCTTTTTTAAGGGTGTCGTTTTTTAAGATTTCTTTCAAGCCTTGTTGCAGGTTTTGTTGGATAGCTTTTTCATTCAAAATGAGGGAAAATTTAGGCTGGTGTATGTTGCCTTGAAGCTTCATTTTAAAAATAAATTTAGCAATTTCTACATCCATGAGCATGTCCATGCGCTTGGTGTTTAAATCCAACAAACCATTATGGATTTTTAATTGGGTTGAAGGGCTTTTTAAGTTCAAATCAGAGAGCAGGCGTTGCTGATTGATTTGGCTTGTCAGGCTGACATCGTTATAGATTTCTTTAGTAATATCAAATTTGGAAATGGAATAGAGGAAATCGCTGAATGCATTTTTGAGGAATTTTGCATTTTTTAAGTGGGCTTTCAATACGCCTTGCTTGGTGATAAGGTCATAATCTAAGTTAGCGTCTGCACTGGATTGGAAAAACTTAGGATATTGGAGTAAATCTAAGGCTTTTAAGGTGGAAATATTGGAAAAACGAGCTTTCAAATCTTTATTTAAAAGCGTGAAATCCAGTGCGCCGTCTAGTAAATTTGAATGGCCGCTGACTTTTAAAAGTTTAGGGCTTTGCTCTATATCGCCCTTTAAAGTCAAACTCCCTTTTAAGGGGTGGTTGGTAATGTTTTGGAGCTTGGCTAGATTAGGGATTTCTAAAGTGTAGGGGGCGTTGAGTTTTAAAGTGGGAAAAGAATATTCGCTTTTTAGGGCTTTGAAATTAACTAAAGGGCTAGTGATGGTGGTGTCGCTGATGGCTTGTTGGCCTTTAAAATCGCTTGAATGCGAGAGGTTGAAAACAAGCGTGTCTTTAAGGTTTAAATCAAAAATTTGATTGATTAGGGCGTTATTGATTAAAGCGTTATTGGTTGTTAGCGCTAAATGCCCTTCTAAAGGCTTTAGAGAGTTGAAATCCGCTTGCAAGGACACTTTTGCGTTCGCATAAGCGGGGCGGTTGAATAAATAAAGCAAATCTTTTAAATTGGCGTCTTGTGCGTTCAAATTCAAGCGAGAGAGTTTGAAATCATTTAAAAGGGCGTTGTAGGAAGTGTTAGATTGAGCCACATGAGAGACGCCTTGAATCACAAGGGCTTTTCTATGCCCCTTAATGCTCCCAGAAGTAGCGATAGCCCCCCTTAAAGAATAGCGCATCAAGTCCTTAAAAGAGCGTAAATCCTTAATGTCTATATGGTAATTCAAATCCACGCTTTGCTTTAAAAGCGAGAAATTCCCCTTAAGAATGATCGTAGAATTATCGTTGGCTTGGGCTTTAAAATCTAAAGAGTTGAATCTTAAGGTGAAAGCTTTAACGCTCAAGTAGCGCTCGTTCGGGTTGATTTTTTTCTCTATGTATGAAGCGATGATTTTATTCCCCCATTCTGTAAAAAGAATGAGATAGGCCGCTAAAAAAATGATTGAAAAAAGCGCGAGTAGGGTAGAAAGGAGTTTTTTCATGTTGGTTTGTCCTTGAAGTGAATTGAATAGAATATATTAGCTTGTTTTGTAAGGGTTTCTAATGTTTTTTGATGCATTCTAAGACTTGATTACCCCGAGTTTGCCCTAAAGCCTAAGGAAGCGTTAGAGAAGTTATTACAAGAGAGGAACGGATCATTTAGGGTGCGTGTTTGTGGATTATGGCAATAAGAGAGTAGGGTTACATAACGAGTGGGAAAATGAAAAGTTAGGTAATCACTGGGTAGTAAGTGGCTATGAATTAAAGAATACAACAGAGAAGCCAACGATTTTTTCTACTCCGCAAGCAATCACAAAAGAAAAGGACATTCATTCTTTAAACTCCGTAGGACCTAATCCTACCACAAACGCGCTTAAAACGCAAGAGCTTTTATCCCCCCTAGAGCAAGCGAACGCTGAAAAGCTTCTTAAGTTAGAAAGCGAAAGGTTAGCGAGCGAACAAGAATTTTTAAAAGCTAAAGAGCAAGAAAGCAAAAAACTCAATTTAATCTTTGAATTAATTTAAAAGATTATAGTGTGGAACAAGGGGATCGGATCGCTTAAGAATTTTTCAATCAAACATGATTAAACATGATTGATAAAAAGAGTCACACCAAAAAATTCAAGGAGAAAACATGGTGGAGAATAGCGGGATCGAACCGCTGACCTCCTGCGTGCAAAGCAGGCGCTCTCCCAGCTGAGCTAATTCCCCACAGATTGTGAAAGAATGGTGGGCTTAGGAGGAGTTGAACCTCCGACCTCACCCTTATCAGGGGTGCGCTCTAACCACCTGAGCTATAAGCCCTTAATAATCAAAACTAAAGACAAAATTATAGATTAAACTTCCTTAAAAAATCCTTAAAAAATAAATGAGATTAAAATGTTATAATACTAGTTATTTTTTCATTTTAAAGGGGTTTTATGGCGTTATTATTCACAGGGGCATGCGGATACATAGGCTCGCATACCGCAAGGGCGTTTTTAGAAAATACCACAGAAAACATCGTTATTGTAGATGATTTAAGCACCGGTTTTTTAGCGCATGTCAAAACACTAGAGCATTACTACCCTAATAGGGTCATGTTTATTCAAGCGAATTTGAATGAAACGCAAAAATTAGACGCATTTTTGGATAAGCAACAACTAAAAGACCCTATTAATGCTATCTTGCACTTTGGGGCTAAAATCTCTGTAGAAGAATCAACGCGCTTGCCGTTAGAATACTACACCAACAACACGCTCAACACTTTAGAGCTTGTCAAACTTTGCTTGAAACACCACATCAAGCGTTTTATTTTTTCTTCCACAGCCGTGGTTTATGGCGAGTCTGATTCAAGCCTGAATGAAGAAAGCCCCCTAAACCCTATTAATCCTTATGGAGCGTCTAAAATGATGAGTGAAAGGATTTTATTAGACGCTTCTAAAGTGGCGGATTTTAACTGCGTTATTTTGCGCTATTTCAATGTGGCTGGGGCATGCATGCACAATGATTATACCACGCCCTACACTTTGGGTCAGCGCACCCTAAACGCCACGCATTTGATCAAAATTGCATGCGAATGCGCGGTGGGGAAAAGGAAAAAAATGGGGATTTTTGGCACCGATTACCCCACAAGGGATGGCACATGCATTAGGGATTATATCCATGTAGATGATTTGGCTAACGCGCATTTAGCGAGCTATCAAACCCTTTTAGAACAAAATAAGAGCGAAATTTATAATGTCGGCTACAATCAAGGCCATAGCGTGAAAGAAGTGATTAACAAGGTTAAAGAGATCTCAAACAACGATTTTTTAGTGGAAATTTTAGACAAACGACAGGGCGATCCAGCAAGCCTTATTGCCAATAACGCTAAAATCTTGCAAAACACCCCTTTCAAACCCCTTTATAACAACCTAGACACCATCATCAAAAGCGCTCTATCTTGGGAAGAACACCTTTTAAAATTTCAATAATACACCCTGTGCAAATACAAGCCATTAGCCATTATGGGCGTTCTTATGGTGGCTTGAATGTTATGGATTTGCATTTCAATTGCAGCGAGCGTGATTTTTTCTAGTGAATATTGAACGCATGCTTGAATGATCAAGCGCACGCTAGAGCGTAAAAATGCATCGCCAACGATGTTAAACACCACGCACTCATGCCCCATGATAGAAGCTTTATAAGCAAAAGCGTTAAAAATAGTGCGTTTAGGATTAGTTGCCGCCCCACCTTCTTTTTTAAACATGGAAAAATCATGCTTGCCTATAAATTGCTTTAAAGCGGTGTTTAACAAATCTAATGATCCAAAATCCTCGCAAGCGATATAAGGCGCTAAAAAAGGCGTTTTTAAACTTTTAGTCAAAAGGTAGCGATACGCTCTTTTTTGAGCGTCAAAACGAGCATGGAAATTTTTTTCTTCTAATTTTTTTAAGACAATATGCGGGGCGAGTTTAGGGGCTAGATAAGAGAATAACCTATCAGCATTCCAGTGTTTTGGAGCGTGAAAAGACAGCACTTGATTGTTCGCATGCACGCCTTTATCCGTGCACCCGGCCGCAACCACTGCACTTTTAATCCCTAGCAAATTGAGAGCGCTTTCAATTTTATCTTGCACGCCGAGTTTGTTAGGCTGTTTGGCATAGCCTGAAAAATACGCCCCATCATAAGCGATAGTAGCCTTAAAACAACGCATTTTAATAACGCTTTAAAATGAATTTTCTAAACAATAAATAAGAGGCAAACGCCCAAATAAAAGGGAAGAAAAAGGTCATCAAAAACAAATCCGTAGAAATCACATGCACCATTAAAAAATAAATCCCAACCGCCCCAAGGACATAGAAATAACTCCAATTCGTTTTGAATCGTGGGTTAGCGATACCAAATAAAGGGATTAAAAACACGCTCGCTAAAGGGAATAAGGAAACCAAAATCGCTTGAGAAAAACGGCGTTTTTGATTTTTATTAGCATTTTTGCCAAAGGCTTTTTCCCAATAGCCTAAATAATCCGTGCCTTGCAAATAAGCCGCATCATTAGAATTGAAAGATTTGAGCTTGTTGCGCAAATGCAATTCTTCAAAATCAATTTTACGCATTTTATCGCCTTGAGTGAAATACGCATGGCCGCTGTATAAATTCAATTCAAACACGCCGTTTTTATTGTTGATGTTGCCTTTTTGAGCCAGAATAAAGCTTTCTTGAGAGAGGCTTTTATTGGAAAAAAGCACTAAGTTATCATAAGAATTGTTTTCAGCTTTATCCACATACACGAGCCAATCGCCTAATTTTTGCCCAAATTCACCGGCTCTTATGTTAATATCAATCTTGTCTTTTTTTTGACGCAAAAACCCGTAATAAGCGCTCTTGGAAGTGGGGATTAAAATGAGCGAAAATACCAATAAAATCGCGCTCACCAAAATACTCAATGGCACAAACGCTTTAGCCATTTTTTTAGGCGAAACCCCTAAAGAAAAAAAGACTAATAGTTCATGATCATAGCTAAGCCTTGAAAGCCCCAAAGCGCAAGCCGCAAAAAAAGTGATCGGCAAAATAAAAAAAATCGTTCCTGGCAAAGAATACAAAAAGAGTTGCACTAAATCCAAAAAGCTCACTTTAATCACGAGCGTTACGCTTGCAATACTGATTAAAAGCACGATAGAAGAGATGAAAAACAGCACTAAAAAGAAAGAAAAAAAGACTTGCGAAACCGCCATGAAAAGATAGTGCTTAACCATTTTAATCTTTTCCCACTCTTTATTGCACCCCATCTACAACAGGCACAAATGAGCATTTTTCTAGCACTTTTTGGATGCGCAAGGCGTTATTTTGCTTCACAAAGCGTTTGATCACTTGCTCGTTATTTTCTTGAATGGGCGCAACTAAAATCCCGCCTTCTTCAAGCTGATCAACAAGCGCTTGCGGGATATTTTTAGCGCAAGCAGAGAATAAAATCCTATCATAGGGGGCGTATTGCTCCCAGCCCTTGTTCCCGTCAGCAAATTTGACATGAACATTATCTAAACCTAACGCTTTAAGGCGCGAACGCGCTTCTATATATAGGCTTTCAATCCTTTCAACGCTAAAAACGCGCCTAAAGATTTGAGAAAGCACCGCCGCTTGATAGCCGCTCCCGCAGCCAATTTCTAGCACGCTATCCACATGATCAATTTCTAAATATTGCGTCATTTTGGCCACGGTTAGGGGCGAAGAAATGTATTGTTGCGCTTGCATGGAAAGGGCGTTCAAAGTGTAGGCAAAATGCTTGAAAGGGGCTGGCACAAAAACCTCTCTTTCAATGTTCTCCATGGCCTCTCTCACTTTGGGGTGCAAATGAAAACGCTTATTGATTTCTTCGCACATCAAATGGTTTTTGATACTATTCAAACAAACCCCTTAAAAATCATCAAAACTCACGCTCCCTTTAGCGTAATTGCTCACCCTAGCTTCAAAGAAATTGGATCGTTGCTCATTGAAACTTGAAAAGCTCTCTACCCATTTAATGGGGTGTTGGACGCCATAAATTTTAGCGATACCCACCTTACTCAAACGGCTATCCGCTAAAAACTGGATGTATTGCTCAATCAAGCTTGAAGTAAGCCCTAAAATCTTGCCTTGCGTGATATAATCCCCCCATGAGGCTTCAATTTCTACCGCTTTTTTAAACATTTCTATGACTTCATCAATCAATTGCGGCGTGAATAAATCCGCTCTTTCATTCCTTAAAGCGTTGATCATGTTTTGGAATAAAATCAAGTGCGTTACCTCATCTCTTTGGATAAAACGAATCATTTGCGCCGATCCGAGCATTTTACCGCTCCTAGCTAAAGTGTAAAAATAGCTAAACCCGCTATAAAAATAAATCCCCTCTAAAATTTGATTTGCAAAAAGCGCTTTGAGGATGTTTTTTTCTGTGGGGTTTTTGGCTAATTCCATATACACCTGCGCGATATAATCGTTCTTGCTTTTTAATTGCATGTCATTACGCCACATGTCATAAATCTCTTCGGTATTAGCGCTTATGCTTTCTACCATCACCGCATACGCATGGCTGTGCAAGGCTTCTTCATAAGCTTGACGCACCAAACACAAATTGATTTCGGGACTGGTGATAAAGGGATTGACATTGTCAATTAAATTATTGGTTTGCAAGCTATCCATAAAGATGAGTTGCGCTAAAGCTCTGTCATAGCCGATCTTTTCTTCTGCGCTTAATTTTAAATAATCCCTTTTATCATCATTCATGCTCACTTCTTCAGCAAACCAAGTGTTAGCGAGCATCGTTTTCCATAAATGATCCGCCCATTGATATTTGATCTTGTTCAAATCAAACATGCTTGTAGGATTGCCCCCAAAAATCTTTCTTTCATTCACACTTTCTGTAGAATCGGGGTTGTAAATTTTCTTGCGTGAAACTTCCATTTGGTTCCTTAATTTTCCTTAAAACTATCTAATGATATAGTCTCGTTAGAATACCTTAAAAGAATTTAAAACTCCCTAAAGCCGGCAAAAACTCCAAATTTTAAAAAACTCCAATTTTTTCAGTATTTTTAAAGGATTAAAAGACTAGAATATCGCTTCTTTATTGTCTGTTCTTGCATGTAATGGTTGCGCGGAAGTGGCGAAATTGGTAGACGCACTAGACTTAGGATCTAGCGCCGCAAGGCATGAAGGTTCGATTCCTTTCTTCCGCACCATTATTATCTGCTGTTTTATTGCTTATTTAATCTGGTTTATTAAAACCCTCAAATGTCTTTAAAACGCCATGAGCGATGTTTTTTGCGTTCTCTAAATTTAAATTCGCATGGCAAGGCAAGGAAATTTCAGCGCCATAAAAATCCTCTGCACTTTTTAAAGGAGCGGTGTTAAAAAGCTGTTGGTATAACTGGTATTGATAAATGGGCTTGTAATGCACTTGGGCTAAAATACCAAGCTTGTGCAAATGTTCTAAAATGGCTCTTTTATTGGTAAAAAATTTTTGATGGATTAAAATAGGATAAAGGTGGTTGGAGCTTTTATGTTTTAAAGAAAGGTGCAAGGGGGTGAAATAAGGGTTGTCTTTAAAAATCCTGTCATAAACTAGAGCGATTTCTTCTCTTTTTTGCATCAAAAGAGAGGCTTTTTTAAGCTGGCTCAAACCCAAAGCGCTCTGGATTTCATTCAAACGGAAATTATACCCCACGCTCTTGACTTCGCCTTCAAAAAAATCTTTTTTAAGCATGCCATGAGAGCGAAACAATTTCATTTTTTCATATAATTCGCTATCGTTAGTAACGACCGCTCCCCCTTCAGCCGTGGTGATAGGCTTAATGGCATGGAAACTAAACACGCTCGCTAACGCAAAATTCCCTACTTTTTTATTGCAATACTCGCTCCCTAAAGCATGCGAGCTGTCAGAAAGGAAACTCAAAGAATGCTTTTTGCAAAGTTTTTGAATGCTTTCTACTTCCACGCTTTTACCGGCATAATCCACGCTCACAATGGCTTTAGTTTTTTTAGTGATAAGCTTTTCTAAAGCCATTTCATCTATATTGCCATCGTTTTTGACTCCAGCAAATATAGGTGTATAACCGCTCTCTAAAAGCATGTTCGCCGTCGCTACAAAGCTTATAGGGGTGGTGATTATTTCATTATAGTCAGCACTAAAATCGCTAAAATTCCTATAAAGAGCTAAAAGGGCTGAAGTCGCGCTATTAAACGCTAACGCATGCCTAACGCCCAAAAACTCGCACAAAGCCTCTTCAAATAAAAGAGAATACTTGCCTTGCGTGAGCTGCTTAGAATTTAGAACTTCTAAAACAGCCTTTTTATCTTCTTCATCTAAACAAGGCTCGCTATAAGCAAATGGTTTCAAGCGAGCAAATCTTGCAAGCGAGATGGCGTGATCTTGCTTGTGTCATGGACATCTTGGAATTTTTGAGCGTTCAATCTTGTCCTGTCTAGGGTGTTGTATTCCTTGTTCAAGTGGTTGGTTTCAGCGAGCTGTTTTTTCCACTGGTGCAAAGAATTTTGGATGTTTTCTTTCTCACTTTCTAACGATTTTGAAAATTTTTCCAAAGCCTTAGGGTCGTCAATATCAATATTGCTAGGGAGTTTCAAGCTGGCCGCATCATTGCCTAAATTTTGATTGAAAGCATCAATCGCCTTATCCAAACGATTTTTAAAATGCTTGAAATCGTTTTGATCTTTTTCATTGTTATGAGCGTAAGCCTTAGAAATACTCATCAGTTCTTTAGCGTCTTTATCCATGCTTTTTAAGCTTTTAAGACGGCTTTCTAAATTCCCTATAGCTAGGTTGTCCTGCTTAGCTTGTTTGGCTAATTTGATTTTTTCATCATTCTCTGAAAGGTTTTGAATTTCCTTATTTTCTTCTTTTCTTGTGTGCGAACTAACCCTTTGGGTATGGTAATCTTTCATCATCAAAGACGGGTTATAATTATTTGAAATCTTAGGCATCCTATCCTCCACTTCATTTGATTTTCTTAAAGATAAGACAAGCAAACTCTATTCCTATAAACATTATAATTTACTTAATCTTATCTAAAAATATTAATCTAACTCTAAAATCCTTTCTAATTCTTTGATGAGATTTGCAATTTCTTCCAATTCTTTAAGATGGAGAGTGAGCTTATAATTGACTTGATTATCAGGATTCATTGACACTAATTGCTTTTTAAATTCATTTTGTTTCATGAAGTATTTTCTTTCTTTATGAATGTAATGGATTTCATCTTTTTTAAAAACTCTATAAAGCAATTTGTTCTCGCACACTCCTAAGCCAATCAAAAAATCATAATTGTATCGTGGGTTTATGCCATTGAATTGAAAAGTGTTGTTAGCTCTGCCTTTTCGTGCGGTTTTAACTTCAAAAGACACGCCGCTTTTTGTCGTAATATCGTATTCATCATGAATAATGCCATCATTGATCACTTCGTCTATAGCGTTAAGCACGCTTTTTAAAAATTCTTCGCCAATCTGCCCTATAGCGTTGGCTTCAAAATCTCTAATTTTTGAAAAAATAGCGTTGTAATCTTGCCCTAAATTCAATTCTTTATGTTTTTTTTCAATAATTTTTAAAAAAGTTTGTTCTAAGTCCATCAATTATCCTTTAAATTATCCAAATGATCGTGTAGGGCTTGAAAAATATGGCTTTTGCCTAAATGATAGCAAGAATTAGTCGCTAAACTCGCGTATTTTGTCCAATCAATTTCTTGGAATAGTTTTTTTAACTTAGCGTTTAAAATCTCGTTAGCGCTAGTAAATACCACAGCAATACCAGATTGATACTTAACTTCTTCAAAGTTCTCTACAATTTGCGTGCTTTTATAAAAAGTTGATGAAATGTAAAAAGACGCTTTTTGATTAAAAATCCACTCTTTACCGCATTCTCTGTTTTTAGCCAATGAAACCGTGAAAACTTTGATATATTCGCTAAAGGGTTCTTTATGGCGATTCTTATACCAAGAAAATTCACTTTTTTTATTTTGATATTTTTTGCTCCAAATTTGAAACACGCAATGCACATCCACTTCTTTATTTTTAAAATCTATAAATGCATTTTTTTCTAAGCGTTCGCTATAAAGCAGATTCAAGCTTTTCACACGATACTTAATAGAGCCTTTTCCTTGACTTTCAAAAAACATGGGCAGGATAAAACACACAAAATCACAATTTCTAGCATGGTTGATAAATTCTAATGCCATAACCCCACGATGCCCAAAAGGAGGGTTGCCCAAGCAAATTATTTTTTGATGCGCGGGCAATTCATAATTTAAAAAATCGCATTGAATAAATCCATCTCTTTTAGGTTCAATATCTATACCAATGCGTCTATTTTTAGGGAACAAGTCATAAAACACCCCATCGCCTGCACTGGGCTCTAGAAAAATAAAGTCATCTAGCTTTTCGTATTTTTTAATAACTTCACAAGCTTTTTGAAAGCATTTTGAAGCCACGCTAGGTTTGGTGAAATATTGATCTAGAACATTGCTAGAATTTTCTTTCATTTCATTGCCATTGGCATAGCGTTTAGGGGTAATTTCTTTAAACAAGGTTTGCATGAAAAAATTTTACTACAAAACTACAAAACTTAACGCCGATTTTCTGATCGTTTAAAACCCTCAAACCATGCTTAAGAAAATCCTTAAAACTTAAAAATTTTCTTCTAAATACTTCGTGTGGATTTTTGCTTGCCTGAAATCTGCATTTTCAAGCATTTCAATATGAAAAGGAATGGTCGTTTTAATGCCTTCTACTTTAAATTCTTTCAAAGCCCTTTTCATTTTAGCGATCGCTCTTTCTCTGTTTTCACCCCACACAATGAGCTTGCCAATCATAGAATCATAATGCGTAGGCACGACATAATTGGCATGAGCATGCGAATCAAGGCGCACATTCACCCCACCAGGAGCGATCCATTCAGTGATTTTACCCGGGCTTGGGTAGAATTTTTTAGGATCTTCTGCAGTGATGCGGCATTCTATCGCATGCCCTTTGAGAGAAAAGCTTTCTTGCTTGGGCAATTCTTCGCCTTGAGCGATTCTAATCATCCACTCAATGAGGTTTAACCCGCTCACCATTTCACTAATGGTGTGTTCCACTTGCAAGCGGGTGTTCATCTCCATGAAATAAAAATCTTTCATGTTAGAATCAAGCAAAAATTCAAAAGTCCCAGCCCCCACATAGCCGATGTGTTTAGCGGCCTTGATCGCTGTTTCTAGCAAACGCTTACGGACGCTTTCTTCTAAAACCACCGCCGGGGTTTCTTCAATGAGCTTTTGTTGGCGTCTTTGCACGGAGCAATCCCTTTCACCCACATGAATGACATTGCCATGCTTATCGGCTAAAATTTGGACTTCAATGTGCTTGGGCTTGTTGATGAATTTTTCTAAATACACGCTCCCATCGCCAAATGCGCTCAAAGCTTCTGTTTCTGCGGCCAAATAGAGATTTTTTAACTTGGATTTATTTTCCACGACACGCATGCCTCTCCCACCCCCACCAGCGGCTGCTTTAATGATGACAGGATAGCCGATTTTATCAGCGATTTCTTCGGCTTCTTGATAGCTTTTAAGCAGCCCATCACTGCCCTCAATCACAGGCATGCCGGCTTCTTTCATCACGCTTTTGGCTTTAGATTTATCGCTCATTAAAGCCATCACTTTTGCGCTCGGGCCAATAAATTCCAAAGAATGGTGCGAGCAAATCTCTACAAAATTCTGATTTTCACTCAAAAACCCATACCCAGGGAAAATCGCATCCGCTTCAAACAATTCCGCCGCGCTAATAATGGCCGGGATATTCAAATAACTTTCACTGGATTTTGCCCCCCCTATGCACACTTTAGCGTTAGCCGTATTGAGATAGTGGGCGTCCTTATCAGCGATTGAATAAATCGCTATGGATTCTTTCCCCATTTCTTGAATGGTTTGGATCGCTCTTAAAGCGATCTCGCCTCTGTTAGCGATCAAAATGCGTGAAAGCTCTTTTTTTTCCACCTTTTTATGTTCTTTAGCCATGGATTTTAAAGCTTTTCTACTTTGATGAGTTTTGTGCCGTATTCTACCGGCTGAGCGTCTCCCACTTCAACAGAAACGACCTTGCAAGGGTATTCCACTTCAATTTCATTCATGATTTTCATCGCTTCTACAATGCCCACAACCTGCCCTTTTTTGAGCGTATCGCCCGCCTTGACATAAGGCTCAGCCCCAGGAGAGGGTGCATGGTAAAAAGTACCTACCATAGGCGAAAGCACAAAATCTTCTTTTTTATCCATAATAGGGGTGCATACCATAGGCACAGGGGCTTGAGCACTTGGCATGCTCGCTTCTACCATAATGGGGGTTGGAATGGGGGCTGAAGAATGAGTGGGATTTAGCGCGTTTTTATGTTTCACATAAGCGGATTCTTTATCTAAAACCAATTCAAAATGCTCTTGCTTTAATTTCAAATGCCCTAAATCAGAAGCTTTAAATTCTTTGATCAGTTCTTCAATTTCAGAAAGGTTCATAACAATTTATTCCTTATTTTAAAATACGCCACAAACACATAATCTTACCAACTATAAGCGTTTTTAGCAAAAAATTATTGTTATAATAACATAATTATTAACAAACTTTAAAGGCTTTATGCGTATGGGATTGAAAGCGGATTCTTGGATTAAAAAAATGAGTTTAGAGCATGGCATGATTAGCCCTTTTTGCGAAAAACAAGTCGGTAAAAATGTGATTAGCTATGGTTTGAGCAGTTATGGGTATGATATTAGAGTGGGGAGTGAGTTCATGCTCTTTGACAATAAAAACGCTTTGATTGACCCTAAAAACTTTGATCCTAACAATGCAACTAAAATTGATGCGAGCAAAGAAGGTTATTTTATTTTACCGGCTAACGCGTTCGCCCTAGCCCATACGATAGAGTATTTTAAAATGCCTAAAGACACTTTAGCGATTTGTTTAGGGAAAAGCACTTACGCCAGATGCGGAATTATTGTGAATGTTACGCCTTTTGAGCCAGAATTTGAAGGCTATATCACGATTGAAATTTCTAACACCACCAATTTACCCGCTAAAGTCTATGCAAATGAAGGGATCGCACAAGTGGTGTTTTTGCAAGGCGATGAGGTGTGCGAGCAAAGTTATAAGGACAGAGGCGGTAAGTATCAAGGGCAAGTGGGTATCACTTTGCCTAAGATCTTAAAGTGATTTTAAAAAAAGATGAAAGCCTTTACCCGTTGGCGTTTTTGCTTTTGATATAAACGATACTGCAATTTCTCAAAAATGTATTATAATAAGAAAATTCAGTCTTTATTAAGTTACAGACTCTTTTAGAGTAAAACACTAAAGGAAAATATTATGCTAAAACTCGTTAGTAAAACGATTTGTTTGTCTTTAATTGGCCTATTCAATCCTTTAGAAGCCTTTCAAAAAAATCAAAAAGACGGCTTTTTTATAGAAGCCGGGTTTGAAACCGGGCTATTAGAAGGCACACAAACCAAAGAACAAACAATAACCCAAAACACCCAAAATCCCTATGAAAGCCCCCTAACCCACCCACAAACTAAAGAGCAAACTAAAGGCGATACAGCCACCCCACAAAGCGCTTACGGAAAATACTACATACCCCAAAGCACGATTTTAAAAAACGCCACGGCTCTATTCACCACGGACAATATAGAAAATGGCTTAACTTTTTATTCTCAAAACCCTGTGTATGCGAATATGGTTAATGGGAGCGTAACTATACAAAACTTTCTGCCTTACAATTTAAACAATGTTGAACTGAGTTTTAATTAGTGGGGGGGTTATAGCAAAAGGTTAGGATCTTAAGGTTTTAAAATCTTGTTTTTAAAACTTTTGCGATACCCCCTAAACTTGCGCGATGCTCGCTACAAACACGCATGCACTCTCAGATTTTAGCACCATATCTAACGGGATACGATAAATTTCACGCTCTTTAAATTGCTCTCTTTCTGGCTCGCTAAAGCCCCCTTCAGGCCCTATGATAACGCCCTTTTCAGCATTAAAATTGGTTTGTAATGTTTTGCCGTTAAAATCCAAAACGCTCGCTTTAGGGTAGGCTTTTAGCATTTCTTTGGTGTTGGAAAACACTTCCAATTCCATTAAAGCGCTACGGCCGCATTGCTCGCAAGAATTGATCAAAATCTTTTGAAAGTGCTCTAACTTGGCGCTGTCTATTTTTTCATTACGCTGGCTAAAATCCGCATAAAATAAACTCAATTTACTCACGCCTAATTGGTTAAGAAAGGGCAACATTTTTTCAATGCTTTTGATTTCAATCACGCTTAAAATCAAATGCGTTTTTTTGCTAGCCATGACTTCTAATTCTTGTTGGCTCACTAACCTTAAAAGGGCGTGTTTTTTAGTGATTTCTGTATGCTCATAGGTGTATAAAAAATTGTCGTTTAAGTTTCTTAAATCCAAACCACTCGCGCTTTTGATGCGCCTTGATCGGTATAAATGCGTATAACTTTCGCCCTCTATTTTTAAAGCAGGCTCTTTGGCTAAAGGATGATAGACAAAACGCATTCAAAGACCCATTAACACGATGATCAGAATTGTTTCTAAAAAATACAGGATTTTAGCTTTTTTGATATACGCTTCCATCCGCTCTTTTTTAGTGATGGCGAATTTCACGCTTTTATGGCGTTTGATTTCTGCTATCAGCATTAACAATAACCCCAAAAGCATGACAACAGCGCTAAAAGAAAATTCAAATTGCTGCATCGCCCAAATAAAAATCCCGCTCAAAAGAGCGATGCTTAAAAGGATGTAAATTGCGGGCATGACAAGATAGATTTTTCGGTTTAATTGGATAAAATTCTTTTCTTTAAAAAGGGTGTAAAGATTGATCATAAAGGCTAGGGCGAGCATGGCTGCAAAAAAAGCATGGATAAGCAAGGATTGAGCCATCACAGAAGAATCTTGTGTATTTAATGCCTGCAAACTCATCTCCAACATTAACTTCTTTCTAATGATTTATTTTTTATTAATCGTTTTATTCTATCATGTGCTAATGGATTTAGTAGATGAAAAGCTTAATAATTTAGAAAATAACGCTGTAAAATTCCCTAAAGAAGCAGTTATTCTTTTGAATATGGGAGGGCCTAACAGCCTTTATGAAGTGGGGGTGTTTTTAAAAAACATGTTTGATGACCCCCTTATCCTTACCATTAAAAATAATTTCATGCGTAAAATGGTGGGTAAAATGATCGTCAATAGCCGCATAGAAAAATCCAAAAAGATCTATGAAAAATTAGGAGGCAAATCCCCTTTAACGCCTATCACATTCGCCCTTACAGAGCGTTTGAACCAATTAGATCCTTCTCGTTTTTACACTTATGCAATGCGTTATACCCCCCCTTATGCGTCCATGGTGTTGCAAGATTTAGCTTTAAAAGAGGTAGAAAGCCTGGTGTTTTTTTCCATGTATCCTCAATATTCTAGCACCACCACGCTTTCTAGTTTCAATGACGCTTTTAACGCCCTAAAATCTTTAGAAACTTTCCGCCCTAAAGTGCGAGTGATAGAGCGCTTTTATGCGAGCGAAAAACTTAATGAAATCATTTTAAACACGATTCTAAGCGCCCTAAACAACCACAAAAGCCAGGATTTTGTCCTAATTTTTTCCGTCCATGGCTTGCCTAAAAGCATTATTGATGCCGGCGATACTTACCAACAAGAATGCGAGCATCATGTGAGTTTGTTAAAAGATTTGATGCAACAAAAAAATATCCCTTTTAAAGAGGTTTTACTCTCTTACCAATCCAAGCTAGGGCCTATGAAATGGCTAGAGCCAAGCACTGAGGAATTGATAGAAAAGCACCGCAAGTCTAACATCATCATCTACCCTTTGGCTTTCACGATTGACAATTCTGAAACGCTCTATGAATTAGAAATACAATACCGCTTGATGGCAGAGCGCTTAGCGATTAAAGAGTATTTAGTTTGCCCGTGTTTAAACGATTCTATAGAGTTTGCAAAGTTCATTATTGAACGGGTTAAAAACCTCAAAGACGGATAAAATATGCATCAAAAAGCGATTATTGTAGTAAGATACTGAGTTTTCAAACCCATTAAAAGATAAAGGTTATTGCATGTTTTCATTCTCTTATGTTTCCAAGAAATTTTTAAGCGTTTTGCTATTGATTTCGCTAGTTTTAAGCGCTTGCAAGTCCAACAACAAGGACAAATTAGACGAAAATCTTTTAAGCTCTGGCTCTCAAAGCTCCAAAGAATTAAACGATGAGCGAGACAATATAGACAAAAAGAGTTACGCCGGTTTAGAAGATGTTTTTCTAAACAATAAGTCCATTAGCCCTAATAATAAATACATGCTGTTAGTTTTTGGCCGTAATGGTTGCGCTTATTGTGAAAGGCTGAAAAACGATCTTAAAAATGTCAAAGAATTGCGCGACTATATTAAAGAGCGTTTTAGCGCTTACTATGTCAATATCAGCTACTCTAAAGAGCATAATTTTAAGGTCGGCGATAAAAGTAATGAAAAAGAAATCAAAATGTCTACTGAAGAATTAGAGCAAATTTATGCCGTCCAATCCACCCCTACGATTGTTTTATCTGACAAAACCGGTAAAACCATCTATGAATTGCCCGGTTACATGCCCTCTACACAATTTTTAGCCGTGCTAGAATTTATCGGCGATGGGAAGTATCAAGACACGAAAAACGATGAGGATCTCACTAAAAAATTAAAGGCTTACATCAAGTATAAAACCAACCTTTCTAAAAGCAAGTCTAACTAGGAAAGTCTAATGAAAAATCTCAAAAGCCTGCTTTCTTTTTTGCTGGCTTCTTTTTGGGTCGCTATCCCTTTAATCGCTCTTTACGCTTTGGCATGCGCGATAGCCACTTTTATAGAAAACGACTACGGCACGAGCGCGAGTAAGGCTATTGTGTATAACACCCCATGGTTTAATTTTTTGCATGGGTATTTGCTGGTGGTTTTAATAGGCGCATTCATCAAATCTAAAGCTTTGGAGCGCAAAAGGTATGCGAGCCTTTTTTTCCACAGCTCCTTGATTTTAATCATTTTAGGGGCAGCGATCACGCGTTTTTTTGGCGTGGAAGGTCTTATGCATGTGCGAGAAAATAGCGTTCAAAGCTCTTTTGAAAGCGCAGACACTTACCTTAATATCGCTTTGAATGACACCACTAAACTTTCTTTAAAAACGCCTTTAACTTTTTATCATTCCAAACGATTAAGGCCCATTCATGCCACTTTAGATCACAAGCCTTTAATTCTAGAACCTTTAGAGATCTATAAGCAAAACGCCATTAAAAAAGATGACGCTACTATTTTAGTGCTAAAAGCGACTTATAATGGCGTGAGCCGCAAATTCAACCTCATTAAAACCAACAGGAATGAAGGCATAGAAGAGAGCGAAATGTTTAAAGACGACAAGCTTTCTTTAAGTTTTGGATCGGCTGATATTGAATTGCCTTTCCAAATCAAATTGAAGCGTTTTGAATTAGAACGCTACGCTGGCTCTATGAGCCCTTCATCTTACGCTTCAGAAGTGGAAGTTTTGAAATTGGATAATACCTTAATCAAACCTTATAGGATTTTTATGAACCATGTCTTAGACTATGAAGGCTATCGCTTTTTCCAATCTTCCTATGACATGGATGAAAAAGGCACGATCCTTTCTGTCAATAAAGACCCGGGTAAAATCCCCACTTATTTAGGGTATGCGATGCTTATTTTAGGGGCTTTGTGGTTGCTTTTGGATAAAAACGGGCGTTTTTTAAAGCTTTCACGCTTTTTAAAATCCCAACAAATGGCTAGTTTCTTACTCGCTTTTATTATGATCAGCCCCTTAACCCATTCATTCGCCAATGAGAGCCAAATTGATATGCATGGGGGCAAAAGCGCTTCAATTGAGCGACAAAGCGTAGAAAATTCCGCTAACAAAGAAGATTCTAAAAGCGTTATTTTAGAGCGTTTGAAGCATTTGAGAGAGTATTCCAAAGACCATTTGAAAGCCTTTCAAAGGCTTCAAGTCCAGGATTTTGACGGGCGTATCAAGCCCCTTGACACCATTAGCATTGAATATATTCATAAAATTTTAAGAAAAGATGATTTTCAAGGGCTAAACGCTATGCAAGTGCTTTTAGGGATCATGTTTTTCCCTGATGATTGGCGCAGCGTTAAGATGATTTACACTTCCACTAAAGCCTTAAGAAAACTTATTGGCACGCCTTTAGATGAAAGCCGTATCGCTTTTAGAGATGTGTTTGATAGCCGTGGGTATAAATTGAAAAATTTAGTTGAAGAAGTCAATCAAAAATCCCCCAACGAGCGCAACGAGTTGGATAAAGATGTCTTAAAAGTGGATGAACGCATCAACTTAGTTTATACGCTTTTTAGCGCCCAATTTTTACGCATTTTCCCTAGCGATAAAACCAGCGCTTGGCTCTCGCCCATTGAAGCGATCAACAGCCCTAACAAAGAAATTTCAAGCGTGGCGCAAGATTTTTTAAAAAATATGTTTAGCGGGTTTGATGACGCTTTAAAAGCCAATCAATGGGATAAAGTAGAAAAAACCCTACAAGATTTAAGCGCCTATCAGCAAGAGCATGCCAAAAACCTCTATTTGCCCTCTTCTAAAGTTGATTCTGAAATTTTCTTAAACCACACGAATTTTTTTAACAGCCTGACCTTGCCTTATATTTTTCTTGGGCTGTTGCTTTTCATCGTTGTGATCAGTTCCCTCATTAAAAACACCCCCCCTAATATTTGGCTTATTAGAATCCTTTATACCGCTATCTTGCTTTGCACTCTCGCTCATTCTATGGGGCTATTTTTGCGCTGGTATGTGAGCGGGCATTCGCCTTGGAGTAACGCTTATGAATCCATGCTCTATATCGCATGGGCTTCTGTGATCGCAGGGTTTATTTTACGCTCCAAACTCGCCTTATCCGCTTCTAGTTTTCTAGCCGGTATCGCGCTCTTTGTGGCTCATTTAGGCTTTATGGACCCGCAAATTGGTCATTTAGTGCCGGTGTTAAAATCTTATTGGCTCAATATCCATGTTTCTGTCATTACCGCTAGTTATGGCTTTTTAGGCTTGTGTTTTGTGCTAGGGATTTTGAGTTTGGTTTTGTTTATTTTGCGCAAACAAGGGCGTTCCAATTTGGATAAAACCATTCTTTCCATTAGCGCTATCAATGAAATGAGCATGATTTTAGGCCTGTTCATGCTCACGGCCGGGAATTTTTTAGGCGGAGTATGGGCGAATGAATCTTGGGGGCGCTATTGGGGGTGGGACCCTAAAGAAACTTGGGCGTTGATTTCTATTTGCGTCTATGCTTTGATCTTGCATTTGCGTTTTTTAGGCTCTCAAAATTGGCCCTTTATGTTAGCGAGCAGCAGCGTGCTAGGGTTTTACTCGGTTTTGATGACTTATTTTGGCGTGAATTACTACCTTTCTGGCTTGCACAGCTATGCCGCAGGCGATCCCTTGCCGATCCCTACTTTCTTGTATTTTTTGGTAGCGATACCTTTTATGCTCGTGGTTTTGGCGTATTTCAAACGCCATTTGAGTTTGCCGAAATTGGTTTAAGGGATAAAATGTTCCAACCTTTATTAGATGCTTTTGTAGAAAGCGCTTCAATTAAAAAAAAAATTGCATATAAGTTCCCCCCCCCTAAAAATCGCTGTGGCGAATTGGTGGGGAGGCGCTAAAGAATTTAAAAAGAGCGTTCTTTATTTTATTCTCAGTCGGTGCTATAAAATCGCTATTCATGAAAACCCCAACAAACCCGCAGACCTAGTCTTTGGCAGTCCTGTTGGGGAGGCTAGAAAAATCCTCTCCTACCAAAACGCTAAACGAGTGTTTTATACGGGTGAAAATGAAGTCCCTAATTTCAACCTCTTTGATTACGCCATAGGCTTTGATGAATTGGATTTTAAAGAGCGTTATTTGAGAATGCCTTTATATTATGCAAGTTTGCATTATAAGGCTCAAAGCGTGAATGACACCACCGCACCCTACAAACTCAAATCTGATAGCCTTTATACTTTAAAAAAGCCCTCCCATAAATTTAAAGAAAACCACCCCAATTTATGCGCTGTAGTGAAAGGCGAGAGCGATCCTTTCAAAAGAGGGTTTGCAAGTTTTGTCGCCAGCAATCCTAACGCCCCTAAAAGGAACGCTTTCTATGAGGCTTTAAACGCTATTGAGCCGGTCACTGGGGGAGGAGCAGTGAAAAACACTTTAGGCTATCATGTCAAAAACAAGAGCGAGTTTTTAAGCCAATACAAGTTCAATCTGTGTTTTGAAAACACTTTAGGCTATGGCTATGTTACTGAAAAAATCATTGACGCTTATTTCAGCCACACTATCCCTATTTATTGGGGGAGTCCTAGCGTGGCAAAAGATTTTAACCCTAAAAGTTTTGTGAATGTGCATGATTTTAAAGATTTTGATGAAGCGATTGATTATATAAGATACTTGCACACGCACCCAAACGCTTATTTAGACATGCTTTATGAAAACCCTTTAAATGAAATTGATGGGAAAGCTTATTTTTACCAAAATTTGAGTTTTAAAAAAATCTTAGATTTTTTTAAAACCATTTTAGAAAACGACACGATTTATCATAATAACCCTTTCACTCTTTATCGTGATTTGCATGAGCCGCTAATATCCATTGAGTAAAATTGGGGGTAAATCAAACCCCTTGGGCTATCATCGCAGATGCTACCTTTCTAAACCCAGCGATATTAGCCCCTAAAACGAAATTAGTAGGGTCTTTAAACTCTTTAGCGGTTTGAGAGACATTTTTATAAATCTCTTTCATAATATGGTGCAATTTCGCATCCACCACTTCAAAACTCCACGGGTGCATGCTCGCATTTTGCGCCATTTCCAAACCGCTCACGCTCACCCCTCCAGCATTAGCTGCCTTGCCCAAACCATAAGAAATTTTAGCCTGCAAAAACAATTCAACCGCTTCATTGCTTGAGGGCATGTTCGCCCCTTCAACCACGCATTTACACCCGTTAGAAAGGAGAATTTTGGCGTCTAAAACGCTCAATTCATTTTCTGTCGCGCTAGGAAAAGCCGCAAAACAAGGCACATGCCATATCGCATTCCCCCCTTTGGGGTAGTTTTCTGTGGGCGTGTATTTCGCGCTCTTTTTTTCTAAAGCGTATTCTTCAATCCTCCCACGACGAACCTCTTTAATCTCTTTTAAAAGATCTAAATCAATGCCCTCTTTATCATAAATCATGCCATTAGAATCGCTTGCAGTTACCGGTTTAGCGCCTATTTGAAGCAATTTTTCAATGGTATAAATAGCGACATTACCGCTCCCAGAAACGCTGCAAACCTTACCCTCTAAAGAGCTGTTTCTTTCTTGCAACATTTCTTCAGCAAAATACACGCACCCATAACCGGTAGCTTCTTTTCGGCACAAACTCCCCCCATAAGTAAGCCCCTTACCGGTCAATACGCCCTCAAAACGATTGACTAATTTTTTGTATTGCCCAAACAAATAGCCAATCTCTCTTTCACCCACTCCAATATCCCCAGCTGGCACATCGGTTGTGGCTCCAATATGGCGGTATAATTCATTCATGAACGCCTGGCAAAAACGCATGATCTCATGCTCGCTCTTCCCTTTAGGGTCAAAATCGCTCCCCCCCTTAGCGCCCCCCATAGCCAAAGTGGTGAGCGAATTTTTCAACACTTGCTCAAAGCCTAAGAATTTGATCACGCTTTCATTCACGCTAGGGTGGAACCTCAATCCCCCTTTATAAGGGCCAATAGCCGAATTGAATTCAACTCTACACCCCCGATTGACTTGGATTTGATTGTTGTCATCTAGCCAACACACCCTAAAAAAAATCTCTCTTTCAGGCTCAACCAAACGCTCTAAAATCGCATGCTTTTCATAACTTTTATCGCTGTCTAAAAGGGGTTTTAACGAAGTGATAGCCTCATAGACAGCCTGGTGGAACTCTTTTTGATAAGGGTATTTTTTTTGTAAAGACTGGAGGATTTTTTCAATATACATGAGCGACATCCTTTATTGTTTTTAGTGTTTTTATTGTAACACTAAAAGGGTAATTAAGTTTTAATTTGATCTTAAAAAACTTTTTAAAATGCCCACAAACCCTCTATCAAAGTCGCTCAAATCCTTGTAAAACTCTGCATCATAACCGCAAAATTCCAAGCATTCTTTCAAGCTTTCCAACTGATCATGCCCCATTTCACAAACCAAAAAAGGGATTTTTAATCCAGCGGCTAAAAAAATGATTTCTTTTAAGATTTCATCGCCTTTAACCCCCCCAAAAAGGGCTTTGTGCGGTTCTTTTAAAACGGATTTATCCAAAGGATAATTTTTAGCGATATAGGGCGGGTTAGAAACAAGCATGGGTGTTGTTGGCATGTGATCCCAAAGATGCGTTTGTTTTAAAAAAATACGCTCCTTTAAATCAAAGCGTTCAATATTTTTTGACGCCACTTCTAAAGCGTTGGGTGAAATATCGCTCGCATGAATAGAGAGATTAGGGTTTTCTAAAGCCAAACTCACCGAAACACAAGCGCTCCCTATGCCGATTTCGCCCACCTCTTTTAAATGGTATTGAGCGATAATATCCAACGCTTTTTGGACTAAAATCTCCGTTTCAGGCCGTGGGATTAAAACATGCTCATTCACAAAAAAAGAACGCCCATAAAAATCACAGCTTTCTAATAAATACTCTATGGGGTAGTCGTTCAAGCACTTTTCCACCAATTCAAAAAAGCGCATTTCTTCTTTGTGGCTTAATTCCAAATAGGCATGCGTGTGCAAAAAAACCCTTTCTTTTTGCAAAACAAAGCCCAGTAAAATTTCAGACTCTAACCCCCCCCTAAAACCTTTTTGGGATAATTCTTTTTTGGCTTTGTTTAGGGCTTGTGAAAGGGTCATTCAATTTCGTAATCCAAAGCTTTCAAGCGTTCTAAAAGCGGTGGGTGCGTGAAATGCAAGAAAACATAAAAGGGGTGCGAATAGGGGAAAGCCTTATTTTCATTGACAATGGACACTAAAGCTTTAGCTAGAGTCTCTTTAGAGCTTAAGCTCGCCCCAAATTTGTCGGCGTTGTATTCATTTTTGCGGCTAAAAAACCCGATCAAAGGCATGGCGTAAAAGGAAAATACCGGCAAAAACAAGAGTAAAATCGCAATCAAACTCGCTGGCGTTTGCGAGACATTAAAGCCTTCAAAAACCAATGGCGGCAAATGAGCGATCAGAGCAAAAACCAAAGCGAGCAAGCCCCCCATAATCCCTAAACTTTTTAACAAATCGTTATTTTTAAAATGCCCCAACTCATGCCCTAAAATCGCTAAAAGCCCCTCTGTCCCAACTTTAGAAAGCAAAGTGTCAAACAACACCACTCGTTTATTCTTGCCCAAGCCCCCAAAATACGCATTCAAACGCCCATCTCTCTTGCTAGCGTCCATCACAAAAATGCCTTCGGATTTAAAACCCACTTTATCCATCATGCTTTCAATTTGCTTTTCTAAATCCCTATTGTTTAAGGGGGTGAATTGGTTGAAAAGCTGCGCGATTTTAGGGTAAAAAAGGTTAGCCAAAATCATGAAAACAAACACGACAAAAAACGAGCTGATCTCCCAATGCTCTACATGTTCAATGATCATAATGAGGGTGTAAATCAACAACAACCCCACGCCTAAAGTGAGTAAAAAGCCTTTGAAAAAATCCTTAAAAAACAACGACAAGCTCACCTTAGAAAAGCCAAATTCCTTATCCAAATGCATGGTGGTGTAGTAATTAATGGGCAAGGATAAAACGCTTTGAATCGCTAAAAACAACAACGCAAACACCAAGTAACCGAGCGTTTCAGGAAGATTCAAATAATGCATTAAATCTTCTAAATGCGTCAAGCCAAAAAAGACCCAGCCAGCAAAGATGATGCCGTCTAAAATTTGAGAAATGATGGATAATTGCATTTTCCTAATCGCATAATGACCCGCTTCTTCATAATCCTTTTGAGAAAGTAAAATAGGCCTCTCGCAGAGCTTTTGGCGGATGCATTTCAATTGCAAAATATCGCCCACAATGTAAGGAGTCGTAAAAAAGAGCAAGTAGAAAATACAAATTATCATATCTATCCATACATCAAGCATGTTCTAAACTCCTTTTTCATTAAATTTACCAATAAAAGTGCAGGAATTATAACAATTTTTCAAAAATTTGCTATAAAATTAAATAAATATGGTAAAAAAAAGGGGGTACTTTTGAGTGTTTTTAATTCAAGTGGATAGTAAAAAGCCGTGTTATCCAACCCACTATAAAAAGGTTTGTCATGCCCTATGCTTTTAAAAAGCGTTTTTTGATGGTTTATCTTTTTTCTACCTTGCTTTTAGTGGGGGTTTTGTTAGCGTCATTTTTCTTTTATGCAAAAAACAACCTCTTAGAAAACACCCAAATACGCATGCAATACACCGCTGATGTTATCGCTAAAAGCCTTTTAGAACTCAATAATACCTCTTCTTTAGAGCCTTTAAAAATCCTAGAAGAGCGATTCAAAAACACCCCCTTTGTCTTATTGGATACAGACAATAAGGTCAAGTTTTCCAATGTTGGGGCGTTTGTGATTTCTTTTAAAAAGGAAGCCTTAATCAAAACCCCCTATTTTGTGCTTAAAAAACAGGGTTTTTACCTCATAGATGACGCTCCAAATAACCGCTTAGGGGTTTCTAAAATCATTATTATAGAAGAAGAAATTCAAAAAACCTTTATCCCCCTTTATAAAATGATAGGCTATGCGTTTTTGGGTGCGAGTTTGTTTGTCGCATTGATAGCCAGATGGCTTTATCAAATGAAAATCCAATAAGATCGCTTTTTAAGAGATGATCGCTTGATTAAAACAAGCTCTTTGACTATTTAAAAAATGCTTTTGAGTTTTATTTTTTATCGCCAATGCTCCGTTAAAAAAAGCTATTAAGAATTGGAATTAAAACAATCATTTTTCCACCAACACAGGCTTATTTTTAAAGCTTTTAGCCGCATTTTCAAGCTGTTTTAGGGCTTCTTCTTTGATTTTGTAAGGGCCAATAAAATAATGCGTGAGGGAGTCTTTTTTCTCTATTTTATAAGGGAAATTTTTGAGCGTTTGCAAAAAATCCTTACTGGGCGCGTTCAAAAAAGCCCCCACTTGCAAGTAATACCCTTTAGGGATACTCGCATCTGTTAAGCTCGGTTTTGTCAAGTTTTTTTGACGCTCATTTTTAGGCGGTTCTTTTTTTGCGGATTGGGATTGATTGGTAGCAACCTCTTGCTTACGGGCTTTTTTGATCTTTCTTTTCACCTTTTTGCTCTCTATATAAAAATCATATAAATCATGGATTCTTTGCTTCACATAAGCTTCATAGCAATTTTTATAAATGGGGCTATGTTCAATAGAAGCTTTTGGGCTTACTAACATGACTAACGCTATGCATTCTTCATGGGCGACTTTGAGCCATTCTTCTTCGCTTTGCTCTAGGATTTCTTTAATTTTAGGGAACTCATACTGCGTGCTTTTTCCCATGTTGTCTAACATTTTAATAAGATCTTCATGGGCTTGATCAAGCTTTAATTGGATGGGGGGTAAATTTTTAGGCGTATTTTGAGGGCTTTTGGGCTGGGTAGTCGCTTCTTTATCCTCTAAACCAACAGCGTTTCCTAAAAAGAGAAAAACCAACAACAGCGTCATTTTTAATATATTCTTTTGCATTTATCATTCCCAAGTAAGGCTCTCTATTTTGTTATGGTAATCAAAAATACCCAACACCACCATAAGAATTGTTTAAAAATGGGGTTTTAGTTACCTTATTTTATGATAAAAGTCGTTACCTTAATAAAATAGGGGTATTTTGCGATAATCAAATAGCTTTGATATAATAACTTTTAAAAACCATGAAAGGCTTATTATGCAATCTCTAAGTTTGTTAAACCAGTTGGGCGCTAAAATTGATGAGTTGATTGAAAAAATCAAAAAACAAGAAGAAGAATTAAACGCTTTACGCCAAGCAAACACCACGCTAAATGCGCAAAATGAAGAAAAAGACATTCAAATCGCTATTTTATACGATGAATTGAGTGCTAAAGATAAGGGCATTCAAGGTCTTTATGACAAAATCTCTGATTTATTGTCATAAACCATTAAAAACATGTCTTTAGAAAACGATAGCTTAGAAATCACTTATTTAGGCAAACGCTATAAAATCTCTCTCAATAACACCTTTAGCGATGAGATGAAACGCACCCTAAAGGAGCGTTTCCACAACCAAGAATTAAACGCTTTAGAGCTTTTAAAGGATTATTTGCATGAAAGTTGCCAGAACGAGTATTTGCACAATGAACTCAAAAAGCTTTTAGAAAAAATCTCATCATGTTCTACTACTTAATCGCTCCCTTAAAAAATAAAACCCCCCCTTTAACCTATTTTTCTAACGAACAACACCCAAAAGGAGCGTTAGTCAATATTAATTTAAGGAATAAAACGCTTTTAGGCGTCGTTCTTGAAGAAGTTTCAAAACCCTCTTTTGAATGCCTAGAACTGGAAAAAACCCCTTATTTTTTACTCCCCTTTCAAATAGAGCTTGCTGAATTTATCGCTCAATATTACTCGGCTAGTCCCTCTTTAGTTTTAAGCCTTTTTACCCCCTTTAAAAAATGCGATATTGCAAAATTAGAAAAAATCAAGTCCGATCTTAGCGCGTTAAGCCAAACGCAAACCAACGCCTTAAACGCATTGCAAAAACATTCAATAAGCTTGCTCTTTGGCGATACGGGTAGCGGTAAAACCGAAATTTATATGCATTTAATCGCTCAAATGTTAGAGCAAAAAAAAAGCGCTTTATTATTGGTGCCAGAAATCGCCCTCACCCCTCAAATGCAACAACGCCTTAAAAAAGTCTTTAAAGAAAATCTAGGCTTATGGCATAGCAAACTCTCTCAAAATCAAAAAAAACAATTTTTAGAAAAGCTTTATTCACAAGAAATAAGGCTAGTGGTAGGCACACGAAGCGCGTTATTCTTGCCCCTTAAAGAGCTGGGCTTAGTTATTGTAGATGAAGAGCATGACTTTTCTTATAAATCCCAGCAAAGCCCCATGTATAACGCTAGGGATTTATGCTTGTATTTATCCCATAAATTCTCTATTCAAGTGGTTTTAGGCTCTGCTACGCCAAGCTTGAGTAGTTACAAGCGCTTTAAAAATAAGGCTTTAGTGCGCCTAAAGGGGCGCTACACCCCCACGCAAAAAAACATTATTTTTGAAAAAACTCCAAATTTTATCACGCCCAAACTCCTAGAAGCGCTAAAACAAGTTATAGACAAAAACGAGCAAGCCATTATTTTTGTGCCTACAAGGGCTAATTTCAAAACCTTGTTGTGTCAAAATTGTTACAAAAGCGTTCAATGCCCCTTTTGTAGCGTGAATATGAGTTTGCACTTAAAAACCAACAAACTCATGTGCCATTATTGCCATTATTCAAGCCCTATCCCTAAAATTTGCAGCGCGTGTCAAAGCGAAGTCTTAGTGGGTAAAAGGATAGGCACTATGCAAGTGTTAAAGGAATTAGAAAGCCTTTTAAAGGGGGCTAAAATAGCGATTTTAGACAAAGATCACACCAGCACGCCAAAAAAACTCCATAGTATTTTGAATGATTTCAACGCCCAAAAAACTAATATTTTAATCGGCACGCAAATGATAAGCAAAGGGCATGATTACGCTAAAGTGAGTTTGGCGGTTGTTTTAGGCATAGACAATATCATTAAATCCAATAGTTATAGGGCTTTAGAAGAAGGCGTATCGTTATTGCATCAAATCGCCGGAAGGAGTGCAAGACAAATTTCTGGCCAAGTGTTCATTCAAAGCACCGAAACAGATCTATTAAAAAATTTTTTAGAAGATTATGAAGATTTTTTACAATACGAATTGCAAGAACGATGCGAACTCTACCCGCCTTTTTCAAGGCTGTGTTTGTTGGAATTTAAGCATAAAAACGAAGAAAAAGCCCAACAATTAAGCCTAAAAGCCGCTCAAATCCTTTCTTTGTGCTTGGAAAAGGGCGTAACGCTCTCTAGCTTTAAAGCCCCCATTGAAAAAATCGCTTCCTCTTATCGCTACCTTATTTTATTGCGTTCTAAAAACCCTTTAAGCCTAGTCAAAAGCGTGCATGCGTTTTTAAAAGCCGCCCAAAATATCCCTTGCAGCGTGAATATGGATCCTGTGGATATTTTTTAAAAATTTCAGTTTTTCTATATTTTTAAAAAATAATCAGGTTTTCCTAGCGACTAACAGCGTGAAATTCACCCATTTAAACAGCGCTTCCACATGCTTAAACCCCACGCTTTCTAAAAGAGCGATATTTTCTTTCAAGCTATAAGGCACAAGCACATTTTCTAACGCTTCTCTTTTGAAAGCGATTTCATTGTGGCTATAACCTTGATTTTGTTTATAAAGGTAGTATAGCTCTATCATTTGCTTGTCTAATATCCTGTCTTCACTCATGATCTTTTCGCCCACCAATAAAACCCCATTCAACGCAAGGCTATTATAAATCTTTTTGAGCAGCACTTCTCTTTGCATAGGGCGGACAAATTGCAACACAAAAAGCAATGAAAACGCATTCGCTTCTTTAAAGTCAACCTCTAAAAAATCCATGCATTCAAAACGGGTATTTTTAAAATCTTTTAATTTTTCTTGCGCTTTTTTGAGCATGGGCATGGAATTGTCAATCCCTACAAGCTCAATATCTTGTTGGATTTGTTGGTTGAGTGCGATAAAAAAGTTTCCGGTAGAACAACCCAAATCATAGATCAAGGGTTTAGGATTGATGCTTTCTTTCAAATTTTGAGCGATAAAATACGCCCCTAAATTTAACATTTCATGGTAATAAGGGATAGAACGCTTTAGCATGTCATCAAAAACATGAGCGACTTTTTCATCAAAACAAAAGCGTTTGTTTAAGGCTTTGTTAAAAAGAGTGTCTTTCATCAACAAAAAGCGTGGTTTAAAAGCTTTAAACCACCCTATTAAAATAACGCTTAAGCCTTTTTATGCACCAATTCATTGATGTAGTAATCCACTGAGCCTAAGCCTTCTTTTTTCGCCCATTCATAGCATTGAGAGACAAAATGCCAATTAATATGCCCATAGAATTTTTCCAAATACACAGGGCGCGCGTTTTTATGGTCAATATAATAAGCATGCTCCCACACATCCACCACTAAAAGCGGCACTTTTTTATCCGTTACTGGGGTTTGAGCGTTGCTCGTTTGAATGATTTCAATTTTTTGAGTGTCTGAATTATACGCCGCCCAATTCCAACCAGAGCCAAACAAAGTGGTCGCGCTCTTAATAAATTCTTCTTTAAATTTCTCTAGTGAGCCAAAATCTTTTTCTAAAGCCCCTTTCAATTCATCGCTCAATGCAGTCGCTTTAGGGCTTAAGCAATCCCAATAAAAATCGTGGTTATAGATTTGAGCGGCGTTATTGAACACGCCTCCGCTAGACTTCGTCAAAATGGTGTATAGGCAACTTTCTTCAAACTCCGTGCCTTTGATTAAATTATTCAAATTATTCACATAAGTTTGGTGGTGTTTTCCATAGTGGAAATCAAACGCTACAGGGCTTAAAAAATCTCCCATGCTGTCTTTAGCAAAAGGTAATTCTCGTAATGTAAACATGTTTTCTCCTTGTGATTAGATAGCCGTATTGTAATCATTTTTTAATACTTTTTGGTAAATCTTTTCTTAAAAATGGATCGTTATGCAAATTTTGTGGATTTTATGGGGTTTTTAAAAAATTAAAACGATTTTTTTAACAAATCTTTCTTAAATTTTTTAATAGTTAATCTTAATAGACTATTATTCTAACGCAATATAGCAATTCAATGAGAAAGGATTTAACAATGCAAAAAGTTACTTTTAAAGAAGAAACATACCAATTAGAAGGGAAAACCCTAAAAGTGGGCGATAAAGCTCCTGATGTGAAATTAGTGAATGGCGATTTGCAAGAAGTCAATTTATTAAAACAAGGCGTGCGTTTTCAAGTCATTAGCGCGCTCCCTAGTTTAACCGGATCGGTTTGCTTGCTCCAAGCCAAACATTTCAACGAACAAGCCGGCAAACTGCCTTCTGTGAGTTTTAGCGTTATTTCTATGGACTTGCCTTTTTCTCAAGGACAAATTTGCGGCACTGAAGGCATTAAGGATCTAAGAATTTTAAGCGATTTTAGGTATAAGGCTTTTGGGGAAAATTACGGCGTGCTGTTGGGCAAAGGCTCTTTGCAAGGCTTACTCGCTCGATCCGTGTTTGTTTTGGACGCTCAAGGGGTACTCATCTATAAAGAAATCGTTCAAAACATTTTAGAAGAGCCCAATTATGAAGCGCTTTTAAAAGTGTTGAAATAAAAATCCCTAAAAGGAGGGGGCTATAATCTAATAAATCTCAACGCAAAAACTTCGTTTATTAAAATATTGGCAACAAAAATAAAAAGTTCTTGTGAAATCCGTTTGAAAAATTTCACGCTATTTTAAAAAAATATTAAAAAGAAAATATTAAAAAGGCTTTGTTTTGAACCAAACGCTAACATGAGATTATCGCTTGATCAAGCTTTTTAATGGGATAAGCCTTAAGCCCATGATAGGGGGCTTATTTTGATAAGTTAAAAAGTTTTAAAAGTCTTTTTTTAGGATTTCTTCCACCCTTAAAATGGTTACCAACCGATCGTTTTGCTTCCCAATGCCATAAGTTAGATTATTGTTATCGCTCAAAGTCTCTGGCACCGGATCAATATCCGTTTGTTTGATGCGAATGGCTTCAGTCAAGCGATCTATGAAAAACCCAGCGATCTGGTCGTTATGGCGCACCACTAGATAACGAGTGTCTTTATTTTGTTTTTCCGCTTTCAAGCCAAATTTCAAGCGCAAGCTAATCAAAGGGAAGACATTACCCCTTAAATTGAACACGCCAAGCACATAGTTGGGCGTCTCAGGGACTCGTGTGTAGCCGATGGGTTTGACGATCTCTAAAATATTCAAAATGGGAATGGCATACTCTTCATCGCCGATAATAAAGCCAATGAATTGCAAAATTTCTTCACTATCTTCTGGTTTAGAACCCGCATTGGCTTCTTTTTGTTTTTCAAATAAATCTTTTAATTGGTTACTCATGACTCACTTCCTTCTAATTTAATACTGCGCTTCACTACGGTAGCTAAATACTCACCGCTATAAGGTTTGGTGATGTATTCGGTCATGCCGGATTCAACGCCGCGCATCCTGTCGGTTTTAGTCACCCGACTAGTGACTGCAATCAAAGGCAAGTTTTTGAACTTATTGTATTTACGCACTTCAGAAGCGAAAGTGTAGCCGTCCATTTTAGGCATTTCAATATCCACTAAAATAGCGTCTGGGATTTTATCGCCATTTTTAAGCATTTCTAAGCCCTCCAACCCATTAGTGGCCTCTAAAAGCGTGATGCCTAATGGTTTTAAACATTTGCGGATAATCGCCCTATCTGTGCTGCTGTCATCAATCGCTAAAACAATATAATCGCTAGGAGAACTTTTGCTTTTCGTGTTTTCTGATTCATTCATCAAATTAGTGATATTGACCTTGATGCTTTTTGCCATATCCATCATCGCTCCCACATCCACAATGAGAGTGATTTTCCCATCGCCTCTCACCGTAGCCCCAGCAATGCCTCTAGTGTTTTTAAGGTAATAGCCTAAAGATTTGATGACCACTTCTTCTTGACCGATCAAATAATCCACGATCACGCCAATTTTTTGATCAGCCAAGCCAATGATGACCACATACACATCAGAGTTGGATTCTAAAATAGCATCCACTTTAAAAATATCAGAAAGGCGCACCAAAGAAAGCACCTCATCTCTCAAACGCAACACGCTCTTGCCATCAACGGTGTAAATTTCATCATGGCTGATGCGCACGGTTTCTAAAACCGAAGAAAGCGGGATAGCGTAATATTCTTCTTGAACGCCCACGAGTAAAGCTTGAATGATGGCCAGAGTGAGAGGGATTTTAAGCTTTTGAGTCGTGCCTACCCCCACTTCTGAATCAATTTCAATGATCCCGTTAAGCTTTTCAATATTGGTTTTCACCACATCCATGCCCACGCCTCTGCCTGAGACATTAGAAACGGTTTTTGCGGTAGAAAAACCTGGCTTGAAAATAAGGTTAAACGCTTCCCTATCGCTCATGCTTTCAGCGTCTCTTTCGCTAATCACCCCTTTTTCAACGGCTTTTTCTTTAAGCATTGCAGGATCTAAGCCCTTACCATCATCAGAGATTTTAATCACAATGTGGTTACCCTCATTATACGCGCTCAATTGCACTTTACCGGTTTCAGGTTTGTTAAGCCTTTTTCTTTCTTCCAACGGCTCAATCCCATGATCGCATGAGTTGCGGATAATGTGGATGAGCGGATCGCCAATTTCTTCCACAATGGATTTGTCTAGTTCGGTTTCTTCGCCTTCAATGATCAATTCAATGCTCTTGCCTAACTCTCGGCTCAAATCCCTTACCATGCGAGGGAATTTGTTAAACACCTTGCCCACCGGTTGCATTCGGGTTTTCATCACCGCAAGCTGCAAGTCTGTCGTTACCGCTGAAATAGAAGAAACCACCTGGTTTAATTCCTCTAAAAATTTCTCCCCATCATAGCGTTCTTCCACATCGCTATAAATCCTAATCAAGCGGTTTTTGCCTAAAACAAGCTCACCGATTAAATTCATCAAGTGATCCAAGCGGCGTACATCCACCCTAACGGTTTGCTCCACGCCAATAGAGGGGGCTTTATTTTCTTCGCTATCGGTTTTGGCTTTGGCTTTAGTTTCTGTTTTTGGGGCTTTGGGAGTTTCTGTTTTTTGGGGTTCTTTTGTGGGTGCAACTTCTGGTTTAGCTTCTTGTTTTTTTTGGGCTCTTCGTTCTTTATCGGCCTCTTGGCGCTTGTTCAGCAATCGTTCAATTTCGGCTTCCACTTCTTCAGCGCTCATGTTAGTATAATCCAAATCCGGCTCATCGGCCAGCGGATTATCGCTTGCTAGGTTTTGTGCAGTAGGGGCTTTATTTTCTTTGGTTTCTTCTTTAGCTTCTTGTTTAATTTCTTGCTTATTTTCTTGTTGGGGAGTTTCTTTAGCCCCTGAAGTTTCTTGAACGCCCTCTAAATTCTGGCTCGTAATGGCTTGAAGTTGTTTGACCGCTTCTTCAATTTCATTTTCTTTGCCGTTATTAGTATCAGAGCCGGTATCTCTAATCGTTACGAGCAAGGTCTTCATCAAATCAATGGAGCGCAACACGACATCCATAATATCAGGCGTGATCTTGATTTCGCCTTTTCTGGCGCGATTTAAGACATCTTCCATGTTGTGCGTGAGGTGCGTGAGAATGTTAAGATTCAAAAACGAGCTAGAGCCTTTAATGGTGTGAGCGACTCTAAAAATGCGATTGAGCAAGTCTAAATCTTCAGGATTATGCTCTAATTCCACCAGATCCTGATCCAACTGCTCGTTCATTTCAAAGGCTTCAATCAAGAAGTCTTCCATTATTTCTTGCAAATCATCCATTTAAACCCCTTTTTAGCGTTTGAGATAAGAGTATTTTACAATTTTATCAATAAAAATTACGCATTCTTGTCTAAAATCTTAGAAATTTCTTCGGTGAATTTTTCTGCGTCAAACTTGACTAAATACGCCACAGCCCCCATTTCTTTAGCCCTTTCAGCGCTATAATTATCGCAAATAGAAGAATTAAAAATCACCGGGATATAAGCAAACCTTGGGTCTTTTTGGAGCTTGAATAAGAAATGATAGCCATCCATTTTAGGCATTTCAACATCTGAAATAATGAATTTCAAATGCTTCCTCAAATCGTCCCCGTATTTTTTGAATAGCATTTCTAATTTGTTCAGTCCGTCTTCCCCATCCACAGCTTCCGTGATGCTAAAACCCAATTTGCTCAAATGGTTTTTTAAGGTTTTTCTTGCGGTCTTGCTATCGTCTAAAAACAACACTTCGCCCTCAAAACGCTCTTTAGGGGTGTCTTCCTTAGCGCTTTTAGCGTCTTCATTAAGCTTTAAATCGTCTAAAATGCTTTCTAAATCCAAAATGAGCAGGGTTTTGTCGTTTTCAATGCGCGTGGTGCCGGTGATATTTTCTTTATGGATATTATTGGATGCGCTAAAGGACGCAGGCTCCACATCTTTCCAACTAATGCGCCTGATACGCCTAGCGGAATGGACTAAAAAGCCCATTTTAACGTTGTTAAATTCAGTGATGATGACGATTCTTTCATTTTCCTTGCTTTTATCCGGGACAATCCCTATCCATTTGGCCAAGTCTATAAGCGGAATGATCGTGGAGCGCAAATCAAACACGCCGATGATGTAGTCCAAATTTGTGGGGTATTCAAAAAGGGTAGGCATGGGGATGATTTCTTGGACTTTAGCTACATTAATGCCATAAATCCCCTCATAAGGGACACTCTCTTGCATGCCATAAATACGAAAATCCACGAGTTCTATTTCGCTTAACTTTAAAGCGTTAGCCATTTTTTCTGCCATGATTTAGGCGTCCTTATTGTGAGATGATTCTAAAATGTTTGATGATACCTTAAAAAGGCTTTGTTCGTAATAAAAAGAGGGGAGTGGGCAATAAATGGGTGCATTCAAGGGGGTTTTTATAGCGCTTTTGAGATGGAAATGCCCCTCTATAATGCCGTCAATGCCATCAATCCCTTTAAGGTTTTTAATATAGTTTTGATAGGCTTTTAAGCGCTTTTCAATAAAGGCTTTTAATTCTTTTGATTCTAATTCCCAAAGGCGGACGGGTTTTTGATAGATGAGTTTTTTAAAAAGGGGGTATAAGGTTTTAAAACTCATTAGATTTAAAAAAGTTAGAAAAAATCTCGCCCAAGTGGAAGTGAGTTGCGTGATGTAAAATTCATACGCTCTAGTGGTGAATAAATCCCCATGTGCTAGTAAAAAGCGTTTGTTATGGTATTGGAATAATGCGGGCTGGTTGTGGCGCTCAAAAATGACCACTTTAGGGCTGAGGACAAAACGCATGGAAAAATCATGGTTGCCTTCAAAGTAAAAAACTTGCACAATTTCGCTTAAAGCGTTGATGAGATCAACGATGGTTTGTTGCTCTTCATCTAAAGGCAAATAGCCCACAAGGACATGGAAAATATCGCCCATGAAAAAAACTTGTGGGGGTTTAATGCATAAAAGTTCTTTAAGCGTATTGATTAAATAGGGGCTTTTAGGTAAAAAATGCGCATCAGAGATAAAAACAGCCCCATTCTCAAGCGTAAAAGTTTCTAGCATCTCACTCTTTAAACAAAAAAGAGCCAATCCTTAAAAGATTCGCCCCGCAAGCAATCGCTAATTCAAAATCATAACTCATGCCCATTGAAAGGATGCTCGCATTTTTTAGTTGATCAAAAAGTTTTTTCGTGGTAATAAAGGATTTTTCAATTTTTGTTTCATCATCGGTGTGTGCTCCTATACACATAAGCCCTTTAAGTTGGATGCGTTTGCAAGTTTCACTGATTTGAGAATAAATTTCTAGCGTTTCTTCAGGTTTCACCCCACTTTTACTTTTTTCATACGCGCTATTAACCTGTAAAAGAGCGTTTAAATTGACGCCCAAAGTTTCGCAACGCTTTTCTATTTTTAAAGCGAGTTCTAAAGAGTCTAAAGAATGCAAAAGGGCGGGTTTTAAACTTAAAAGCGTATTGATCTTATTTTCTTGCAAAGAGCCTACCATGTGCCATTCAAGGGGTAAATGCTCTAAAGAGTGCATTTTAGTTTTTAAATCTTGAACTTTATTTTCTCCAAAAGCCCTTTGAGAGCAGTTGTAGTAATGCTGGATGGCTTCTAGGGAAGCGTTTTTTGAGATAGCCACGATTTTTACAATATGGTGTCTTGAATAGGCGATGCGCGCTTTTTCTATTTTTGCAATGAGGGAATCAATTTTTTGGCGATAATCTATCATAGTTATTCTTTATAGCTCTTCTTCATAGATCTTCTTTGTGGGTGCTAAAAGAATGCGTGAGATGGAATTTTTGATTCAACTTTTCAAAATCTTTTAAAAACCCTTTCTTTCTTAAATTCTCTATGACTTCCATGGAGCAATTCGTTTCTGCGGGCCATTCTCTAAAATGTTTGTCCATGACGCCCTTATTGGTAGCGTCTATAAAAAAGCAATGTTTAGAGGTGAGAATATCGCGCTGCGCGTCAATATTATTGACAACGCGCCACAATAGCATGTAGGGGTTGTTCAAATCGTTGCTGGTATGCTCTACAAACACCACAATGCGTAAATACTCTTCAAAACCCAACAAATTTTTCGCCGATTCAATGATGCTTTTATCTTTCTTTTCCACGCTAATCACACAAATAGGGTTACGAGTGTGTGGGTAGTATTGCTTCAAAAGAATGATATTTTGCATTTTATCTTGTAAAAGCGCTAATAGGGCGTTATCGTCTAAAAGCGTGGGGTAGGGGGTATTGCTTTTAGAGGTCGCATCAATACCGAGTTTCCCCCCCATAGCGTATTCAGGGCTTGCATGATCTAATGCGTCGCACACGCCTTGAGAAATGAGCGCGCTTTCTTTAGAAAAATTTTCTAATATATATTCAATGATAGCGTTAGTGTCCCTCAAACTAGGAGCGTCTTCATTGACAAAAATCGCATGTTTGACAAAACTCATTTGCCCCACACCCCAAAAAGCATGCATGACTTGCTTGGCATGAGCGTTGTAGCGCGTGTGTATTTGGGCTAAAATCAAATTGTGAAACACCCCATTTTCTGGCATGCAATAGTCTATAAGATTGGGGGCGTTGGTTTTTAGCAAGGGCAAGAATAAGCGTTCAGTCAAATACCCCATGTATTTGTCTTCTAAAGGGGGTTTACCCACCACAGTGGCTAAATAAATGGAATCTTTTTTGTAGCTAATGGTTTTGACTTCCAAAACAGGGTAAGGCTCAATGGGGGTATAATAGCCAGTATGATCCCCAAAAGGCCCTTCAAGCTCTAGCTTTTCGCAATCCACAAACCCCTCTATCACAATATCGCAATCTTTTGGCACGCTCAAAGGGTTACTCAAGCAAGGCATCACTTGCACTTTTTTCCCTCTTATAAACCCATAAAGCATGAGCTCATAAATCCCATAAGGTAGGGGGGCAGTAGCGCACCATGTATAGAGCAAGTCCCCACCAATCGCAATGCTTACAGGCATTTTGACTTTAGCTTTAGCGTATTCGTGGAAAAAAAGTTGGGAGTCTTTATGGATTTGCCAGTGCAAGCCTAAATGGTTTTTATCATAAACTTGCAAACGATACATGCCTAAATTCTTTTTTTTATGATCCAGGCTTTGGGTATAGACTTGCCCCATAGTGATGAAAGCCCCGCCATCTTTTTCCCAAGTTTTTAAAACGGGTAGATCCCATAGATTAACCTCTTCGTTTTGCTTAATGATGAGGTTTTTAGGGCGAGCGGTTTTTTTAGGGAAAATGTGTCTTAAAGCCCATAAATCCTTTAAGACTTTCAAACTTTCAGCGAAATTTTTAGGAGCGTTAAAGTGCAAGAAAGTTTGCATGCGTTGTTGCAAAACCTCTATGGGGGTTTTTAATAAAAGATCTAAGCGTTTGAATGAGCCAAAAGCGTTCATTAAAACAGGCATGTCAAAGGTTTTGACTTGATTATTCTCTTTTCTTATGGGGCGCGTGAATAAGAGGGCTTTGCCTCCATTAGGTTTTTTCGCTTCTATATAGGCTAAATGAGCGATTTCTAAATCCACTTCAAGGGGAGCGTCAATGATTTCTAATTCACCATGCTCTTTTAAAAGCTTTACAAAATCTCGCATGTTTAAATAACCACATAATGGACGCTTAAACACGCAGGAATGCTTTTAAGCTCTTCTAAAACTTCCAAAGAAACCTCTTCATCTACAATAATGAGCGCTAGGGCTTCTTTTTGCGTGTTGCGCCCCAAACGAAAATCTGCGATATTAATGCCATGCCTAGCAAAAACATTCCCCACGCTCCCGATAACGCCTGGAATATCCGTATTCCTGAATAAAAGCATTTTGCCCTTTGGCTCTATATCGATATGAAACCCATCAATCTCAGTGAGTTTTAAAATATCTTCTTCAAACACCGTGCCGCTCACGCTGATTGCACCATTAGTTGCATTTAGGGTTAAAGAGAGCATGTTTTTATAAGGCAAAGCGCTTTCTTTAAGGCTAACCTTGATTTCAATGCCCCTTTCTTTAGCCACAAAGGGGGCGTTAATGTAATTGATTTTATCCCCTACAACGGGTTTTAACACCCCCACTAGCATGAAAGCGACAAGAGCGTCTTTAAATTGGTTGATCTCCCCGCAAAGACTAAACTCAATTTTTTGGCACACGCCCTTATGGATTTGACTGGAAAAATAACCCAATTTTTGCGCTAAATTCAAGTAGGCTTTGGTGCTGGCATCAAAAGCTTGCATGGGTAAATTTAGGGCATGCGGGTGGCTTGAACCTCTTAAAGACTCCATAACCCCTTGAGCGGCTTGTTTGGAAATTTCTTCTTGGGACTCTAAGGTGTTTGCGCCAATATGGGGGGTCGCATAAACATTAGGCAAGTCTAAAAGCTTGTTATGAATGCCTGGCTCTTTAGAAAAAACATCAATGCCAAGCCAACGCACTTTTTTGGTTTCTAAAGCTTCATAAAGGGCGTCTTCATTATAAAGCCCTCCTCTAGCGCAATTGATCAAAATAACCCCTTTTTTCATGCGTTCAATCTCTTTAGCGCCTATCATGTTAATGGTTTCTTTATTTTTAGGGGTGTGGATAGTGATCATGTCGCATTGCAAAATATCTTCAAAATTTTTGGTGTAAATGACCCCTAAATCAGTGGCTTTTGAAGAAGGGATATAAGGGTCATAGGCTAGAACTTCCATTTCAAAAGCTTTTGCCCTAATGCCCACCCTAGAGCCAATATTCCCAAAACCAATAATGCCTAGCTTTTTATTTTTCAATTCCGTGCCATACCAATCTTCTCTCTTCCATAGTCTTTGGTGTTTGATCTGATCGTTCGCACAAGGAAACGATCGCACTGCATTGATCAAATGCGCCATGGTCAATTCCACAGCAGCGATCGTGTTAGCGGTAGGGATATTCATCACTACAATGCCTTTTTGAGAGCAACTTTCTAAATCAATATTATCCACTCCCACACCTGCTCTTACAATGGATTTTAAATGGGTTAGGGGCTTTAAAAAATCGCTTGTGATAGGGGTCATGCTGCGAGTGATGAGCGCATCCATAGGAATGAGTTTTTCTAAAAGCTCATTTTTGGGGCATTTGGAATAATCATGCAAGATAATATCTTTTTGAGCTTCTAAAATTTGGATGCCTTTGGCATGAATGGGGTCGCAAATGGCTACTTGATACATTTTTATCCTTTGAATTTAAAAAACAGCATGATAGCGTATTTTATAGTAGTCTAAATCAGCTAAAAAGCGTTCTTTTTTATTTTCATCTAAATAGATGATGAGATTAGATTGGTTGTTGGTGTTGTCATAAGCGTAATCAATTTGTTCTTTTTTGAGGATTTCTTTCAAGCACAAGAATTGATAACCCTTTAAATCTTTAATGATAAGCTTTGAATATTCCCTTTTTTTCTCTTCAAAAGCAACTTCAAAATGATGCTCTATGACAGGGTAATTGATGGAATCTTGTGCATCAAGGTTTTGAGAAAGGGTGTTGTTATGGGTTTCTTCGTTAGGGGGGTTGTTAGCGCTTTCATTAGGGTTATTAGGGCTTTCTTCTAGGTTAATGTCATGGCTTTTTTCTGTTTGAGATGGGTTTTGATGGGTAAAAGAGACAGCAGGGATTTCTTTTTTAACGCTCAAAAACAAATAGGCTAAAACGCCAAGAGCGACAGCTAAAGAGATAAAAGCAACAACACTCTTAAATCTCATGCCATTCTCGTGTTTTTAAATCAAACTTTTAGAGTTTTTCTTTAAGAATATCCCCTAAAGTCATTTTGTCATCGCTCGTGTTAAAGGCTTGCAATTCTTCTTTTTCTTTTTTACGCTCTAGCCTATGCACGGAAGCGCGCACTTTGTTGTTGGACTTTTCAATTGCAACAACCACGCAAGTGATTTCTTGCCCCATTTTAATTTCATCTTTTTTTAAGGGGTTTAAATCTTCATTTTTGATCAACACATCAATGCCATCAGCATGGATAAAGACGCCAAAATCCTTGATGCTCACCACTTTACCTTGGATCACGCTGTCTATCTTATGCTTTTGAGCGAATTCTTCTGTAGGGGAAGCAACCAAGTGTTTCGCACTCAAAGAAATCTTTTTATCTTTTTTGTTGATTTTAAGGATTTTCACTTTGATCGCATCGCCAATTTTATAGTGGTCTTTGCATTTTTTATCTTTATCCCAAAAAGCGTCGTGGTTGTGGAGCAAACCATCCACCCCACCCAGATTTAAAAACGCCCCAAAATCCGTTAGAGTCGCTACCTTGCCCTCTATAACATCGCCCACTTGGTATTTAGTCTCAAAAACATCAAAGGGTCTGTTGGTGAGTTGTTTTAAAGAAACTCTCAAGCGGCGGTTTTTAGGATCAATATCAATGATTTTGACATCAATCTCTTGCCCCACTTTCAAGTAGTTGCTAGGGTGGCTGACATTCTTATCCCAAGAGATTTCAGAAACATGCAAAAAGCCTTCAATATCATTCCCAATATCCACAAACACCCCATAATTTTCAATATTGCTCACCACGACCTTAATGGCGTATCCGGGTTTTAATTTGTCTTGAATCTCTTCCCATGGGTCTTCTATGGTCGCTTTTATGGAGAGTGAAAGACGCCTTTTTTCCTCATCATAAGCGATAGCTTTGACATAGACTTCATCGCCCTCTTTGTAGTATTTCTCAGGATTGACCGGACCCTTATGGCTGATTTCAGAATAATGGACTAAGCCCTCAATCCCTTTAACTTCTACAAAAATACCAAATGGGGTGATCTGGCGCACAACCCCTAACACCGGCTCTGTAGCTTCTAATAACTCTTTAGAAATCTCAAGCTGTCGTTTGTCATTGACTTCAAAGAATCGTTTGCGAGAAATATTGATAGAGTGGTTTTCTTTATCCACACGAATGATGCATGCTTTAATGCGTTTGCCGATGTGGTTTGCGTCATTCTTTAAAGAAGAGTGCGAGCGGGAGAGAAAATACTCCACGCCTTGGGACTCCACGATATAACCCCCTTTATTCTTGCCTACAATCTTGCCCTCAATAATGGCGTTTTCGTAATTTTCGCCTAATTCTTCAATTTTGGCTTGAACTTTTTGTTGGGAGATGGCCTTTTTATAAGAAACGCTAGGGCGTTCGCCTTTTTCAGAGACATGCACCTTAATAAAATCATTTTTGTGATACAACAACTGCCCTTTTTCATCTTTGATTTCGCTCAAAGCCAAACGGCCTTCTGTCTTACCGCCCACGCTCACCATGGCATAACCCTCATCTTCATTGATGGAAACGATTAACCCTTCTTTGATAGTGCCTTTTTCTAGGGCTTCTTCTTCTTTTTCTAAAAGTTTTGCGAAGTCTTCCTCCTCGTCATTAAAGTTCTGATGATCTGTTACCTTACTCATTGACTGCCTTACTATAAAATAAATATAAAATCCTTAAGGGCATTGTATCCTTTTTTAGCTTACAAAATCGTTTAAAAACTAATAATAAGCGGTTTTTTTAAAGAAAATTTTCAAAATGTGTTAAATCGTGCTAATTTTTTGCTTGACATTTTCTATAATCCAATCCGGCGTGGAAGCCCCAGCGGTAATCCCGCACAATTTTTTATCCTTAAACCACGCTATTTCCAATTCGTTTTCATCTTCCACTAGGTAGCTGTCCTTGCAATGCTGTTTGGCGATGCTTAAGAGCTGTTTGGTGTTTGAAGAAGTTTTACCGCCTACGACTATCATAATATCCACTTCCTTACTCAAATCCAAAGCGGCTTTTTGGTTGTAGGAGGTGGCGTTGCAAATCGTGTTAAAAATACGCACTTCAGTGCATCTTTCAATCAAATAAGAAGCGATCTGCAAGAGTTTGGGGGTTTGTTTGGTGGTTTGAGAGACTAGCGCCACTTTTCGTTGGAGCTTTTTTTCTTGCAATTCTTCTAAAGAATTGATCACTAAAGCCTGGTTAGTCGCATAGCTGATCACGCCCTTGACTTCAGGGTGGTTAATGTCCCCAAAAAGCACGATTTGATACCCTTCTTTACTCATGGATTCTACGATTTGTTGGGGTTTGATCACATACGGGCAAGTCGCATCAGTGATTTTGACCCCCTTATTTTTCAAATATTCTAAATCTTGTTTGGGAATGCCATGGGTTCTTATGATCACGCTCTTGTCTTTAGGGATTTTTTTGGGATCTTCTTCAATTTTCACATTGAAGTTTTTTTCCAAACGATTGATTTCTTTAGCGTTATGGATGAGCGATCCAAAAATCAAGCTGTTTTGATTTTTTTCAGCGATTTGTATCGCTCTTTTGACGCCAAAACAAAAACCATAATCCTTAGCCATTTTAATTTCCATGAAAACTCCCTTTTTTGAATAGGTTAAGTAAATGTTTGAATTGCGGAAAAGAAATGTTTGCGCATTCTAAATTATCAATTTCTAAAGGCAACATTAAAGTTAAAATAGCAAAACTCATGGCGATCCTGTGGTCATTAAAGCTTTTGATAATAGGGGGTTTTTTTTGAGAAAAGCGTTGTTTTAACTGGCTTATATCTTCTAAACCCTCTATATAGAACCCGTCTTCAAACTCTTCGCATTCAATTTCTAAAGCTTTCAAGTTAGAAATAAGCGCTTTGATCCTATCGCTTTCTTTAGATCGTAAATCTTTAGCGTTTTTAACCATGCTTTGACCTTTTGCAAAAAGCATAGCGATACCTAAAGCAGGGATTTCATCAATAAGGCTGGCGATATTTTGATCAATAGTGATCGCTTTTAAAGGGGCATGTTCTATATAAATATCGCCTGTAATTTCTAAATCTTTGGATTGGATAACATACTCTATATGAGCGCCCATTTTTTTTAAAACTTCAAAAGCTTCTATGCGAGTGGGGTTGAGCAGGACATTTTTTAAAAGAAGGCGGCTTTTTGGCACAATAGTGCAAGCGAGAGCGAAAAAAAACGCGCTAGACGGGTCATTGGCTATCGTAAAATCAAAAGCTTCTAGGGGTTTTTCTAGGGGCGAAATTTTTAAAATGCCGTCTTGATCTTTAATATTAGCCCCCAAACTTTTAAGCATGATTTCTGTGTGGTTACGGCTAAGCTCGCTTTCTTTATAGGTGCTTATACCTTGAGCTTGTAAGGCGCTTAAAATAAAAGCGCTTTTGACTTGGGCTGAAGCGATAGGGCTTTCATAGTTGCAAGCTTTTAAAGGGCTCCCTAAGATCGCTAAAGGGGCGAAATGGTTATCCTCTCTCCCTAAAATCTTTGCCCCAAAAGCCTTTAAAGGCTCAATGATTCTTTTCATGGGGCGTGCGTTTAAGGAATTGTCCCCGCTTAAAACAAAAAGCCCTTTTTGAGCGCTTAAAAGCCCGCTGTATAAACGCATGCTGGTGCCAGAATTGTTGCAATTTAAAATCTTGTTAGGCTCTTTTAAAGCCGGTGGGGGCGTGATTTTAAAAGAATTTTTGGCGGTATTTTCCACTCTAGCCCCTAAATTTTGAGCGATTTCTAAAGAACTTAAGCAATCTTCTCCCATTAAAAAATTCCGCACAACACAAGGCTTTTTAGCGAGCAGGCTAAAAATGACGGCTCTGTGCGAGAGCGATTTGTCGCTAGCGTTAATATCAAGTTCTATCAAATGCTATCCTTTATCTTATCCTTATTATCCTTTGAGGCGGGCGTTAAAATTTTTTTCTAAAATTTCTAGCGCTCTTTGCACGGCCAAATTGACTTCTTCATCATTTAGGGTTTTTTCTAAAGAATGGATCACGCAACGCACGCTTAAAGCTATGGCGTTATTGTTTTCTTTAAAAATATCAAGGGGTAAAATTTCGCTTAAATTAAGGATTTGAGCGTCTTTTAGAGCTTTTTTAATCTCGCTAAAAGCGGTATTCTCATCAATGATTAAAGTTAAATCCCTAACACTGCTAGGGTAAATGCTAAAGGGCTTTAATAACATGGTAGGGCGCTTGAGTTTAGAAGCGTCTATTTCAGCATAATAGCTTTCAAACAGATCCATTTCTTGGATCACTTTAGGGTGGATTTTGGCGATTACGCCTATAATTTCATTATTTTGAATGATTTTAGCGCTCTGGTAAGGGTGGTTAATGGGGGTTTTGGTGTCTAGTTTTTCCAAGCTAAAATCCCCTATAATTTTTGAAACGCATTCGGCAAAAGAGTAAAAATCCCACGCCTTGCCTTTAGCGTAAGGGTAGCTTTCTTTAGTTTGCAAGCCACTCGCTAAAAAGCCTAATTTTTGGATTTCGTCTCTTTTAGAGTTATACACGCTTCCTTTTTCATACAAAGCTATGCTTTTAAACCCTAAATTTTTATTCCTTAAGCTTGCGTCTAAAAGCCCGCAAACAAGGCTTGTTCTAAGGGTGTTGAGATCCGTTGTGATAGGGTTTTGCAATTCTAGGGGATCTTCTAAAACTTCAAAGCCCAGTTTTTGTTGTTTTTCTTTAGAATAGAACACATAATGGACTACTTCTTTAAATCCGCAAGCGAGAGCCTTGTGTTTAAGGTTTTCAAAAAAGCGGTGCGTTTCGTAATGGGGGTTTGAATTTTTACTGCTGACACAATGAAGGGGTTTAGAAATCAAATGATCAATCCCTAAAAAGCGTAAGATTTCTTCAGCAATATCTTGGATCGTTTTAATATCATGCCTGAAGTTGGGCGTTATAACTTCTATATTTGACCCTTTGATGGTAACTTCAAAGCCTAAATTTTTTAAAATGTTTTGAATTTTTTCTGCCTCTACAACAAGCCCTAAAATTTCGGTAATATCTTCAACTGTGAATGTGAGGGCGTGGTTTTTTAAAGGGTGCTGGGTTTGTTTGCTTTCTAAAATAGCAGCTTTTAAACGGACGCTTAAAAAATTCAAGCCGTCTAATAAATTAGGGTTGCTCCCCCTAGCGCTTCTATAAACAAGGGCGTTGTCTTTTTGGAGCGTTTTGTCTTTTAGGGCGTGCAATTTTAAAGACAAGCTGATAGGATCGGTATAACTCGCTTCTAAAAGCAAATACTCGCTTAAATGGTTTTGATTTTGATGCTTGATAGCGATAGTGGAGAGTTTTTGTTGGTTAATATACACGCTTTCAAGGTGATTTTCATCGTTTTTGACGCTTAAATCAATAGGGGTATTTAGGCTATAAGCGTTCAAATGATAAGCGTTCATTATCACCCCACTAAAATGCATGCCAAATTCTATGAAATTGTTTAGATCGTTCTCGCTTAAGGCGTTATTGTGAGCGAGTGAAAGCTTGATGCTTAAAGGGGTTTTTAAAGAATGGTTGCAAATCAAATAATAAGCCAAATGCGACTGGATATTTTTATCAATATCAAGCGCAATTGAATCGCTTTTTGGCGTAAAATTTAAAGCTTTAATCGGTTTTAGGGGCGTGTTGTAAAATGCACTAATTTCTCTAGCAACGCCTAAAACGCTCAAACAATCCCCACGATTGGGGGTCAATGAAATTTCTAAAACATGCGTGTTAAAAAGGGTGTATTCATTCAATTCTTTCCCTAAAACTAACTCCCCAACGCTCTCATCTAATTCCAAAATACCATCATTGATTTTAGGAAAGCCTAATTCAGTGCTAGAACAAATCATCCCATAGCTTTCAACCCCCCTAAGCTCAGTTTTAGCGATTGTTGTTGAGCCTATTATCGCCCCTTTCAAAGCGACCGGCACGAATTGATCTTTTACAACATTTTTAGCCCCGCACACGATTTGCAACACTTCCTTACCAATATCCACTTGACACACGCTGAGTTTTTCGGCGTTTTTATGGGGGGCTTTTTCTAAAACCTTGCCCACAACCACATTTTTAGGAGCGGCACAAAAAACACAACTTTCCACTTCTAAACCCAAGCAACTCAAATTTTCACAGAGTTTGGCTATATCTTTAGGCGTATTGACAAAAACATTCAAATCATTAACGCTTAACTTCATTAAAAACCCTCCAACACTCTCAAATCCGTTTCAAAGAAACTGCGCAAATCATTGATTTGACAAGTCAGCATGGCTAACCTTTCAATCCCCATGCCAAAGGCAAACCCGCTCACGCCTTTATACCCTATGGCTTCAAACACCGCATTATTGACCATGCCACAGCCTAACACTTCCAGCCAGCCTGTATGCGAGCAAACCCTACAGCCTTCTTGCTTGCAAAACACGCAACTAATATCCACTTCAGCGCTAGGCTCTGTGAAAGGGAAAAAGCTAGAGCGCCACCTTAATTTCACGCCGCCAAAGAAATAATGCAAAAAGTCTTCTATCACGCCCTTTAAATGCGTGAAATGGATATTCCCTTTTTGATCCACGACAAGCCCTTCAATTTGATGGAACATGGGCGTGTGGGTCAAATCATAATCGCGCCTAAAGGTTTCGCCCAAACAAATCATTTTAATGGGGGGGGTTTGTTCTTGCATGGTGTGGATTTGCACAGGCGAAGTGTGAGTCCTTAAAAGTTTGTGATCTTTAAAGTAGAAAGTGTCTTGCATATCTCTTGCTGGATGGTAAGGGGGCAAGTTTAAAGCGCTGAAATTATGGAAATCATCTTCCACTAAAGAGCCGATTTCAAGCTTGTATCCTAAAGGGGTAAAAAATTCAATGATTTTATTTTTAGTGTAGTTTAAAGGGTGAGAAGAGCTTGTTTTAATAGCGTTAAACAAACTCACATCAATTTTTTCTTTTTTCAAGCGTTCTTCTAATTCAAGCTCTACAATGGCCTTTTTTTTCAATTCAAAGGCTTTTTCAAACGCTTGTTTATAATGGTGGATTTCTTTAGCAAAGGCGTTTTTTTCTTCGCCGATTAGATTTTTGAGCTGGTTGAATTTATCCGCAAAAACCCCTTTTTTACCCAAAGCGTTCAAGCGCATTTCTTCTAATTCTTTGCTATTAGTAACCTTTTTTAATCGCTCTATTAAGGTGTGCAATCCCTATCCTTATATTTTATTTTAAAAAGCTATAATACAACTTTAATAAAAGAAAAACCTTAAAAGGGAGCAAAAAGAGCATGAATGTGTTTGAAAAGATAATTAAGGGCGAAATCCCTTGTTCTAAAATTTTAGAAAACGAGCATTTTTTGTCCTTTTATGACATCAACCCTAAAGCCAAAGTGCATGCATTAGTGATCCCTAAAAAAAGCATTCAAGATTTTAATGGCATCACTCCAGAGCTTATGGCGCAAATGACGAGTTTTATTTTTGAAGTGGTGGAAAAATTGGGCATCAAAGAGAATGGTTACAAGCTTTTAACGAATGTGGGTAAAAACGCAGGGCAAGAGGTGATGCATTTGCATTTTCATATCTTAAGCGGAGATAAACATTAAAAGCGTTGGTGGTATTTCGTGCAAGCGTTTTTAAATAGGAGTTTCGCTCCCTTACTCAACCCTAACGAAAGCCCTTTAGAGCAGGTTAAATCCAGTATTATTTTAAAAAAAGGGGTGTCTTATTTTGACTGGGGGGCTTCAGGTTTAGCGAGTGCTTTAGTGGAAAAGCGCGTGAAATCTTTACTGCCTTATTATGCGAACGCTCATTCTATCGCTTCTAAACATGCGATTTTAATGGGCATGCTTTTAAAGGAATGTCAAGAAAAGTTAAAACGCTCTTTAAATTTAAGCGAAAATCATTGCGTTTTGAGTGCAGGGTATGGGGCGAGTTCAGCGATTAAGAAGTTTCAAGAAATTTTAGGGGTGTGCATCCCTTCAAAAACGAAGAAAAATTTAGAGCCGTATTTGAAAGATATGGCTTTGAAGCGTGTGATTGTAGGGCCTTATGAGCATCATTCTAATGAAATTAGCTGGCGTGAGGGTTTGTGTGAGGTGGTGCGTATCCCTTTAAATGAGCATGGCTTATTGGATTTAGAAATTTTAGAGCAGCATTTAAAAAAATCTCCTGATAGTTTGGTTTCTATAAGCGCGGCTTCTAATGTAACGGGGCTTCTTACGCCCTTAAAAGAAGTTTCATCATTGTGCAAGAAATATCAGGCCACTTTGGCTTTGGATTTAGCGAATTTTAGCGCGCATGCTAACCCTAAAGATTGCGAATACCAAACCGGTTTTTATGCCCCCCATAAGCTTTTAGGGGGTGTTGGAGGGTGCGGTCTTTTGGGGATTTCTAAAGATTTGATTGACACTCAAATCGCCCCAAGTTTTAGTGCAGGGGGCGTGATTAAATACGCTAACCACACAAGGCATGAATTTATTGATGAATTGCCTTTGAGGGAAGAGTTTGGCACGCCAGGGTTGTTGCAATTTTATAGGAGCGCTTTGGCGTATCAATTGAGAGATGAATGCGGTTTGGATTTTATCCATAAGAAAGAAAACAACCTTTTAAGAGTGCTTATGCATGGCTTAAAAGATTTGCCCGCCATTAATATTTATGGGAATTTAACAGCACATCGTGTGGGGGTGGTGGCTTTTAATATTGGAGGGATTTCGCCTTATGATTTAGCGAGAGTCTTAAGCTATGAATACGCTATTGAAACTCGGGCAGGTTGCTCTTGTGCGGGGCCTTATGGGCATGATTTATTGAATCTTAACGCTCAAAAGTCAAGCGATTTTAACGCTAAACCCGGATGGCTTAGAGTGAGCTTGCACTTCACGCATTCCATAAATGATATTGATTATTTGCTAGACAGCTTGAAAAAAGCGGTTAAAAAATTGCGTTAAGCTAAAACTATTTTTAAGGAAAAATTTGGATATTTTAGATTTAAACAAAGCGCAAGCGGCACAACAAAATAAGCAAGAGATAGAAATTAAAGAAAAAGAGTCTCAAGAGCCGGTGGTTTTAGAAGATTTGAGCGCTTTAGCGTGGCTTGAATTAGAGGAGTTTAGCCATCTTTCAGGGCTTCCTAAAGAAAGGATCTTAGAGCTAGTGAATATTGGCAAAATTAAAAGCAAAATCAGCAACAACAAGCTTTTGATTGATGCGAGCAGCGGGACAAACGCTTTGATTAAAAAAGTGGAAAACAATTTGATTTCTATGGACATGAACGGGCGTTCTTTAGAGCCTGTGTTTGTAGAAAAGACCATTAACACGATTTTAAATTTGCATGATAAAGTCATTAGCGCTAAAGATGAAACGATTTCAGCCTTTAAAAATGAAAACATGTTTTTAAAAGACGCTCTAATCTCTATGCAAGAAGTCTATGAAGAAGATAAAAAGACTATTGATGTCATGCGAGATGAACTCAATAAAGCCAGGGAAGAAATTGAATTTATGAAAAGGAAATACCGCTTGATGTGGGGGAAAGTCGCTGACATGAGCAGCGTGAATAAAAAGTAGTAAATCAATATTAGCCATGAGATTTTATTAACGATAATTTTCAATGAATACATGTTAGAATTTTAGGCGTTTTGACAGAATGCAAGCTTGAAGGAGAATCATGTCCATTTCACGCAGAAGTATCCTAAAAGGAGTCCCAGTCGCGCTAGCTAGCGCTAATCCTTTAAAAGCTGTTGGTGTTTTTGAAAAAGTGGAATCCATTCCGCATGCAACGCATTTTGGCCCTTTTATTGCAAAGGTTCAAAATGGAGTGATTAAGGATATTGTCCCCCAAAAGAGCGATTATAACCCTACCATGATGTTAAAAGCGATGGCAGATAGGGTGTATTCAGATAGCAGAGTGAAGTATCCTTGTGTGCGTAAGAGTTTCTTAGAAAACAAAAAAAACCATAAAGAATTGCGCGGGAGGGAAGAATTTGTGCGCGTGAGTTGGGATGTGGCTTTGGAATTAGTGGCTAAAAAGCTTAAAGAAATCCCTAAAGAAAATATCTATAACGCTAGTTATGGTGGCTGGGGGCATGCGGGTAGCTTGCATCGTTGCAATCATTTAGCGAGGCGTTTTTTTAACATGGCTTTAGGGGGGGTTATTGACACTGATGGGGGGTATAGCAATGGTGCAGCCGCAAGGATAAACCCTATGATTGTGGGGGATATGGAAGTTTATTCGCAACAAACCACGCATGAAGAGATGATTAAAAATTGTAAGGTGTATGTCATGTGGGGGGCGGATTTATTCAAATGCAACCGCATTGATTATTTTGTGTCAAACCATGTCAATGACAGCTACTACCCTAAATATAAAAGAGCTGGTATTAAATTCATTAGTATTGATCCTATTTATACCGAAACCGCTCAAGCCTTTGATGCTGAATGGATACCCATTCGCCCTAACACTGATGTAGCGTTAATGTTAGGCATGATGTATTATCTTTATACAAGCAATCAATACGATAAAGAGTTTATCGCTAAATACACCGATGGTTTTGATAAATTTTTACCTTATTTGCTAGGGGAGGGCGATAATATACCTAAGACTTTAGAATGGGCGTCTCAAATCACTGGAGTGAATGCAGAAAAAATCAAAGAATTAGCGGATCTGTTTGTTTCTAAACGCACTTTTTTAGCGGGTAATTGGGCCATGCAAAGAGCTCAATATGGCGAGCAACCGGATTGGGCGTTAATTGTTTTGGCTAGCATGATTGGTCAAGTGGGCTTATCGGGTGGGGGCTTTGGCTTTTCTATGCATTATGGAGGGAACGCTCAAGCGAGTTCAGGAGCGAGAATTGTTCCTATGATTTCACAAGGGGATAATCCTATAAAAAGCGCTATTCCAGCATCGAGAGTTTCTGAAGCGATTTTAAATCCGGGTAAAGAAATTGACTTTATGGGTAAAAAACTCCAATTGCCTAAAATCAAAATGATCTATAGTTGTGGGGCGAATTTATTAGGGCATGAAGCTAACACAAACGAACTCATTAACGCTTTAAGAACCTTAGATTGTGTGATCGTGCATGAGCCTTGGTGGACGCCTACAGCAAAATTCGCTGATATTGTCCTTGCTTCTACTAGCACTATGGAGAGGGATGATATTACTTTTGGGGGGAGTTACTCTAAGAATGTGATTTATGCCATGCGTAAGGTGATAGAGCCTGTTTATGAATCTAAAGATGATTATGAGATTTTCAGGCAGCTTGCTTTGCGTATTGGGGGCAATGAAACAGAGCAACGATTCACTGAATCTAAGAGTTACATGGAATGGATTAAGGGCTTTTATGAAAAAAGCGATGGCCCTACTTTGAAATCGTTTGATCAATTTTGGAGGGATGGCTTTGTGGAGTTTGAAATCCCTGAAAATGCAAGAAAGTTTGTGCGCCATGCGAAATTCAGACAAGACCCTATCGCTAACAAGCTTGATACAGAGAGTGGGAAAATTCAAATTTTTTCTCAAAAATGCGCGGATTTTAAACTGGCTGATTTTAAAGGGCATCCTACTTGGTTTGAGCCAGCTGAGTGGCTAGGTTCTAAAATGGCTGAGACTTATCCGTTCCATTTAATTTCCCCACACCCAAAATACCGTGTCAATTCACAGCTTGATAACACTTGGGTTAGGAATGTGTATAAGATTCAAGGCAGAGAGCCTGTGATGATTAACGAACTAGACGCTAACAGATTAGGCATTAGGCATGGTGAAATCGTAGAAGTGTTTAACGCTAGAGGGAGGTTGTTAGCAGGGGCGTTTGTAACTAAGAATATCCGTCAAGGGGTTTTGAGTATCCAAGAAGGGGCGTGGTATGATCCAGAAGAAATGAGAGCTAGAAACCCACGGTGCAATGCAGGGCATGTGAACGCGCTCACTTCTTCGCGTCCTACTAGCAGCATGACGCAAGCGACTTCAGTCAATACCGCTTTAGTCAATATTAGAAGACTTAGAAGGTATGAATTAGTCAAGTCCTATCATTCCATTTCAACCCCAAGCATCATTGGAGCTTAAAAAGGAATGAAAACAGATACCGCTATGAAAGCGTCTTTGTTTAAGAAAGATTTGACAACTCGCCACACTAAAGCGTGGGCTAATTCTCAATCTTTATATTATAATACTTTCTTAATGCGTCATGCAGTCTGTAATGATATATTGATAATGAGTAAGGATGATAAAAAATGAGTGTGTTTCAAACGAGCTTGTGTGTGGGATTGCTTTTTTTTGGAGGGGTGTTATTGGGGGGTTCGTCCAAAGATTTTAAGGTTAAAGTGGATAAAAGTTTGGGCATGCCATTTTTAAATGTGCTTTCATTGGCTTTTAAACAAGACATGAAAGAAGAAATTGTTTTTGTGATCACCAAAAGCAACAAATTGAGTAAAAAAGCACTTTGTGGGTTTGACGCTTTTTTATCATCGGAGTCTTCAATGAATAGCTTGCCCGCAAAAGCGCTCTTTCATAAAGAGTTTTTATTCCAATCTAAAGAAAATAAAACGCTCTATGTTTTTTCGCTGATTGATTCTCAGTATTGCTCAAAAGGTGGGAATTCTTACAAGCACAAATTAGAAAGATTGGAGCGTTGGTTTGTCCAAAAAGTGCCTGAGTTGGCTGAAAGCCATAGAGTGGATTATAAAAGCCAGTATGATAAAACGCAAAAACAAAAATAAAGAATGAGAGATGATTGTAGTATTAGATTTTGGGAGCCAATACACACAGCTGATTGCTAGAAGATTGAGAGAGAGCGGGATTTATACTGAAATAGTCCCCTTTTTTGAAAGCGCAGAAAACATTCAAAAAAAAGCCCCTAAAGGCTTGATTTTGAGCGGGGGGCCAGCGAGCGTGTACGCTAAAGACGCTTACAAGCCCAGTGAAAAGATCTTTGATTTGAATCTACCGATTTTAGGGATTTGCTATGGCATGCAGTATTTGGTGGATTTTTTTGGGGGGGTAGTGGCCGCTGCAAATGAGCAAGAATTTGGCAAGGCTACTTTAGAGATCATTCACGATTCTGTGATTTTTAAAGGCGTGAAAGCAAAAAGCCTTGTGTGGATGAGCCATATGGATAAGGTCATAACATTGCCAAAAGGTTTCACTACCATTGCAAAAAGCCCTAATTCGCCCCATTGCGCGATTGAAAGCGCAAAGGTTTTTGGCTTGCAATTCCACCCAGAAGTCATTCAAAGCGAAGAGGGGGGGAAGATTTTAGAAAATTTCGCCCTTTTGGTTTGCGGTTGCGAAAAAACTTGGGGGATGCAACATTTCGCTCAAAAAGAGATCGCACGATTGAAAGAAAAAATTTCTAACGCTAAGGTTTTGTGTGCGGTGAGTGGGGGCGTGGATTCTACGGTGGTCGCTACGCTATTACACAGAGCCATTAAGGATAATCTGATCGCTGTTTTTGTGGATCATGGCTTGTTGCGTAAAAATGAAAAAGAAAGAGTCCAAGCGATGTTTAAGGATTTGCAAATCCCTTTAAACACCATAGACGCTAAAGAAATCTTTTTGTCTAAATTAAAGGGCGTGAGCGAGCCTGAATTGAAGCGGAAAATCATCGGCGAGACTTTTATTGAAGCGTTTGAAAAAGAAGCCAAAAAGCACCATTTGAAAGGCAAAATTGAATTTTTAGCCCAAGGCACTTTATACCCTGATGTGATTGAATCCGTGAGCGTTAAAGGGCCTTCAAAAGTGATAAAAACCCACCATAATGTGGGCGGACTGCCTGAATGGATGGACTTTAAACTCATAGAGCCTTTAAGGGAGTTGTTTAAAGATGAGGTGCGATCGTTAGGTAAAGAACTAGGCGTTAGCCAAGATTTTTTAATGCGCCACCCTTTCCCTGGGCCTGGACTTGCGGTAAGGATTTTAGGCGAGGTTAGCGAGAGTAAAATCAAACGCTTGCAAGAGGCGGATTTTATTTTTATAGAAGAGCTTAAAAAAGCGAATTTGTATGACAAGGTTTGGCAAGCCTTTTGCGTGCTATTGAATGTCCATTCTGTGGGGGTGATGGGGGATAATCGCACTTATGAAAACGCCATTTGCTTAAGAGCGGTGAATGCGAGCGATGGCATGACGGCGAGCTTTTCATTTTTAGAGCATTCTTTTTTAGAAAAAGTTTCTAACCGCATCACTAATGAAGTGAGCGGAATCAATAGGGTGGTGTATGATATTACCTCTAAACCACCAGGAACGATTGAATGGGAATGATTATCTTAAAAATAGCGCTAAAAGTGGGATTTTTTGGGTAAGATTAGAATTTGATTTTAAAAAAGAAAGGAAGTTAATGAAAAAAGGTAGTTTAGCAGTAGTTTTAGGATCGTTATTAGTGAGTGGGGCGTTTTATACGGCTCTAGCTGATGGAATGCCCGCAAAGCAACAGCACAACAATATGGGCGAGTCTGTGGATTTGCATTTCCACTATCCTATTAAAGGCAAGCAAGAGCCTAAAAATAACCATCTAGTTGTCTTAATTGATCCTAAGATAGAGGCCAATAAGGTTATCCCTGAAAATTATCAAAAAGAGTTTGAGAAGTCTTTATTCCTCCAATTGAGTAGTTTCTTAGAGAGGAAGGGCTATAGCGTTTCGCAGTATAAAGATGCTAGCGAAATCCCTCAAGACATTAAAGAAAAAGCGTTGCTCGTTTTGAACATGGATGGGAATGTGGCTATCTTGGAAGATATTGTAGAAGAAAGCGATGCACTTAGTGAAGAAAGAGTGATAGACATGTCTTCAGGGTCTTTGAAATTGAATTTCGTTGAACCCAAAAGTGAAGATATTATCCATAGCTTTGTTATTGATGTTTCAAAGATTAAGGCTGTGATTGAAAGGGTGGAGTTGCGACGCACCAATTCTGGAGGTTTTGTCCCCAAAACTTTTGTGCATAGGATTAAAGAAACCGATCATGATCAAGCCATTAGAAAAATCATGAATCAAGCCTACCACAAAGTGATGGTGCATATCACCAAAGAGTTAAGCAAAAAACACATGGATCACTATGAAAAAGTTTCTAGTGAAATGAAAAAACGAAAGTAGTTTTTAAGAAAAAGCTTAAAAACATTTAGAGCCGCTTTTGAATGGTGGCTTTTTAAAAGGGTGGGGGAGTTGGATTATTTTTTGAGCGTTGTTTTTGGTTTTAGCGGCATTTTTGAAAAATTACGCTCAAAAATCAAAAAATTTAGTTATAATAACGCTTCATGTGAAAATTTCGGGGCGTAGCGCAGTCTGGTTAGCGCACTTGGTTTGGGACCAAGGGGTCGAAGGTTCGAATCCTTTCGCCCCGACCACTTTTTTACATAATTTGTTGTTCTGTTTAAAATTCTTTGGTAAAATATCGCTTCCTTTCAATGGTGGGAGTAGCTCAGTTGGTTAGAGCATCAGATTGTGGTCCTGAGGGTCGTGGGTTCAATTCCCATCTTCCACCCCATCTTATTAAATAAGTGTTTTGCCAAGTTTATATTAGTCGTTTCTTTATTTGAATTGTAAGCGTTCGTAGCTCAATTGGATAGAGCACCAGACTTCGGATCTGGGGGTTAGGGGTTCGACTCCCTTCGGGCGTACCACCTAACGCTAGTATCATGCGCTTGTAGCTCAGCTGGATAGAGCAACAGCCTTCTAAGCCGTAGGTCGCAGGTTCGAGTCCTGCCAAGCGCACCACTTTTAACATTCTTTAAAGAGGAATTATGGATTCTTTAGAGTGGGGATTGCTCATTTTTTTAATTCTTGTTTTTCTTGTAGGCATAGGATACTATGTTTTTATGGTTTTTTCTTCCAAAGATTGATGATAAATCCCTTTTAATATTTTTTAAGCCTTTTGAAGCCTAAAAGCGTTTTAAAAACGATTAGTTAGACAATACAAAGTGAGAACGGGCCACCATTTTCGCCCTATAGCCCAATTACAAGAGATAGGGTTGGAACTCTCTAAACTCACCATTTAAATCTTACACGAAGAACATTAACAAAAGCGATTATGAGAATTTAAAAATGAGAAACGCACAAGAATAAAAGATATGCACATTATCCGTGACTTTATTGCACCGGACAGGGAAAGCTTTTTGACTACGACCTATCCTTGAAATCCTACTATAAAAAGATGAATCAAGCAAGAGTGTTTTAAAATCAAGGCTTTGTTTTCATTGGGTTTTAATCGTAAAATTTAAAAATACTCAAAGCTATAATGATACAGCGATCTAAAAAGAGCCTTTATTAAAACAGCACGAAAAACTCTGCACTTTAAAGTTGCAAGATGCAAGTGCATAGCCGTTAGACTATATTTAAACTAAAAGACAGCAAAATACCTCTAGCCTTTTTGGGGCAGGGAATGTCCATGCAGACTTTAAAGAACAAAGCCTTTCATGTTAGTGTCCGTTGGTTAGTGTCCGTTGGGACGCTTTAGTTAGGAAGTCCCTTGCTTTAGAAAGGGGTGGGTTCACTAAAACACACTAACAGAGAAAACCACACCATAAAATTAAACTTTAAGCCCTTGACCAACAACATTAAATTCCATTTAAAAAAGGCTTGCAAACATTTAGGATAAGATCTAATCCTTAGGGCTAGAATTAGAGATAAAAAGCGTTTTTTGGATTATGGTTTTAGGGGGTAAAAGCGTTTCTAAATTTTGGTATAATTGAAAAGAATAATGAGAGGAATTTTATCTTGTTTTTAGTGGGGTTTTTGCATGCGTTTATTATTGTGGTGGGTATTGGTATTATCATTGTTTTTGAATCCTTTGAGGGCCGAAGAGCACGAGACAGATGCGGTGGATTTGTTTTTGATTTTCAATCAAATCAACCAACTCAATCAAGTCATTGAAACTTACAAGAAAAACCCTGAAAGGAGCGCTGAGATTTCTCTATACAACACCCAAAAGAATGACTTGATTAAAAGTTTGACTTCTAAAGTGTTGAATGAAAGGGATAAGATAGGGATTGATATTAATAAAAATCTAAAAGAGCAAGAGAAAATCAAAAAGCGTTTGTCTAGAAGCATTAAGGGCGATGATTTCTACACTTTCATGAAAGACCGGTTGTCTTTAGATATTTTGTTGATAGATGAAATTTTATATCGTTTTATAGATAAGATTAGGAGCAGTATTGATATTTTTAGCGAACAAAAAGATGTGGAAAGTATCAGCGATTCTTTCCTTTTGCGTTTAGGGCAATTCAAACTCTACACTTTCCCCAAAAATTTAGACAATGTCAAAATGCATGAATTAGAGCAGATGTTTAGCGATTATGAATTGCGTTTGAACACCTATACCGAAGTCTTGCGCTACATTAAAAACCACCCTAAAGAAGTGCTTCCTAAAAACTTGATCATGGAAGTGAATATGGATTTTGTGTTAAACAAAATCAGCAGTGTTTTACCTTTCACCAACCATAGCTTGCAAGTGAGTAAAGTTGCGCTTTCTTTAACGATTTTAGCCGCATTGCTAGGTTTAAGGAAACTAATCACCTGGCTTTTAGCCTTATTATTGGATCGTATTTTTGAAATCATGCAGCGCAATAAAAAAATGCATGTCAATGTCCAAAGCAGCATTGTTTTGCCGGTTTCTGTCTTTTTAGCCCTATTTAGTTGCGATGTGGCTTTAGATATTTTTTACTACCCTAACGCATCGCCCCCTAAAGTTTCTATGTGGGTGGGTGCGGTGTATATCATGCTTTTAGCATGGTTAGTGATAGCGCTTTTTAAAGGCTATGGGGAAGCGTTAGTTACGAATATGGCTACCAAAAGCACGCACAATTTTAGAAAAGAAGTGATCAACTTGATTTTAAAAGTCGTGTATTTTTTGATTTTTATTGTTGCGCTTTTAGGGGTTTTGAAACAATTAGGGTTTAATGTTTCAGCCATCATCGCTTCTTTAGGGATTGGTGGGTTAGCGGTGGCTTTAGCGGTTAAAGATGTGTTGGCGAATTTTTTTGCTTCTGTCATTTTGTTGCTAGACAATTCGTTTTCTCAAGGGGATTGGATCGTGTGCGGTGAAGTGGAAGGCACGGTGGTGGAAATGGGGCTAAGACGCACCACGATCAGAGCCTTTGATAACGCTCTTTTGTCCGTGCCTAACTCAGAATTAGCCGGAAAACCCATCAGAAATTGGAGCCGTCGTAAAGTGGGAAGGCGTATTAAAATGGAAATAGGCTTAACCTATAGCTCCAGTCAAAGCGCTTTACAACTTTGCGTGAAAGACATTAGAGAAATGTTAGAAAACCACCCTAAAATCGCTAATGGAGGCGATAGCGCTTTGCAAAATGTGAGCGATTACCGCTACATGTTTAAAAAAGATATTGTTTCTATTGACGATTTTTTAGGGTATAAAAACAATTTGTTCGTCTTTTTGGATCAATTTGCGGACAGCTCCATTAATATTTTGGTGTATTGCTTTTCTAAAACGGTGATTTGGGAAGAGTGGCTAGAAGTCAAAGAAGATGTGATGTTAAAAATCATGGGGATTGTAGAAAAGCACCATTTGAGTTTTGCTTTCCCATCACAGAGTTTGTATGTGGAGAGTTTTCCAGAAGTTAGCCTGAAAGAAGGGGCTAAAATCTAAAATTATTGATAAATATATTCTTTGGTTAAAGGGAAGGTGTTATCCACGCTGTTAGTTAAAAGCAGTTGGAATAAATCCGCACTCCCTACCCTAAAGGCGGATGCACAAGTCCTTAAATACAAATCCCACATGCGGATAAACCTTTCATCATAGCCAAGTCTTTTCACCTTGTCTAAATTGTGGTTAAAGTTGTCCCGCCAAATGTCTAGAGTTTTAGCGTAATGGATGCGTAAGCTTTCAGCCATGAGCAAGTGGAAATCGCATTCGCTCATCACGCTCATCACTTCTCTTAAAGAGGGCAAGTAGCCGCCCGGGAAAATGTATTTATCCACCCATGCGTTAGTCTTGCCTTCAAAACAGCATAAAATGGAGTGGAGCAAAAACATTCCGCCCGTTTTTAACACTTCTTTAACTTTTTTGAAATAAAAAGGTAGATTATCCTTACCCACATGCTCAAACATGCCCACGCTCACCACCTTATCAAAGCGATACAACCGTCCGTCTAAATCCTGGTAATTCAATAATTTGATCGTTACTCTATCTTCTAAACCTAATTCTTGGACTCGTTTGTTAGCCTGTTTGTATTGCTCGTTAGAAATGGTGATCCCCATCACTTCTGCCCCATATTCTTGCGCGGCTTTGATAGAGAGATAGCCCCAGCCACAGCCTATATCCAGTAGTTTTTCGCCTTGTTTTAAATGGAGCTTTTTTAAAGTGTGATCTAATTTTTGGAGTTGAGCGGTATGGAGAGCGTCATCGTCCTTTTTAAAATAAGCACATGAATAGCTTAAGGTTTCATCTAGCCAGATAGAATAAAAGTCATTCCCTAAATCGTAGTGTTTAGAAATGTTAGAGCTTTCTTTAAGGGGTTTTTGAATGGCTTTAGCGCCATCATGTTTATGCAAATGCTCGTAATTGGTTTGCAAATACAGAGAATGCATCACCTCATCCATAGAGCCTTCAATATCAATCACGCCGTCCATATAAGCTTCAGCAATCGTTAAAGACATGTCTTTTTTAATGTCGCTAAATTTCAGGGGGCGATGGATTTTAAGGGTGAATTTAGGCGAATGCTCGCCATTCCTATAAACGCTATTGTCCCAAAAAACGACTTGATAATCGCCGTTTTTCCACTGCTTAAACATGCTTTTGAGCAAAAATTTTGAAATCATGGGTGTGTTCCTTAATTCTAATTCTTCAATTTTTTAAGCGTTAATTATAATGCATTTTAAGCCAAAAACACCCTAAAAACATTCTATGAGTGAGCATAAATTCAACCTCTATTCTCTAATTTTTTAAAAGCATGTTAAAATTAAGAGATTTAAACAAATTTAAGGTTATACGATTATAAAAATGCAAAAATCACTGATCACAACCCCCATTTACTATGTGAATGATATTCCCCATATTGGTCATGCTTATACGACTTTGATTGCGGATACTTTAAAGAAGTATTACACGCTTCAAGGCGAAGAAGTCTTTTTTTTAACCGGCACCGATGAGCATGGGCAAAAGATTGAACAAAGCGCGAGACTAAGGAATCAAAGCCCTAAAGCTTACGCTGATAGCATTAGCGCAATTTTTAAAAGCCAATGGGATTTTTTCAATTTAGATTATGATGGTTTTATCCGCACCACAGACAACGAGCATCAAAAATGCGTGCAAAACGCCTTTGAAATCATGTTTGAAAAAGGGGATATTTATAAAGGCACTTATAGCGGGTATTATTGCGTGAGCTGTGAGAGTTATTGCGCGATTTCTAAAACGGATAATACAGAAGGTAAAGTCTTATGCCCTGATTGCTTGAGAGAGACCACGCTTTTAGAAGAAGAGAGTTATTTTTTTAGATTGAGTGCGTATGAAAAACCTTTATTAGAGTTTTATGCCAAAAACCCTGAAGCGATCTTGCCTATTTATCGTAAAAATGAGGTTACTTCTTTCATTGAACAAGGCTTATTGGATCTATCCATCACGCGCACGAGCTTTGAATGGGGCATTCCTTTACCTAAAAAAATGAATGATCCTAAGCATGTGGTGTATGTTTGGCTAGACGCTTTATTGAATTACGCGAGCGCGTTAGGGTATTTGAATGGTTTGGAAAATAAAATGGCGCATTTTGAGCGCGCTAGGCATATTGTGGGTAAGGATATTTTGCGTTTCCATGCCATTTATTGGCCAGCCTTTTTGATGAGTTTGAATCTGCCCTTATTCAAACAGCTTTGCGTGCATGGGTGGTGGACGATAGAGGGCGTGAAAATGAGTAAAAGCTTGGGTAATGTTTTAGACGCTCAAAAGCTCGCTATGGAGTATGGGGTTGAAGAATTGCGCTATTTTTTGTTGCGTGAAGTGCCTTTTGGGCAAGATGGGGATTTTTCTAAAAAAGCGTTAGTAGAAAGGATCAACGCGAATTTGAACAACGATTTGGGGAATTTGTTGAATCGTTTGTTGGGCATGGCTAAAAAATATTTTAACCATTCTTTAAAAAGTGCAAAAATCACTGCGTATTATCCTAAAGAGCTAGAAAAAGTGCATCAAATTTTAGATAATGCTAACTCTTTTGTGCCTAAAATGCAATTGCATAAAGCGTTAGAGGAATTGTTTAGCGTTTATGATTTTTTAAACAAACTCATCGCTAAAGAAGAGCCATGGGTTTTATATAAAAATAATGAATTGGAAAAATTAGAAGCCTTATTGAGTTTGATTGCAAACGCGCTGTTGCAATCAAGCTTTTTGCTTTATGCGTTCATGCCAAAGAGCGCTATGAAATTAGCGAGCGCTTTTAAGACAGAAATCACGCCCAATCATTACGAACGCTTTTTTAAGTCTAAAAATTTACAAGACATGATCTTGCAAGACACCGAGCCTTTATTTTCCAAAATGGAGAAAATTGAAAAGACTGAAAAAGTGGAGGAAACAACCTCAGCTAAAAAAGAAGAAGAAAAAAAGCTAGAAGAAAAAATCTCGCAAAAGCAAGAAAACTATATCAGTATTGAGGATTTCAAAAAGATAGAAATTAAAGTAGGGCTTATCAAAGAAGCCCAAAGGGTTGAAAAATCCAATAAATTACTGCGCTTAAAAGTGGATTTAGGCGAAAATCGTTTGAGGCAGATTATTTCAGGGATCGCTTTGGATTATGAGCCTGAAAATTTAATCGGTCAAATGGTGTGCGTGGTGGCCAATTTAAAACCTGCAAAGCTCATGGGCGAAATGAGTGAGGGCATGATTTTAGCGGTGCGAGATAGCGATAATCTGGCTTTAATTAGCCCCACCAAAGAAAAAATCGCAGGAAGTTTGATCAGCTAAATGCGATTAGGGGTGAATGAAGCCGTAGAATTGAGTTTGGGCGAATTGCAAAACACGCCCTCAATCAGCTATTTTAATTCTATTGTTTTGTCTTTAAACAAGGTGCAAAAAGGCTCTTTGTTTGTGGCTAAAGATCATGCGTTCATTCCTAAAGCTTTAGAGTTGGGGGCTTATGGGATTTTATACGCAGGAGAGTATCCTTTAAGCGATAGAGATGTGGCATGGATCAAACTTAAAGATATAGAGCATTCTTTGAACCATTTGTTTAAATTTTGTTTGTTGAATGAGCGCGTGGTCGGGGCACTGTTAAGCCCCATAGAATTAGAGATCGCTTCTAAAATCATAGTGAGCGAATTTGCGTGGTGCTTGAAAGAGAGTCTTGAAGATTTATTCATTTTAGAGGGGTGTAAAATAGCGTTTTTTGATAAATTGGAGTGGCTCCATTTGTTTTATAAGCAGGAGCGTTTAGAAGAAAACTTGAAAGAAAGCGATTTGATCATTCTCAACCAATCCTTTTTTTGCAGCGCTTTAGTCTATGGAAAACAAGAGCATGAATTAAAAATGCCATGCATCTTTTTAGAGCCTTTAAAAAGGGTGATCCAATTGTGCGAGAAATTAAAAATTGAATTTGACTTGAATCTTTTAGCTAAAAAAGAATATTCTTTAGATCATTGCAAACCCTTTTTTGTGAATAAAAATTTAGAAATCGCTCCTTATGGGACAACAGCAAGGGTGGTTGTCGCTGAGGGTTCAAAAGAATTGTTTGAAAGGCTGCTTCAAAAAGCCCTTGAAACTTTATCGTGGGGGAAAATTGTCGTGTTTTATCGTAAAAACAGCGTGGTTTTTTTTGAAAAAGCCAACAATTATTTTTACACCACTCAAAACAATTTGAAAGAGCAATTAAAAAATTTAGCGTTTAATTTCGCTTTTATTCATGGGATTAGCTCCCATCATTTAGAATCCCTTCTAAACCCCCCTCTTTTTAAAAAAACCCCCACGCTATGGTAAATCATGCTCATTTGTAACGAGAATCTCAATCAAAAAACCCTTTTAGAAGAAATCATGGCGTTAAGGCCATGGCGCAAAGGCCCTTTTGAAATTTCTAAAATTAAGATTGAGAGCGAGTGGGATAGCTCTATTAAATGGGATTTAGTTAAAAACGCCGCTGTTTTAAAAGACAAAATCGTCGCTGATGTGGGTTGCAATAATGGCTATTATTTGTTTAAGATGCTAGAGTTTGAGCCTAAAAGTTTGGTGGGGTTTGATCCGGGCGTTTTAGTCAAAAAACAATTTGAATTTTTAGCCCCCTTTTTTGATAAAGAAAAAAAGATCGTTTATGAGTCTTTAGGGGTAGAGGATTTGCCTGAAAAATACCCTAACGCTTTTGATGTGATTTTTTGTTTAGGGGTGCTATACCACAGAAAAAGCCCGCTAGAAACTTTAAAAGCCTTGTATCATGCTTTAAAAATAGGGGGGGAGTTGGTGCTAGACACGCTCATTATTGACTCACCCCTAGACATTGCCCTTTGCCCTAAAAAAACTTATGCTAAAATGAAAAATGTTTATTTTATCCCTAGTATTAGCGCACTAAAAGGGTGGTGCGAAAGGGTAGGGTTTGGAGGTTTTGAGATCATTAGCGTTTTAAAGACCACGCCTAAAGAACAGCGTAAAACGGATTTTATTTTGGGGCAAAGTTTGGAAGATTTTTTGGATAAAACAGATCATTCTAAAACTTTAGAGGGGTATGACGCTCCTTTGAGGGGGTATTTTAAAATGCTTAAATTATCAAACAAGCGTTAAATAAAGGATTAAGATCATGCAAGAAATAATCGCTCATGTGGATTATGACTCTTTACAAACTTGTAAGAATTTCCATTCAAGCGTGAGTGGGGAATTGATTGTTTTAGAAAAAGATATAGCCCATGTGCGTTTTAAAGGTAATGAAAGCATGGTGTATGAAGAAAATTTTGTGCATGCCGGCTTTGTGCTAACTGCATGCAATTATGCGGCCTTGTGCGCATTGAATAAAAAATACAGCGTGGTGGTTTCTAATAACATCAATTTTTATGCCCCCCTAGAATTGAATCAAGAAGCGCTCATTAAAGCGCAAGTGGTTCAAGATGGCGTGAAAAAAGCGGAAATAAGAATAGAGGCGTTTGTGTTAGACATTCAGGTTTTAGAGGGAATGATAGAAGTGGTGGTGTTTGATAAAAAGCCTTTTAAATTTAATTTTAAAGAAGAGTAGTTGAATGGTTATTGTGTTAGTTGTGGACAGCTTTAAAGATACCAGTAATGGCACTTCTATGACAGCGTTTCGTTTTTTTGAAGCGTTGAAAAAAAGAGGGCATGCAATGAGAGTGGTCGCCCCTCATGTGGATAATTTAGGGAGTGAAGAAGAGGGGTATTACAACCTTAAAGAGCGCTACATTCCTTTAGTTACAGAAGTTTCACACAGACAGCACATTCTTTTTGCCAAACCGGATGAAAAAATTCTAAGAAAGGCTTTTAAAGGAGCGGATATGATCCACACTTATTTGCCTTTTTTGTTAGAAAAAACAGCCGTAAAAATCGCGCGAGAAATGCAAGTGCCTTACATTGGCTCTTTCCATTTGCAGCCAGAGCATATTTCTTATAACATGAAATTAGGGCAATTTTCTTGGATCAATAAAACGCTTTTTTCGTGGTTTAAGTCTTCGCATTACCGCTATATCCACCACATCCATTGCCCCTCAAAATTCATTGTAGAAGAATTAGAAAGATACAATTATGGAGGGAAAAAATACGCTATCTCTAACGGCTTTGATCCCATGTTTAAATGCGAACACCCGCAAAAAAGCCTTTTTGACACCACACCCTTTAAAATCGCTATGGTAGGGCGCTATTCTAGTGAAAAAAATCAAAGCGTTTTAATCAAAGCGATCGCTTTAAGCCGATACAAACAAGATATTGTATTGTTACTCAAAGGCAAAGGGCCTGATGAGAAAAAAATCAAACTCCTAGCCCAAAGATTAGGCGTAAAAACGGAATTTGGGTTTGTCAATTCTAATGAGTTATTAGAGATTTTAAAAACTTGCACCCTTTATGTGCATACCGCCAATGTGGAAAGCGAAGCGATTGCATGTTTAGAGGCTATTAGCGTGGGGATTGTGCCTGTTATTGCTAATAGCCCTTTAAGCGCGACCAGGCAATTTGCGCTAGATGAGCGATCGTTATTTGAGCCTAACAACGCTAAAGATTTGAGCGCTAAAATAGACTGGTGGCTAGAAAACAAGCTTGAAAGAGAAACAATGCAAAACGAATACGCTAAAAGCGCTTTAAACTACACTTTAGAAAATTCAGTCATTCAAATTGAAAAAGTTTATGAAGAAGCGATCAGAGATTTTAAAAACAACCCCAACCTCTTTAAAACTCTAGCGTGATAAAAGGATAAAAGATGCAAGAAGTCCATGATTATGGGATTGAATTTTGGAGCAATAACGAATTTAAGATAGAAAAAGGGCTAGTCAAGGTTTGTCATGGCAAAAACCCTGCACTTTTAGAAATCGTTCAAAGCGTGCGCGATAAGGGCTATAGAGGGCCTTTATTGGTGCGCTTCCCCCATTTGGTGCAAAAACAAATCAAAAGCTTGTTTGATGCGTTTTCTTTGGCGATTAAAGAGTATCAATACAGCGGGGCCTTTAAGGCGGTTTTCCCTTTAAAGGTCAATCAAATGCCCTCGTTTGTTTTGCCTTTAGTGCAAGGGGCTAAAGGTTTAAACTATGGCTTAGAAGCCGGGAGTAAATCCGAACTCATCATTGCGATGAGTTATACTAACCCTAAAGCCCCCATTACCGTGAATGGCTTTAAAGACAAAGAAATGATTGAGCTTGGCTTTATCGCTAAAAGCATGCAGCATGAGATCACTTTAACGATTGAAGGCTTGAATGAACTAAAAACCATTATCGCCGTGGCTAAACAAAACGAGTTTTTAGCCTGCCCTAAAATTGGCATTCGCATCCGTTTGCACAGCACCGGTACTGGCGTTTGGGCAAAGAGCGGGGGGATCAATTCTAAATTTGGGCTTAGCAGTACAGAAGTGTTAGAAGCGATGCGCCTTTTAGAAGAAAATGATTTGTTAGAGCATTTCCACATGATCCATTTCCACATAGGCTCTCAAATCAGCGACATTTCGCCCTTAAAAAAGGCTTTAAGAGAGGCGGGTAACTTGTATGCAGAGTTGCGTAAAATGGGCGCTAAAAACCTTAATAGCGTGAATATTGGAGGGGGGTTAGCCGTAGAATACACCCAACACAAGCACCATCAAGATAAAAACTACACTTTAGAGGAATTTAGCGCTGATGTGGTGTTTTTACTAAGGGAAATTGTGAAAAATAAGCAAGAAATAGAGCCGGATATTTTCATTGAATCAGGCCGTTATATTTCGGCTAACCACGCCGTTTTAGTGGCCCCGGTTTTAGAATTGTTTTCGCATGAATACAATGAAAAATCCCTAAAAATCAAAGAAAGCAATAACCCCCCCTTGATTGATGAAATGTTAGACTTGCTCGCCAATATCAACGAAAAAAACGCCATTGAATACTTGCATGATAGCTTTGATCACACCGAGTCGTTATTCACGCTTTTTGATTTGGGCTATATTGATTTGATTGACAGGAGCAATACCGAAGTTTTAGCCCATTTGATCGTGAAAAAAGCGGTGCAATTGCTTTATTTTAAAGATCACAATGATATTTTACGCATTCAAGAGCAAGTCCAAGAGCGCTATTTATTGAATTGTTCGTTTTTCCAAAGCTTGCCGGATTATTGGGGTTTGAGGCAGAGTTTCCCGGTCATGCCCTTGAACAAATTAGATGAAAAGCCCACCAGGAGCGCGAGCTTGTGGGATATTACTTGCGATAGCGATGGGGAAATCGCTTTTGACTCCACCAAACCCTTGTTTTTGCATGACATAGATGTAGATGAGGAAGAATACTTTTTGGCGTTCTTTTTAGTGGGAGCGTATCAAGAAGTTTTGGGCATGAAACACAATTTATTCACGCACCCTACGGAATTGAGCGTGGTTTTTGATGAAAAAGGCGATTATGAAGTGGAAGACATTTGCGAAGCCCAAACGATTTTAGATGTGCTAGACGATTTAGACTATGACACCAAAGAGATTGAACGCCTTTTAAAACAAAAAATTGAAGACAACAACAATTTAGACATGGAAGAAAAGAAAGAAATCATGGGGCGCTTGTATGTCATGCTGAGTGAAAACGGGTATTTGCGCACGATTTCTTAAACGCACAAACCCACTCAAAACGCTTTTATTGGGTTTTATATTATTTAAGATTTTTAAGACTTCTTGGAGAGTTCGTTTAAGGGCATTTTCCATGATTTCTTTCACTATTTTAGGGTGCAAGATTGCGCCAGAATGAAAAGGCAAAACCTGCCTGATTTTATCTTTCACATAAATTCTATGGCTGCCTTTCTGTCTAGAAAAGCTAACTCATCGGCTTCTAAAGCTTCCAAATAAAGCTCTATGGCTTCTTTAAACTTTTCCTTTGCGATATACAGCCTTTTAGAATAAGGACAAAAGCAAAATACCCATTCTCATCTTTTTCTATGACAGCGTTTATCAGCATGGCATTACCTTTGCTTAAATTTCTTATGATTATACACAAATTAAATGGACAGCATAAAGGGCAGTTGAAAAGAGAAAAATAAGAGATTAAAAAAGAGAGATTAAAAAAGAGAGATTAAAAAAGAGAGATTAAAAAAGAGAGATTAAAAAAGAGAGATTAAAAAAGGAGACCCCACCCCCTTGCTTATTTTTTGATTTAAACGACTTTACTTCGCTAATCAATAGAAACCATTACCTAACGATTAAAAACGCTTATAAGCTAAAATAACGATTAAAAAACGCTATAAATCAAAAATAACGATTAAAAAACGCTAATCAATAGAAAACCTTACCTACTGATTAAAAAACGCTATAAATCAAAAATAACGATACAAGAAAAGAGATTTAAAGAATGAGACAAAAAAAACCGCCCCCAAAGAATAGGGAGCGGTTAGGGGCGGTTAGGTTAGTTTTGAGAATTTTCAGCCTCCTCGTTTTCTAAAATCTCATCAATCTCACCAGCGGTCATCAATCCAATGTTAGGGATAATGTCTTTTAACAAATTATCGCCAAGACCCGCACATGAGAGATTATACTTATTAATACCGCCATCGCATAAGAGTTGCGCTATAAACAAAGCCTCCTCCTCGTTAGTAGGTAACATCTCCGCCCAAACACCATTCAAGTCTTGAGACCTCTCCTCGCCTTTAGAATACAATTCTATCAATTGGCAGAAAAGAGTAAGACCGCTTAAATCCATATTATCAAAAGTGTCGTAATAACAATTTTCAAGGTTACGACTTTTAATCATATTATACCACTCCGCATCGCTATGCTTATTCAAATCTTTAGCACAAGATAAAGCAGTAAGAATGATAGCGGACGCTTGATTACCTTTACCCCCATAAAACATGGGAGTGATTAAAGCACCGAGCCTACTTTTTCTCTCACTCATAAAATAATCTTTAGCGACAACCGAGAAGCTAGTCTCACTTTTTTCTTTAAATCCAAAAGAGAGTTTATACTTATCCTCTTTTTCTTTAGGAGTAGCAGTCCTTTGTTTCACAGAAGGTCCGCTAGTTACGATTTTAATCCCTTTCAACAAATCATCGGCATCATCTTGCTTATTTTCAGCGTTAGTTTTAAGCGCCTCTGTTAAGGGAACTTTATTGAACCATTTTAAGAACTTATCGCTATTGAAAGCGTATGTGGCGGTTTGACCTTTTTCGCTTTGCAAAGTTACACGATTAAACCCAACACCAATGACTTTAGCTTCCACCACTTTGTCGTTGATCGTGGCTTTGACTGACGCCCCTACTTTTAATTTATTTTCATTTTGAAAACCCATAAAATACTCCTTGAAATAAAATTTTATTTTGCTTTAAAAATCCGTTTCGATCGCCCTATTTAAGGTTGTTTATTTCTTTAGCATGGCTTTTTCCTCCTTGCGATGGGTTAAAGCGAAAAATAGCGCCCAATAAAGAAGCGCTCTTTTTGACTATTTCATTGAATCTCTTTCAAAAGATTGTTTTTAAAAGCTTTAATCTCGCTTTCACCCACTAATTCAGTGATGTTGTAATGTGCGATTAAAAAGTCTAATAATTTTTCGCTCCTTTCTTTAATCTCTATAAGCCCAAAAGAAGCGTGTTTAGCTACTTCCTTTTCGCTATAAGAGCCTTTCATATACTCTTTTCTTTTTTCATCAAAAGGCTTGTTGCTTAAAGAGCTGTTAGCGTTTTTAGGGATTAAGAGCAAATTCCCCAAAGCATGCACGACATGGGGATTTTTAGCCCAATTTTTTTCTTTATCGTTATAGCCTTGATCGGGTTTTTGGGGCAAGATATGTTCAATGCTCTCTATACTGCCATCAAAATTCAGAGTCGTTTGAGGGTTGTGGTGCAATTCGTATTCATAAAGCAAGTAATTCAACGCCTTGCCCCATTCATACCATTTTTTAGGTTTCCTTTTAGAATGGATATTCTCTTCAAGAAATTCTAAACCGCTATGGTTTTGTTTGTTGAAGAAATGCTTTTCTAGCTTAGGAAGCTCTTCAATCGTTAGATTTTCTTCCCCCTCTTCATACGATCTTATCGCTTGAAAAGCCGGTTTGATCAATTCGTTTTTAGCCGTATCCCTACCAGCAACCCCATAGACTAAAAACCCGAAACGCTCTAAATATTCTAATAATTCCTCTAATTCCTTAGTGGCATAAGGTTGTTTGCCACCATTTTTCCCAACACACTGTATCGTAAAAAGAGAGAGTAATAAAGGCATGAATGCATTATCGCTCAAAGCGTTTAAGCGCCGCATTTTTTCTAACAAAACACGCATTTTAGGAGTGATTTCAATCTCAAGCTTTTTGTGATCGCTAAAAATAAGGGTCATAGCCTTTTCATCAAGCGTGTGCAAGAAATTCCACGCTTTAGAAGAACAAGAAAGATAAAATAACAAATCGTCTATTTTTTTATATTCATCATCCAGGTTTGCGTCATCGTATTTTCTGTGGGCGTTAAACTCCATTTCCAATAGCCTCTCTTTAAACTTGCTGCCATTTTCGCCATAGTAATACGCCACAAAATGCTTTAAAAACCTTTCCAAATCATCGTCTTCAAACGATCTCAAATCGTAATAAATGAAAGTGTAGTTGTCGTTGATATTTTCTTGAAGGTTTTCTAATTCTTTTCCATCACAAATCTTGTGCGCTACAAAATGCAAGCGGTTTTTTAACAATTCCAAAGTGGATAGATCTTTACCACGATTGTTAATCGTTTCAAAAGAGCTGAATGGATCGATCCGGTTGTCATTCAATTCCACCACGCTAAAAAGCATTTTCTTAGTGAGAGCGTCAAGCATTTTTTCAAGCGTTTCAATGGGGGCATGAGTGATTTTTTCTTTAAAAAACGCATAAGCGTCAATCAAATTTTTAGCGTAAAAAGAAGTTTGAAACTTTTTTAAGTTTTTTTCTTCTTCAGTGATCGCCCTAAAAGCTTCACTCAAACCATAATACTTATAGGACAGAACGGGTTCAAGGTTCATTGAATCATACTTTGGGTCTTTATGTTTAGTGATCTTGGCTAAAAGGCCTAGTAAAATCAAGCTTGTAGCCAATCGCTGCTGGCCGTCTATGATTTCAAAAGCGCTATCTCCAAAATCATTCTCAAGCTCCCTTAAGGTTAGGCTATGCATGTAATGGAATTTGTTTTCTAGCTTAGAGACATGCTCTAAATCATTCCAAAAATCCTTTAATTGCCTTATCTGCCATGCATACCCCCTTTGATAGCTAGGGATTTCAAACACGCCTTTTTCAATCACTCCGTCTAAATCCAACAATTCCATTAAAATCCTTTCTTATTATTAGGTTTATGAGTTTTATAGATTATGGGTTAAAAACCCATAACCTTTTTAATTTTTTCGCTCAATCAATTTGGGTTGTCCAAGTCTTGTGCTGCGCGTGAAATGCCAAGTGTTTTTATTGACTAATTCTTCGTATTCTTGGCTCCCTTTTTGAGCGCAAACGCCCTCAACCTTTAACGCTCCTTCTTCATCAGTCCCGATAGTGTCATGATCAATCTTTAGGGCAAAAACGCTCCGTTGGACTTCAGCTCCTCTAGTGGTTGAATCCTCATTCACAATGCCAATCACATAATCCGCCTTACGCATGAGTTCAAAATGCTTGTGCTGAGCCGCTTCGCCTCGTCGTGGGCGAAAATAATCCAAAGTGCATTCATCGCACAACTCTTTAAAATCCTCATTTCCTGGAATAGTCCCTTTATAAGCGCCTGAAACCATGCACAACAACAAATTGTATTTTTCATGCGCTTTTAAATCTTCTAACTGAGTCATCGTTTTTCTCCTTTGAATTTAACTCTGTAAGCCCCACTGATAAAAATGGGGCTTATTGAATTAAATTTTCTAAAAAGGTCGTGTTGGTTAAAAAAGGGGTGGATAATAAAAAGTAGGGGATTTTTAAGTAGATTTTTATAAAAACTATGATAGCGTTGTTCTGTTTTTTGGCTTGGTTTTAATGTCTTAATGTATTTAATTTATTTGTTTGTATGCTTTGTTTTAGTAGCGATGGGTTGTTGGGTTTTTAATGTCTGAATGATTGTTTTAATGGTGTTTTTATTTCTCTTGTTTTAACTTTTTTTGGGCTTGGATTGGGTTGTTGGGGGATTGTTGTTGGGTTGTTTTGGGGGTTGGTGTTTTTTATCGCTTAGTATATTGAGTTTTTTTACTTATTACAAGTTTTTCTTATATCTAAACCCACACTCTTTTTAATGGAGCAAAAAACGCTCTCTTTTTATCCCTTTAAATTCACTCAAACGATCCTTTGAAAAAGCCCAAAAACTCTCAATATTATTGGAATGGTTTTTCCTTCTACAAACTCATTTTTTGAGCGTTTGACTCTATAGTGTGTTTTTGCTCCATGATCTACTAATCCATCATAAGACTTCCAACCATCGCCATAAATAAGATTTTCATTTAATCTATCAAATACTGGCATTTTTTAAAAGAAGTTCCACGCTCTCTTTTATTCTTTGCTAACCACATCAATATTGACTAAAATTGAGAAAGCCCTAACTCCCATAAATTTTTAAAGAATTACTCAGAGACTTTTAAATACACCATTGCCCTTTATGAGAAAATCTTACAGAGCAGTGTCTGTTGATAACGCAACGATAAAATCCATTAAAGCCAAGCTAGGGAAAAACCATTGCCATATAGTAAGCGGTAGTCAAGCAGGGGGTATGTGTAAAATAATCTCTAGGTTCAACACTCAAAACCCTTTTTCATTAGACAGTGTTCTAGGTAACACTTACAAACCCAAACCCCTTAAAGCCACTCCATTTGTCGCTAACGCAGGGTTTGGCGTTTGAGTGGTGATAGTAAGGTTAGTTTTAAACATGCTAAAATTAGCCCATATATAAAATAAATTATCCCATCGCTTTTAGCGATTTTTGCAAGGAAAGTTTATGGATGAAATTAAAACGCTCTTAGTGGATCTTTTTCCACAAGCAAAGCATTTTGGAATAATCTTAATCAAGGCGGTCGTTGTTTTTTGTATAGGTTTTTACCTTTCGTTTTTCTTGCGCAAAAAAATCATGAAACTTTTATCCAAAAAAGATGAAATTTTGTCGGATTTTATCGCGCAAGTTACTTTTATTTTAATCCTTATCATCACTACAATCATTGCACTCAGCACTTTAGGCGTGCAAACCACCTCCATTATCACCGTTTTAGGAACGGTGGGGATTGCGGTGGCGTTGGCTTTAAAAGATTACCTTTCAAGCATTGCAGGAGGGATAATTCTTATTATTTTGCACCCTTTCAAAAAGGGAGACATCATTGAAATCTCTGGCTTAGAGGGCAAAGTAGAATCGCTCAATTTTTTTAACACTTCTTTACGCTTGCATGACGGGCGCTTGGCGGTTTTACCCAATAGAAGCGTCGCTAACTCTAATATTATCAATAGCAATAATACGGCGTGTCGGCGCATTGAATGGGTTTGTGGGGTAGGGTATGGGAGCGATATTGAATTGGTGCATAAAACTATAAAAGAGGTCATTGACGCAATGGAAAAAATTGATAAAAACATGCCCACTTTTATTGGAATCACGGATTTTGGACAAAGTTCATTGAATTTCACTATTAGGGTTTGGGCAAAGATTGAAGACGGGATCTTTAATGTGCGAAGCGAACTGATTGAACGCATCAAAAACGCCCTAGACGCTAACCATATTGAAATCCCTTTCAATAAATTAGATATTGCTATTAAAAATCAAGACTCTTCTAAGTGATTGGTGTGGGGTGTGTTGATTTTAGCAAGAGCTAAAAGGTTTTTTATTAGTAATAACTGGATATAATAACTTTTTAAAAGGGGTAGAAATGGCACTAAGCGTTCAAGCGTTCAAGCGTTCAAGCGTTCAAGCAACGCTATCATAGTTTTTATAAAAATCTACCTAAAAATCCCCTACTTTTTATTATCCACCCCTTTTTTAACCAACACGACCTTTTTAGAAAATTTAATTCAATAAGCCCCATTTTTATCAGTGGGGCTTACAGAGTTAAATTGCAAGGAGAAAAACGATGGCAAAAGTAGAAGTGGAGTTAAAAAAACTCTATCAAATTTTAGTGGATGCTGAATATTTTTACCAAGTTCCCGATTACCAACGCCCTTATGTATGGGATAAGGATCATTTAGGGGCTTTGATTGATGATTTAGTGGGCAGCTATACCAACAATAGAGAAGATGAGTATTTTTGCGGCTCTATTGTGATTGCTGAAAATCCAAAAGATAAAAGATGGGATGTTGTGGATGGCCAACAGCGGCTAACAAGTTTTATTATCTTGGCTTGCACGATTTTAAAGCTTTATAAACACAGGTTAGGGCAAAAATCTAAAGATTTTATTGAAGGGAGTATCTATGATAAATACGATAAAGAAAAAGAGCGTCTGAAGTTCTTAACCGCTCAAAATTACAATAGCATTTTTGAAAACACGGTGCTAAAGAGTTTAGAGTTTGAAGACAATATTAAAAAGAGCGAGTTGAATAAGAAATTTGAAGAAAACACTTATTTGCGTAACGCCTACTATTTTAAGGAGTTGTTGGATGAGAGCATGGAAAATGGCGCAATAAGCAATATTGATGATTTTGTGATGTGGTTTTATGATCACATTGTTTTGACTAGGATTATTTGTTTTGAGCAAGACAGCGCGATGCAAATCTTTCAGGTGCTAAACGATAGGGGCCAGCCCTTAAGCCCTATTGATATTTTAAAATCCAGTTTGATGCAAGAAATCAAGCAAGATGATGAAAGGCGTAAGGACTTTATAGCCACTTGGGATAAGATAGTTGATGCTTGCAAGAGCGTTGAAGGCATAGATATTGATTTAGAAGACTTTTTTAACATGTATTTAGAATACGCTGATCCTAGCTCGTCTAAAAAGAGAGCCGATAAGGGATTAAAAAAGGTGTTCAAAGACAGCAAGAAAAACGCTTGCGAGTTTATCTATGAAGTCAGCGAGTTTATGAAGTCTTATACCGATTTGCTAAAAAAGCAAGATCGATACATTTACTTATTAAGATACCTTCCCTCTAGATTTTGGGCTAGTATTTTAACGACAGCCCTTTATGTCAAATACCCTGATTTTGACGCTTTGAAAAAGCTTTTGGTGTCTTATTATTATCAAACTTGTATTGCAGGAGGCACCATCACGCGCATCAAGCAAACAAGTATCAACATTATCAAAAATATTAAAAATAATAAGGATATTGAAACCATCCAAGAGCTTATATTGGATAATATAGCGTTTCATAACACCTTTAACCAATACCACTATAACTTATGGGATAGCTCTTCGGTTTATCCTAGCAAATGGGTGTGCCCTGTATTAGCCCTAGCCAATTATTTCATGACAGATGACGAGGAACCTAATTTTATTGCCATGGATGCAGAAACCCAAGTGGAGCATATTTTGCCTCAAAAACCCAAAAGAGGCAGTCAATGGAATGCAGATTTTGACAAAGAAAAAAGAGAAGAATGGGTAAATAATATCGCAAATCTAACCCTTTTAAAGCGTAAAAAGAACGCGCAAGCTTTAAACATGGATTTTGATGAAAAAAGACAAATTTATGGCGGCAAAGATATGAGCAGAGTGATTAGCTGTTATCACATCACTAAAGAGTTGTATAGCGATTATAGGAAGTGGAATGAGAACTCCCTCCAGAAGCGATACGACTTTTTGTATGAAATTATCACGCCTGTTTTACACATAGAAGGGCAAGAAGAGGATGAAGATGACTTTGATTTAGAATGATGGAAAACCGCCCATAAGGGCGTAAAACAAAAAAGAGTAAGTCATTTTATTGAACTATGGTTTTTTAAACCTGAATTTATTGCTGACTTCACTGAAAGTGAGCGAGAAAAACAAGTTTATAAAAGTAGTTATAAACATTCTAAAGTAGACAGAGTCACTAAAAACTGGAATGGCGACCCTAATCTCACAGATACCTATTATTTTGCTGACGCTTTTTGAGAGAGAAATAAGACTATTGCTCTTAAATTATCTGCAAGCATTGGGTAGGGCGTTTGTGGATAAATTTATAGACAGCCACAATGAAAGATTTTAGTCTAGTCAAGAATTTGTTAAAAGATACCGCTACGCAAACAAAGACAATACAAACAGAATAAGACAGCTAAAATCATTTTTAAGCTAGATTTTCTCGGTTATGTTGAAGTGGTGGGGTGTTGGAAAGAGATTTTAAAAGATGGTCTTTTATCCGATAAAGAAGTCAGTTTTTTTGTATTCCTAAATGAGCTTATTAGCGAGCCTAATTGTTTGAAAGTTTATTGATGACTGCGGGTAGGTGGTTTAACAAGCGGCTATTTGCTATTGTAATAACACTGCAGCTGATAAGAAAAACATTGTAGTGGAGTTAATCAGCGCTGATAGCTATGAGTTGGTGTGGGCAAAATTTACAGAGATTACTTTTTCTGTTTTAAAAGATTTACCTCAATCTCTCACAAAAATTAAAAGATAAGACCCATACCTTTTTTGAGAAAAACCATGATATTGATAATTATGGCGTGGCATTTAGCGGTATTGTTAAAACACGGATAGAAGTCTCTTATGGTGCTTTATAATCTTTTAGAGTGCGATTTTAGCGCTGACTTGGTATTGACTATTTGCACTTTACAGAATAAAGGATACTCTAAAGTTTTCTCTATTGAAGCAATCCGTGAAATGGAAAGAGAAGCTTATTAAAAACCGAGAAGTTGATAGGCGTGAGAGTAGTGATTGTGTGAGAGTGTATAACAGACGCCTTGAAATCATTAAAATCTCTAACGCTCTGGAAGAAGGTAAGAATGTAAGCGATAGTCTTATGGATAGCGTGTTAAACAATACTGATAAACCTAACAAAGCCAAACCTAACAATGAGTAGAGGGTTTAACTCTTATTTCTGCGTTGATCAAAGGTATAGCTTATAACAGCTTTCTGGCGTTTCATTAACTTATAAGAATAGGGGGTGTTTTGAAATAATTCCCCCTTAAAGCGTCTAAACCCCCCCCTAAAACTTAAAAGTCAGCGAACTGAAACCAAGCTTTTTAATTGTATTTTAAAAAATATTTTCCAATATTTTTTAAGTTCTTTATCATTAATGTTCAATGAAAGCGAGACTAACAAACCGCTCATTTACTAGGGCCCCACAAAAACAAGGGGCAAAAGCAAGGGTTACAATTAATCTCGTTGGATTCTTATGGCTGTGGGTGTGGATAGCTCTTCTTCAGTAGGGATTCTCAAATACTCGCCATTACCCACTTTTCTTGTTGGCTTCACTACAGGTTGAGAAGGCGTAGCGATAGACTCTAAACTCGCTCCATTGTTGTTTCTTTCAGCACCGGTTGCAATGATAGTAACACGCACATGATCAAGAGGGATATTTTCGCTAGTGTGTTGACCAAACTTAACATCAACATCTTGATTGGCTCGTTCTTGAATGGACTCGCAAGCTTGAGAATAAGCATGCATAGGGTAATCAGGGTGGTGCTCAAAAAAGACAATAATACTCTTAGCCCCATCAATAGAAGCGTCATCAAGGAGAGGCGATTGGATCGCATTTTCCACCGCTAATTTAGCAGACTCTTCGCCAGTGGCTTCACCAATACCCATTAGCGCAAACCCTTTAAAGCCAAGAGCACTTTTTAAATCGGAAAAATCAACATTAATATCCCCAGGTTTAGTGATAATGGTAGAAATACCGCTCACAGCCCTAACTAAGACATCATCAACTTCCTTGTAGCATTCTTTAATGCTGGCGTTTTTTTTCATTGTCAAAAGAACTTTATCATTAGGGATAACCAAAATAGAATCGCTAGATTGCTCCAATTCCTTCAATCCCTCTTCGGCTTTCTTGCTTTTTTGAGACCCTTCGTATTTGAAAGGCTTGGTAACGATAGCGATCGTGAGCGCTCCCACTTCTTTTGCAATTTTGACAATGGTAGGGGTGGCTCCAGTCCCAGTCCCTCCTCCAAGTCCTGTAGAAACAATGACCAATTTGGCGTCTTTGATCGCTTCTCTAATTTCATTAGCGCTTTCTTCAGCGGCTTTTTTACCCACATCAGGAATCCCTCCAGCGCCTAAACCTCCAGTAGATTCTTTGCCTAAAAGGATTTTAACCGGAGCGGGATTGTTTTTGAGGTGTTGGCCATCAGTGTTTGTTGCAATGGGGGTAACATCTTGATGCACGCCGTATTCAACCAAGTGTTTGATCATGTTAGATCCCCCACCTCCAACACCGATGACGACAATCTTAGCCCCTTTATAAGCTGGATCGCTTACTTCTTCAATATCTGCTTGACCGATATTATAATTTTCCATCTCTGATTGATGAACCATAGCCACTTTCCCCTTGAGATACGATTTTTGCAAATCTAAACTTTGATAGATAGTTAGGGGATTATACCATATTTTCTAGCTTTTGATAACTATCAAGGCGTTTTTATCGCATAAGAAACCGCTATGCTTTAAAAGATTTTAGAAATCTTATCAAGAAAACTTTTAAAAAAACCTTTTTGCTCAATGGGTTTTATAGGCAAGAAGTCGTCATTTTTAGCGGTGCTTAAAGGAACGCTAGGGGCTTTTAAATCGCTCAAATTCCTTTCTGTGGGCGATGAATGGATATGGGGGGTGGAGATTGATTGATGGGGTTTTCTCATATAATCATCGCTTTCATGATAGCGGATAATCCCTTTAGAATCTCTTTCATAATTGGTATGCCCCCCTGCTTTGTATAAAATCAAGCCGACCACGACTGAAAAGCGAGGGTCTTTCAAATCTTCAAACATGCCCATGATATTGTATTTTTCCATAGGGGTTGCCAAACGCACAGGATAATTAGTGAAATGGATTTTGGCTAATTCTTTGATCCCTTTCATTAAAGCCATTCCGCCGGTTAAAACAACGCCTCCGCCTAAATGCTCTTCTAAGCCGCTGTCTTGAATGCTCCTGTGGATAATCTTAAAAGTTTCTAATGCTCTTTCCCTCATGATGGATTGGATTTCACTAAGCGGCACGATATGGTTTTCATTGCCATCTGATCCAGTGGTGGGGATTTGGACATTTTGAGAGAGCGTTTCTCCTTCGCTTTCAAAAGAAAGATCGCCGTATTTGATCTTCACTTCTTCAGCGCAAGGGAATGGGGTGTTGAGCATGTACGATAAGTCGGTGGTTAAATGGTGAGAGCCTATGGGTAAATATTGGTTATAGCGTATAGAATTGCCGCTATAAATCGTAAGGTTGCATGTCTCTCCGCCCATATCTACGCAAGCCACGCCCAATTCTTTTTCGTCATTAGACAAGGTAGCAATCGAGGCTGCATAAGAATTGATCACGATGTTTTCAATCTCTACCCCAGATTGAATCATGATCTTTTCTAAATTTTCAATGTTATTTTTTTCTGTATAGACAATGTGGATAAAGACTTCTAAGCGAGTCCCGCTCATCCCTAAAGGGTCATTCACTTCTTGCTTGTCTAAAGTGAAGCGGTAGGGGAGGGCATGTAAAATATGTTTGTCATTATCTAAGCCTGCTTTAGCGCATGCGTTATTGATAGCGCGATTGATTTCATCTATAGTAACCACATTATCTTTGGTGCTAGCCACACCGGCAACATCTCTAATGCTTTCAGTATAAGCCCCAGAAAAAGAAACGATCGCTTTAGTTTTAGGGTGATACGATTCTCTAAAGGAGGAAATGGGGTTATTCTTATCTTCATCAGCGTTCAAACCTGCCATTTTTTTAGCGCTATTGATCACTTCTTTAATGGCACTAGAAGCATGAGCAAGGCTATTGATACGACCTCTTTTAATGGCTTTTGAATTGATTTCTTTAGAGTCTTGATGAGCGGTGCCAATGATGCGTAAAATCCCGTCTTTAAATTCAGCCACTATCGCGCAAATCTTCCTAGAGCCTATATCAACCCCTATAACAATTTCTTTATGTTCCATTATTTCCCCTTGCATTTATTGAATGTATTTGACTATCTTATAGCGTTTTTTTAATTCTTCCATCAAAGCCTTATCAAAAAATTCCGTTTTAGTGTTATTGACCAGACGCTCCATATACTGGCTTTCTTCGGCGCTAAAGGAGTGGTTGAAATTTTGTTCTGTGATTTGATAAAGCACCACTTTATCGCCTATAGTAACAAATCCCTTTTTTTCTTGGCGGTTAAAAAGGGTGTTGATGAATTTAGAGCTTTCTTCTTGGTTAAGTTCACTAATAGTGCCTCCAAAATTAGGGCTTACATAGCCCACGCTTTTTCCCTTAAAATCCTTAAGCTTTTCTTTGGCTAAAGTTTGCAACGCCGTAAGGGTTTTTTCTTGAGTCAAACGGGTTTTAAGAGCGCTTTTGGCTCCATCAAAATCTTGCAATGCGTCTTTAGTTTGAGAGACAAGCTGTACCACAATAAAACCATCTTTAAAAGGCTCAGGCTTTAGGATTTCAAGGGGCTTGAGAGCGGTGAGTTTTTGCGTGATTTCAGTGGTATAGGGGGAGTTGTTTTCTTCAAAATCTTGCGTGGTGTAATTTTGCGTGTTCCCCTTTTTTAAAGCGATATAACTCCTTAAAGCTTTTTCATTCGCTTTTTGCATGTTCAAATCATGCTTGACTTGCTCTTGAACGCTTTTAAAATCCTGCAATTTCCCCTCTTTATCCAAATAAGATGCCTTGTTTTTGTTGTAGTATTCCTCTAATTCTTTCAAATCAGATTTTTCTAAATTAGCGTCAAAATATAAGGATCGTGTTTTAAAGCTCGTGGGTTTTTTAAAGTCCTTTTTATGGGACTCATAATACTTTTTCATTTCTTCTTCATTAAGAGAGACTTTAACATCGCTAGGCTTTAGGATAAGAATGTCTAACTTGTCTTGCAATTTCGCCCAAAGCGACAGACTGGATTGCTCCAAAGGGGTGGTGGTTTTGGGGAATAGAGCGCTGATTTTTTGAACGATCAAAAGCTTTTCAACGCTTTCTTCAAAGTGTTTGGGGCGGTAATGGTTTTGTTTTAAGATATTTTTATACAATTCTTCATCAAAAACGCCGTCTTTTTGAAAAACGCTTGTTTTTCTAATCTCTTTAGCGATTTCTTGCTTCGTGGCTCCAAGCCCCAAATCCAAAGCAAGATTTCTTAATAAGGCTTGATTGATGAGAATATTAAGAGCGCTTTTTTCTAAATGCATGGCTTTGATTTGCTCTTCAGTGAGTTCTTTAAAATCAGGGATAGACTCAGCATAGGCGTCTTTAAGGCGGCGGTATTCTTGGGCTAATTCTTCTTGAGAAATCTTAATTTGTCCCACTTTAGCAGCGTTATTACTATCTAATGAAAAGCTGTATTGCCCCCAGCCTATCATTCCGGCAGCAATGAAAGCGATCGTGCTTATCCATATTGTAACTACTAAATATTTTCTATGATTTTGCATCCATTCAATCATAAGAACTCTAATCCCTTTTCAAAAACACGAATTTAGGTTTAAACAACCTTATAGTAAAATCAAATAACCTTATTTTAACCAAAGGTTATTAAAATTATCCTTATTATAGAGAGTTTTTAACATGAATTTTCAAGAAAATCTGGCCGCTTTGGATTTAGAATACCTTTGGCACCCTTGCTCGCAAATGCAAGAGCATCAAAATTTCCCCATTATCCCCATTAAAAAGGCTCAAGGGATCTATCTCTATGACTTTAACGATAACGCTTATATGGATTTAATCAGCTCATGGTGGGTGAATCTTTTTGGGCATAATAACGCCTACATCAGCCAGCAGCTCAAACATCAAATTGACAATTTAGAGCATGTCCTTTTGGCTTCCTTTAGCCATAAGCCCATTATCACGCTCTCTCAAAGGCTTTGCCGGCTTACAAACATGGACAAATGCTTTTATGCAGATAACGGCTCATCTTGCATTGAAATCGCTTTGAAAATGAGCTATCATGCCCATTTGTTAGAAAACCAGACGCACAAAAAAAAGCTTTTTTTATCGCTTTCTAATTCCTATCATGGCGAGACTTTGGGAGCGTTAAGCGTGGGCGATGTGAAACTTTATAAAGACACTTACACCCCCTTATTACTCAAAAATCTCACCACACCCGTGCCTAAAAATGACAGTGAGATAGAAAACGCCCTGAATGCTTTAAAGCGTTTGTTAGATGCGCATGCTAAAGAAATTTGCGCTTTTATTGCAGAGCCTCTTTTGCAATGTGCAGGGAATATGCATATTTATAGTGCGAAATATTTAAAGCAAGCCGTTTTATTGTGCAAGCAAAAAAATATCCACATTATTTTTGATGAAATCGCTACCGGGTTTGGGCGCACAGGGAGCATGTTTGCTTATGAGCAATGCGAGATCAAGCCTGATTTTTTATGCTTGTCTAAAGGGATTAGTGGGGGGTATTTGCCTTTAAGCGTGTTATTAACCCACAATGAAATTTATAACCGATTTTACGCCCCCTATGAAGACAATAAAGCGTTTTTGCATTCGCACAGCTACACAGGAAACGCCCTAGCTTGTGCATGTGCAAACGCTACGCTGGATATTTTTGAAAAAGAAAATGTTATTGAAAAAAACAAGGCTTTGAGCGAGTTTATTTTTAACGCGCTCCAAAACGCATTGAAAGACTTGATAGATCAACAAGTGGTGTCTCATTTAAGGCATTTGGGCATGGTTTTTGCCTTTGAAGTCTTTATCCAAACCAAAGAGCGCTTGAGTTTGGCTATTTTTAAAAAAGCTTTAACTAAAGGCTTATTACTACGACCCTTAAACAACACTATTTATCTCATGCCTCCTTACATTATCACGCATGAAGAAATTAAAAAAGCGATCATAGGGGTAGTGGAAGCGATTAATGAGTTAAAAAAAGCTGAAAACAAATGAAACAATAAAGAGCTTGAATTTAATCAAAGCGATCACTTCTTTTCTATCTATTTGATTTTAAAATCAAGCTTTTAACTTGATACTAAATTTATTCAATAAAACCTATTCAATGATTTTGGGCACTACGAAATAATGATCCTGGCTGTGCTTGTTCTGGCTTAAAATGTCTTTAGCTGTGTTTTGGCTCTTTGGCTCATCTTCTCTTAAAGGCGTGCTAAGATGTGCATCTGTTTTTAACCCATGAGTTTCTAAAGCAAAAATATTTTCCACAAAGCCTAAAATTTCTGCTAAATGGCCTTTCACGCTTTCTTTATGCTCGTCTTTAATCTCTAGCATGCTCAATTTTTCCAAGCGTTGCAATAGTTTATCATCAATTTGCATTCTTTTCCTTTAGTTTAAAATAGGGGTTCGTCCATCGTTGCTGGGGCTTTAAGGCCCATGAGTTTTAACACGCTGCTAGCGATATTGTTTAACGCTCCGTTTTTTATGGATTTTATCCCATTCCCTAAAACAAAGCAATACACGCTCCCGGCGGTGTGGTTGGTTAAAGGGTTTTGGTTTTCATCTTTCATGCATTCGCAATTCCCATGATCGCTTGTTAAAAGCATGGCGTAATCCAATTCTTTAGCCAATGAAAGGATCTCCCCTAAGCATGCATCCACCGCTTCCACCGCTTTAATACTCGCTTCAAAATTCCCTGTATGCCCCACCATGTCGCCATTAGCAAAATTCACAATGATCAAATCTGTGCCTAAATGCATTTGCTCCAACACCGCAAGGGTTACTTCTTTAGCGCTCATTTCAGGATTTAAATCGTAAGTAGTAACTTTTGGGCTTTGGATAAGCACTCGGTTTTCATTTTTAAAAGGGGTTTCCACTCCGCCATTAATAAAAAAGGTAACATGCGCGTATTTTTCAGTCTCAGCGATATGGCTTTGGGTCAGGTTGTGTTGAGAAACCACTTCAGCGAGCGTGTTTTGAACGTTTTCTTTAGGGAATAAAATAGGGTAGGGGAAAGTTTTATCATAAGGCGTCATGGTAGCGATATGGAGTTTTTTAAAAGTTTGGCGCTCAAATCCATCAAATTCTTTTTGGCCTAAAGCGCTCACAATTTCTCTAGCCCTATCATTCCTAAAATTGATAAAAATAAAGCTTTCATCATCTTGCATGCCGCAATAATTTTTAAAACAAATGGGCATGATAAATTCATCGGTGATATTTTTATCGTATTGGCTTTGGATATACTCGCTAGGGCTTAAGGGCGTGGGGTCAGTAAGCCCCATTAGGCTATTATATGCAAGTTCAATCCTTTCAAAGCGCTTGTCCCTATCCATCGCATAAAAACGGCCGCTCATCGTAGCGATTTGAACGTTTTCATTGCAGATATTTTGCATTTGCGCTAAATAAGTTAAAGCGCTTTTAGGGGCGACATCGCGCCCGTCGGTGATTAAATGCAAACAGACTTTTTTATGGAATTTTTCGCACTCTAAAGCCAGAGCGATAAAATGCTCAATGTGTGAATGCACGCCTCCATCGCTCATCAAGCCCATAAGATGCACCACGGAGCTTTTTTGGATTGCGTTTAAAAAAGCGGGGTTGTTTTTTAACTCATCGTTTTGAATACTTAAAGAAATTTTGACTAAATCTTGATACAGCACCCTACCAGCCCCAATGCACATATGCCCCACTTCGGAATTCCCCATTTGCCCTTTAGGCAATCCCACGCTCAAGCCATGCGTGTCAACCAGGCTATAAGGCAAGGTTTTAAACATCAAGTCATAAGTGGGTTTTTTGGCATGGAAGAAAGCGTTATAATCGCTATCTTTACGATACCCAATGCCATCAGTGATGATCAAAAGAGTTTTTTGCACCATTTTCAGACTTTAAAGCTCTTGCATAAGAGTGATGCGGTTCGCTAAAATCGCATTCCTTTGCCCTGGAGAGCAATTTTTGCACACTTCTTTATTTTTGGAATTTTTGGAAGCGGTTTTGGTGTTAGTTTTAGCGTTGTTTTTTGGGGAGCGTTGGCTGGTTTGAGCTGATTTTTTGGGGTTTTTAGGTTTGGCGTTTTCAAAAGGAGTACCATCCATTTGAGCCAAATACATGGGTTTATCTTTTTCTTTTTTTGGCTTGTTGGTGATTTGCTCGCTAGCTGTTTCTTTCATTTCTTGATTTTTTTCTGTTTGATTTTTTTCCGTTTGAGATTCTTGGGCGGCTAAGGTTTGGGGCATGGCGTTGCCGATAGGATCTAAATCCAAGTTACCATTAGCACTTTTTTGCAATTCTTGGTCATTACTAGACTGCGAATCAAAGATTTTGGATTCTTTCAAACGCCTGATCCTGTCTTGTATGTCTTCGTAATACTTTTCAGCTTCGGCGTTAGATTTTTCGTTTTTTTCCCAACGACTGCCCTTGTTGTAGGATTTAATCATGCCTTTTAGATTGTCGTGGTAGCGCGTTTTCCAATACATTAACTCTTTGAGAGCCACTTCAGAAGCGAACGCATCATCTTTAATGAGCAATTCCCCCATCACATTACGCAAAAAAGGGCTATCATTATGTCCATAACTTTTTAAAACGCTGGGGATATAAGAATGATACACTCCCGCGCTCGGATCCGAAAAATTGATTTTATAAACCCCTGCACATGATTCTTTCCACGCAATGCCTGCCATTTCATAACCTAAATTTTCTTTAGATCCAAATTGATAGGCGAACTTTAAGGCTTCTTTTTGCTTGGCACTAAATTCTTTAATGTTATCGCAATTGGTCATCATGACTTTAGTAACAGGCGATTTAGGTTTGTTTTTAACCCCTTTAGCGGACTTAGGCTCTGTTTTAGTGGGGTTTTCTTCTGCGGCTAAATTCAAATTTAAAAACACGCTTAAGGCTGTGCCTAACAACAAGGCTTTAAAAGGAGTGTGAGTGAGTGGGGTTAAATGTTTCAAAACGCTTACCTTTTGTATTAAGAAATAAACTAAACTAAGAATAAATTCAAGTATAATTCTAACACAATTTAGCTGACTTAAAGAGTGATTTTGTTTTCTAGGGAGAATTAAAATTTTGCATTCAGATGAATTATTAGTAGAAGTTTTGACTGAAGAATTGCCCGCGCAAGCGTTGTTGAATGAATATAAAGAAATGCCTAAAAAACTCCACGCTCTTTTTCAAAAGCATGCTATAGAGGTGCGAAATGAAACGCAAAATGAAGTGCAAAATATAGAGATTTTTTATACCCCTAGGCGTTTGTGCGTGTTGGTTAAAGATTTCCCCCTTTTCACTAAAGAAACTAAAGAAGAATTTTTTGGTCCTCCTATTGAAATTGCGTGCAACCATAAAGACAAAGCGCAAGGGTTAAACGTGCTAGGTTTAGGGTTTTATCAAAAACTAGGGTTAAAAGATCCCAAACATTTCCAAAGCGCTTTTAAAAACAATAAAGAGGTGCTTTATCACGCTAAAACCAACCCCAAACAGCCCACAAAAAACTTGATCATGCCCATTGTTTTAGAATTTTTAGAAAGTTTGAATTTCGGGAAATCCATGCGTTGGGGCAGTGTGGAAAAAAGCTTTATCAGACCCATTCATAATATTTGCGTGTTGTTTAATGGGGAAGATTTTAACGATATTGAAATCAAAGAGTATGGCTTTAAAACCAAGCAAGCCACAAAAGTGCACCGACAAGAGGGTTTTGATTTTATTGAAGTGCATAGCCCTAAAGAATATTTTGAAGTTTTAGAAAAAAACCATGTCATTTTAGACCCTAAAAAGCGCGAAGAAAAAATCTTACAAGAAATTAAAGAGCTAGAAACAAAGCATCACATCATTGTAGAGGTGGATAGGGACTTGTTAGATGAGGTGATAGCGATCACGGAATACCCTAGCGTGCTTTTGGGGGAGTTTGACAAGGCGTTTTTAAAATTACCCAGTGAAATCATTACCACTTCCATGAAAGAAAACCAACGCTATTTTGCAACTTTCAACCAAGAGAGCCAAAAAGAGGGTCAAAAATTGCACAACGGCTTTATCGTGGTGAGTAACGCTATTAATAAAGACAAGCAAAAAATCATTTTAGGCAACCAAAAGGTTTTAAAAGCCCGCTTGAGCGATGCGGTTTTCTTTTATGAAAACGATCTTAAAAAGCCCTTAGACAACGCCCCTTTAGAGAGCGTGGTTTTTGTGCAAGGTTTAGGGACTTTAAGGGACAAAATGGAGCGAGAATTGATCATCGCTCAATATTTGACGCAAAAATACGCTTCATCATTAAACATGCCTTTAGAAAAAGCCCTTGAATTGATAAACCGGGCTGTTCAGATCGCTAAAGCGGATTTACTCAGTGAAGTGGTGTATGAATTTACCGAGCTTCAAGGGATCATGGGCTATTATTACGCTTTGAAACAAAACGAAAACGAATGGGTCGCCTTGAGTTTGAAAGAGCAGTATTTGCCCGCAAGCGAAAACGCCCCCTTGCCCTCTAGCGTTTTTAGCGCGATCGTTGCTTTGAGCTTGAAATTAGACAGCTTGTTTGCTCTTTTTAGTGCGGGTAAGATCCCTAGCGGATCTAAAGATCCTTTTGCTTTAAGGCGCTTGAGTTTTGGGCTATTGAAGATCATTGCGCATTACGGGTTAAGATTTGATTTAAAAGGGGATTTAAAAAATCTCTTTGAAAAAGTGGGCGTTTATCAAAGCTTTGATTTAGAAGTTTTAGAGAAGTTTTTACTGGAGCGCTTCAATAACTTGATAGATTGTAACCCCTCTATTATAAGGAGCGTGTTAAACACTAACGAGCGAGATATAGTTGCAATCATTCAAAAAGTCAAAGCCCTAAAACGCTTTTTAGACGACCCTAAAAACGCTCAAAAAAAAGAGTTGCTTTTTAGCGCTTTCAAACGCCTAGCCAATATCAATAAAGATCAAGACCCTAACCAAACAAGCGAATTTTTTGCAAATCTTTTTAAAGAGCCGCAAGAGCATGCCCTTTTTGAAGCGTTCAATGCCCTTAAAACGAGCGCTTTTGAGAGTTTGGATAGCAAAATAGAGGCTTATTTCAGTTTGCATGCACCTTTGGAAGAATATTTTAAAAGCGTGCTAGTGATGGATAAAGATTTAGAAATCCAAAAAAATCGTAAAAATTTCTTGTGGAATGTGTATCAAAGTTTCTTAGAGATTGGGGATATTAAAGAAATTGCGATTTAGTGGCTTCAAACGCAAAATCCAGCGTTTTTTAGGGGTTGTTTTTTTTATAAGCGTGCTTAGTGGGGGTGTACTTAGCGCTAAAATCTTTACTTTGCAAGAGTTTTATAAAGAAGTAGAAACCAACTCTATGGAATTGATTGGTAAAAAAGCCGATTTCAAAAGCCGTTTGAATGAGCAGCGTTCCGTCAATTCATGGGATTTTCCCTATATTTATAATGAAACTTCTATGGTGAAAAACTTCCAAGGCATTGTAGAAGCGCAGCCAAGAACCCTTTTAATGGTAAGACCCAAGCTCCCATGGGTGAGCTCGCTTCTATCCAAAAGCCTTTCTATTAAGACCATTCAATACGATAAAAGCTATCAATTGAATAAAAATCTCGCTTTTATTGGCGCTAAACGCCTTTATTTGACTTATATCATGACTAAAGAAAAGTATCAAGTGTATGTGCAACGGGAAGCGAATTTTTATTCGCAGCTCAAAATCGCTAAAGAAAAAGTCAAAGCCGGCAGCATGAGCGAAAAGGATTATATCAATTTCAACAATTCTTACTTAGAATCCAAGCTCGCTAAAACCAATGTGGAAACCAAACTTATAGATTTAGAAAAAATGCTAGACACGATGCTAGCGATCGTGGAGCCGGTTAAAGAGGGGGCGCATTTTGACACTTATTTAGACCATTTGCATGATGTCAAGGTGATTGGTTTAGAATTTGAATACGTGCGCATAGAGCCTGAAGCTTTGAAGTTCAAATTAGATCGCTCGTTGTATGTGGATATTTTGGATTTGACGGCTAAAGATTATCAAGTGAATGCGAAATTGGCTAATAGAGATGTGTTTAATGAATTTGAGTTTGGGATTGGCGCTGAAAGTTATAACTCTTCAACCAACCTTTCTGTGGAAGTGCGTATCCCTTTGCCGGTAACGCCTAAAAATATCTATCAAAAGCGCAAATTCTTGGACTTGCAAAGCGGGACGCTCGCGCAAAATGAAGTGATGAAACGAAACATACGAATCAACGCCAACTCCTACTTAAACCAACTCAAAACCAAAGAAGCATATATTGAAACCCAAAAAGAAGCCATTGCGAACAAGAAGCGTTTGATGGAAATGGGGCGCATCGCTTATGAAGCCCAAAAAATCGGGCTTTTTGAATACCTCATTTATCAAAATTCTTACATGGACGCTCTTATCACTTTAGCTGAAGCTAAGATTGAATACATTGACATTAGCGCGCTTTTAGAAGAGACTTTAGGGGAGAGTTTGACCAGATTAGGAGAGTTGCATTGAAGCGGTTGTTATGGTGGCTCATTTTAATGGGTGTTTTTTTAAAAGCCAAAGAGTATCCAGAAATTGTTTTAGAAGAAAAAAACTTGCAACCCATGGGGTTAAGGGTGATTAAATTAGATAAAGAAATTTTTAGTAAAGGGCTTCCTTTTAACGCTTATATTGATTTTGACAGCAAGAGTTCTGTAGTGCAAAGCTTGAGCTTTGATGCGTCTGTGGTCGCGGTCTATAAAAGAGAGGGCGAGCAAGTGAAGGCTGGAGATGTGATCTGTGAAGTGAGCTCTATTGATTTGAGTAATTTGTATTTTGAATTGCAAAACAATCAAAATAAATTAAAAATCGCTAAAGATATTACTAAAAAGGATTTAGAGCTTTATAGAGCCGGTGTCATTCCTAAAAGGGAGTATCAAACGAGTTTTTTAACCAGTGAAGAAATGGGCTTGAAAGTGGAGCAATTAGAATCCACTTTTAAAAGCTTTGGCGTGGATCCCAAAAACCCTAAAGGGCAATATGGTTTTAGGATTGTGGCTAGAGATAGCGGTCTTTTAGCGTTAGCGCCTAAAAATGTGGGTGAAAAAATTCTGGCTTTCACTAGTTATGTTCGTATTTCAAAAAGCGATGATCTAATCGCTCAAATCAAATTACCAGTAGGCGTTTCTAAATCCATTAAAAGAGATTCGCCAGTCTATAATGAAGGGGGGGAAAAAATTGGCAAGATCCAAAGCGTTTCGGTGGTTTTAGACAAAGGCTCTAACACGATTTTAGCCACCGCTTTATTAGATGAGGGCAATTACCATGTGGGGGAAATGGTAGAAATGTATATTCAAGGCTCACAGCCTAAAGACTCGGTGTTAATCCCTTCAAACGCTTTGATAAGGAACGGGAAAGATTACTTAGTGTTTGTGAGAACGCCTAAAGGTTTTAAGCCTGTGGTGGTTCAAGTTTTAGAAGAACGCAGTAAGATTTTTATCGTGAGCGCTCAAAATTTGCACCCCAATGACAGCGTGGCGGTGGGATCTTTGATAGGGTTAAAAGGCATGATTAATAATTTAGGGGAAGAGTGATGCTAGCCTCTATTATTGAATTTTCCCTACGCCAGAGGGTGATTGTGATTGTTGGTGCGATCCTTATTTTATTTTTTGGGACTTATAGTTTTATCAACACTCCAGTAGACGCTTTCCCGGATATTTCGCCCACTCAAGTTAAAATCATTCTAAAACTCCCTGGCTCTAGCCCTGAAGAAATGGAAAACAACATCGTGCGCCCTTTAGAATTGGAACTTTTGGGCTTGAAGGGGCAAAAATCTTTAAGGAGCGTTTCAAAATATTCTATTTCAGACATTACGATAGATTTTGATGACAGCGTGGATATTTATTTAGCGAGAAATATTGTCAATGAACGATTGGCTAGCGTGATGAAAGATTTACCCGTAGGGGTTGAAGGGGGCATGGCGCCCATTGTTACGCCCTTATCAGATATTTTTATGTTCACCATTGATGGCAATATCACCGAGATAGAAAAACGACAGCTTTTAGATTTTGTGATCCGCCCGCAATTGAGAATGATTAGCGGCGTGGCGGATGTCAACTCCATTGGAGGCTTTAGTAAGGCGTTTGTGATCGTGCCGGATTTTAACGATATGGCAAGGCTTGGGGTGAGCATTTCTGATTTAGAAGCCGCTGTAAGGGTGAATTTAAGAAACAGCGGAGCGGGGCGCGTGGATAGAGATGGCGAAACCTTTTTAGTCAAAATCCAAACTGCATCTTTGAGTTTAGAAGACATTGGCAAGATCACCGTTTCCACTAATTTAGGGCATTTGCACATTAAGGATTTTGCAAAAGTCATCAGCCAGTCTCGCACCCGCTTAGGGTTTGTTACTAAAGATGGCGTGGGTGAGACCACAGAGGGCTTGGTGCTTTCATTAAAAGAAGCCAACACCAAAGAAATCATCGCTCAAGTGTATCAAAAATTAGAAGAATTAAAACCCTTTTTACCTAATGGCGTGTTTATTAATGTTTTTTACGATCGCTCAGAATTCACGCAAAAAGCCATTGCGACCGTTTCTAAAACCCTCATTGAAGCCGTTGTTTTGATCATTATCACGCTCTTTTTATTTTTAGGGAATTTGAGGGCGAGCGTGGCTGTGGGGGTGATTTTACCCTTAAGTTTGTCCGTGGCGTTTATTTTTATCAAGCTCAATAATTTGACTTTAAACTTGATGAGTTTAGGGGGGTTGATCATTGCTATAGGCATGCTCATTGACTCAGCCGTGGTGGTGGTGGAAAACGCTTTTGAAAAATTGAGCGCTAACACCAAAACCACTAAACTTCATGCGATCTATCGTTCATGCAAAGAAATCGCTGTTTCAGTGGTGAGCGGGGTGGTGATCATCATTGTGTTTTTTGTGCCGATTTTAACCTTACAAGGTTTAGAGGGTAAGATGTTTAGGCCTTTAGCGCAAAGCATTGTGTATGCGCTTTTAGGCACTTTAGTGTTATCTATCACTATCATTCCTGTGGTAAGCTCTCTTGTCTTAAAAGCCACGCCCCATAGCGAAACCTTTTTAACGAGGTTTTTAAATAAAATTTACGCCCCTTTATTGGATTTTTTTGTGCATAACCCTAAAAAAGTGATTTTGGGGGCGTTTGTTTTTTTGATCGCAAGCCTTTCTTTATTCCCTTTTGTGGGGAAGAATTTCATGCCCGCTTTAGATGAGGGCGATGTGGTTTTGAGCGTAGAAACTACCCCCTCTATTTCTTTGGATCAATCTAGAGATCTCATGTTAAACATTGAAAGCGCGATTAAAAAGCATGTCAAAGAAGTAAAAACGATTGTCGCACGCACAGGGAGCGATGAATTGGGACTGGATTTGGGGGGGTTGAATCAAACCGATACCTTTATTTCTTTCATTCCTAAAAAAGAATGGAGCGTCAAAACCAAAGACGAATTGTTAGATAAAATTTTAGATGCTTTAAAAGACTTTAAGGGGATTAACTTTTCTTTCACCCAACCCATTGAAATGAGGATTTCTGAAATGCTTACAGGGGTTAGGGGGGATTTAGCGGTTAAGATTTTTGGAGATGATATTAGCGCCTTAAACGAATTGAGTTTTCAAATCGCGCAAGCTTTAAAAGGGATTAAAGGCTCTAGTGAAGTGTTAACCACGCTCAATGAGGGCGTGAATTATTTGTATGTAACCCCTAATAAAGAAGCGATGGCGAATGTGGGGATTAGTAGCGATGAATTTTCCAAGTTTTTAAAATCCGCTTTAGAGGGTTTGATCGTGGATGTGATCCCTACAGGGATTTCACGCACCCCAGTGATGATCCGCCAAGAGAGCGATTTTGCAAGCTCTATCACTAAAATTAAAAGTTTGGCTCTCACTTCCAAATATGGCGTTTTAGTGCCTATCACTTCTATCGCTAAGATTGAAGAAGTGGATGGGCCTGTTTCTATTGTGCGCGAAGATTCAATGCGCATGAGCGTGGTACGCAGCAATGTCGTGGGGCGCGATTTAAACTCTTTTGTAGAAGAAGCTAAAAAAGTGATCAGCCACACTATCAAACTCCCCCCAAGCTACTATATCACTTACGGGGGGCAGTTTGAAAACCAGCAACGGGCCAATAAAAGGCTTTCTACCGTTATCCCTTTAAGCATCTTAGCGATTTTTTTCATTCTTTTTTTCACTTTTAAAAGCATTCCTTTAGCCTTGCTCATTCTTTTGAATATCCCTTTTGCGGTTACCGGAGGCCTTATAGCGTTGTTTGTGGTAGGGGAGTATATTTCAGTGCCAGCGAGCGTGGGCTTTATCGCTCTTTTTGGGATTGCGGTTTTAAATGGCGTGGTGATGATAGGCTATTTTAAAGAGCTTCTCTTGCAAGGAAAAAGCGTAGAAGAATGCGTTTTATTGGGCGCTAAAAGGCGTTTGAGGCCGGTTTTAATGACCGCTTGCATTGCCGGTTTGGGCTTGATACCCTTATTATTTTCTCATAGCGTGGGATCAGAGGTTCAAAAACCTTTAGCGATCGTGGTGCTTGGGGGCTTGGTTACCTCAAGCGCTCTAACCTTGCTCTTGCTACCGCCCATGTTCATGCTCATTGCTAAAAAGATTAAAATCGTGTGAGTTAAAGGGGTTAAAATGTTAGCTTTGGAAATTTATATTGATATTTGCTTGAAAGACGCTTTAATAGATTATTTATTTGAAAAAGGCTTTGATGATTTTTTTTATGTGGAATGCTATAAATACGCCGCTTCTTCGTTGCTTTTAAGCCAAAAAGAGCAGGTGAGCGGCCGTAAAGACTACGCTAAATTCAAGCTTTTTTTAAGCGATGAAGTGGCTTTATCTTTAGCCCAAGCTTTAAAAAACCAGTTCGCTTCTAAAGCAATGAAATTGTTTTATTCTCAAACGCATGAGTTATAAAATGCAAAAGTTCATCAAACGAAATTCTAAGTAAAAATATGTTATAACACAAACCAATAAAGGAGCTAAGATGTATGCTGTAACTTTTGATCTTGACACAAATTGCTTGAATGAAAACGGAGTGAATCTGTCAAAAGTTTATTCTGATATTCGTAAGTTCATGGAACAACACGGCTTTAAATGGCAACAAGGCAGCGTGTATTTTGGCGATGAGACCATCAACGCTGTTACTTGTGTCGCTACGGTGCAAATTTTAGCTAAGCAAATACCATGTTTTGCAAATTGCGTTAAAGATGTCAGAATGCTAAAAATAGAAGAAAACAACGATTTAATGCCAGCTATTAAAATCGTTCTATAAAACATGGCTTATTGCGAGTTTTGATAAGCAAGAGGATTCTTGTGTTATATTCGTAAAAATCAAGTATAATACCCACCATTAAATGGTGTTAGGAGCTTGTAATGGTTTTCATTCTTAAAAATTACGCCTTCTCTCTCTCTCTCTCTCTCTCTCTAGTCAGCCGTTTTATTTTTTCACACCCATATAAACCCACCCCCACATAAAAAGATAAATTCCATACAGCCCTGCCCATTTTTTAGGGATTTTTGCGTTTTATTTAAATTTTAATATAAAGGATTGATGATGTCTTTACACACACAGACAAATTTTGTAAAGTTTTTAGAACAGGTTTTAGAAGTTTTAAAAGAAGTGGAGATCGATAAATTAGAATGCTTCACGCTTTTAGAAAGCATTCAAAAACAACAGCTTGTGATACCTGTTGTGGGGAATTTTAGCGCGGGCAAAAGCACGCTGTTAAACCGCTTTTTAGGCAGTAGCGTTTTGCCTACGGCGATCACGCCAGAGACTTCTTTAGCCACTGAGTTGCACTATAGTGCGAATGAACGCATAGAAGCTTTTTTAAACAATAATGAAAAAGCAGAAAGTTTTGAATTGAATGAGCGAAGTTTTGAGGCGATTAAAAACAATGCCTCTAAATATGCCTACCTTAAGGTTTATTTGAATCAGCAAGCCCTAAAAGAGAGCGCGCCTTTAGTGTTTGTGGACATGCCTGGGTTTGATAGCCCCGTTTCAAGCCACACCCAAGCCATTGTAGAATATTTAGAAAGGGGCGTGCATTTTGTCATTCTTACAAGCGTAGAAGAAGGCACCCTCACTAAAAAAATGGTTAGGGAATTAAAAACCTTTTAGAGTTTGATAAGGGCCTTAGCTTTATTTTGAGTAAAACAAATTTAAGAGCGCCTTCGCAAGTAGAAGAGGTTTCTAGCCACATTGAAGAGCAAATTAAAGATCAGCTTGATTTGACAACGCGCCTTATCCGTTCCAATAAAGACAATAACGCTCTTTTAGAGGTGGCAGATAAAATAGACGCTGAAAGGCTTTTTAGCGCTTTGTATTTGAAACGATTGAAGTTTTTAAACTCCCAATTACAAAAAAGCTTAAAAAGCGTGATAGAAAGCTTTGATTACTCTAAAGAAAAAGCGTTAGAAGAAATGCAAGCGTTGGATTTAAGCGTTAAAGACATTGAAAAAACCTATGAAAAATTAAGGGCTAATTTAGAAGAAGAATATTCTAGCGTGGCTGTGGGATCTGTGGTTAAAGCAATAGTCAAAGATGTCAGAGAGCAAAAGCCTTATTTAGCCTCTTTAATCAACAAGCCTAACGAACTCAATAGCGAAATAGAAAGCATCATGCAACAAAGCTTGATCAAAAACGCTAAATTAGAGATTGAAAAAATCAACCTTTCTTTTTCAAAAGATTTTAGTGCAGAATTTGCCGCATTGCAAAAACCAGACAGCCCGCAATTTTCTAACAAATTGTCTGTGAGTTTTGATCGTGGAGTTGAATTAGGGATCAACGCCTTAAGCGTGATTTTAACCACGAACCCGGCTACAAGACCCTTCGCGCTGATCTTGCAAGGGTTAAAACCTCTTTTAAAAGGTTTATTGACATTCTTGTCCGGTATTTTTTCTTTCTTTAGAGATGAGGAAAAAGAGCGAAAAAAATTAGAAAACTTGATTACAGAAAAAGCGATACCAGAGGCTCAATACAATCTTAAAAAAGTTTTACCGGGCTTGTTTAACGAATGCTTGGAAAAATCCCTCAAAAACTTAAAAGACCAATGCGAACTAGAAATCACGTATAAAAAACAAGAAATCGCGCTCGCTCAAACAGAAAAAGAAAAACACCTAAACGATCTAGAAGATCAAAAACAAATCTTAGCAAACAAAATTAACGCTTTAAGCGATCTAGAACAACAATATTTAAAGGATTGATAATGAACGAACAAGAACTCACTAAAAAAAGCGCTTTGATTGAAAAGGCCATTACAGAGTATGGTTTGACAGAAAGAGCGAGGCCTTTTATCAGCGAAAACGCCGTGATTACAACCGAAGTTTTAGAGCAAACTCTAAAAGACATGCGGCCTAAAGACAGGAATCTTAAAGTCGGTATCATTGGGCGCGTGAAAGCGGGTAAAAGCTCGCTCTTAAACGCTTTGATTTTTGAGGGTAAAGAAGTTTTACCCAAAGCGGCAACGCCCATGACGGCTAGCCTTACCGTTTTAAAATACGCTGAAAAACTGAGCGCTGAAGTGGAGCTTTACAATGAAAAGGATATTGCAGAGCTTAAAAACGAACATGAAAGGTATGAAAAAGAGTTTAAAAGGATTGTTGAAGAAGAAGTCAACAAACAAAAAGAAAAACAGAGTTTTTCAAATAGGGCTAAAGAAGGGCTTAAGAATTTTGGCAACAAGTTTGGCAGAAATAAAAGCGAAGATGCGCCCAAAGAGAGGGTTTTAAGCGATGAAGAAATCTTAGCAAAGGCTGAAAGGATCGCTAAAAATGCATTCAAGGAGAATGACAAGCTCGTTTCATCGCATGATCAATACGAAAAAATAAAAAACAGCGGGGTCAATCTTAAAAGTATAGACACGCGCATTCAAGCCGATAATTTGGGAGAGTTGAATCAAAAATTGCTCCAATTCGTGGGCACGAACGGGAAGTATATGCCCTACACTAAAGCGGTGCAAATTTATTTGAATAACCCCAACCTTAAAGATTTGGAAGTGATTGACACCCCGGGCGTGAACGATCCGATCGTTTCTAGGGAAGAACGCACCAAAGCTTTATTGAAAGATTGCGATGTGGTGTTTATCATAAGCCCTTCTAGTCAGTTTTTAACGGATAGCGATATGAGTTTGTTTGACAGGGTTTCTAATAAAGAAGGCCTTCAAGAGATTTATTTTGTGGCAAGCCAGATAGATAGCGCTCTTAACAACTTTAGTGAAGTGGAAAAATCTAACCACCATCTCCCTACAGCTTTAGCAAACGCGCAAAAAGTCCTTTCATCTCAATTGGATCAAATCATGGAAGCGTTGATTAAAGCTTACCCTAACCAACAAGAGATTTTTGAAAAAGCGAAAAAAAATGGCGTCATTGTAACTTCAGGGGTGTGCTTTAGCATGCATAAAGATTTTGAAAACCAAGCTTTTTGGGAAAAAGAAAAAGAAGAGTATCACAATGCATTGCGGAATTTAAAAGGCGATTACCCTGACGCTTTTAATAGCGATGAAAAGTCCAAAGAAAGCCTGTTGTTAGTGAGCAATATGGGCGCGATTAAAGAGCGTTTAGAAAAAGCCGCTCAAGAAAAAGAAAAAATCATTTCTCAAAGATTGCAAGGAATTGTAGAAAGTCAAGCTAATAACCTCCATAAATTAATAACGCAGTTATTAGAAGATTTAGAAGGAGAAAAAAAGAGGATCGAAAGCACTGATATGGGCACGATCAAAAAGCAAATAGAGGCTTATGAAAAACTTTCTGGCGAGATTGAGACAAGTTTTAAAGAGGCGTATGAAGTATTTATCCATGAGTTTATCAAAAAGATTAGAGATGACTTGGAAGCAACATTAGAGAAATTTATCCAAAATACTGAAAAGAATAATGAACACCAAAAAGGTAAAGACGATGAATATTTTATCAAAAAAGTTAAACAAGATGGCTTTGTGAGAAATATTGCAAGATTTTTTGGCCAAGCGTTTAACGATGAGTGGGGTTATGATAAAAAAGGAAGCTGGAGAAAAGTAACGGCCATTAAAGCCGGAGCGGTGGTTGATCATTTGATAAAGATGCATGCTGATTGCGAAAAGGCCTTAAACGACAGTGCTCATTCTTTTAAAATCGTTTTTAGAAAAGAACTCTACGCTAAAGTCCTTTCTAGAATGATCGAAATTATTCATGATAATAGTTTGATTGATAAATACGCTTTCAAAAAAAGTGTGATGGCTGTCTTGGATCGCATTGAATTTAAAGAGTTTCATTACACCGATAAACTCCCTAGCGAGATGAGAGGGATAACGGGTCATTTAAAAGGCGATGAAGCCGATGCTTTTATAAAAAGTGTGGACATTCATGTAAGGGATTTTAAAGCTGAGACTAGAGGAGATGTGAAAAACTATACCAACGATTTAAGAACGAATTTAGAAAAGCAAAATTTCGCTAGCGATACGCTTCAAAAACTTCAAGAAAACACTCAAACACTGCTCGTTCAAGTTCAAAACAAAGAACAATCCATCGCTCAATTAGAAACACAAATCAAAGCTTTAAAAGGGATCCAATGAGGGCTGATTGTTTTAATGGCAATGATAGGGGCAAAAACCATCACCATCTAGGGAGTTTAGAAGAGCGCTACGATTTGATCGCTCGTATTTTGAACGCCAAAATAGAAAATCAAGGGCTGATTCAATACCAAAGCATCTTGGATAACGAGTTTTTAGAGTTCGCTAATGGCGTGGATTCGCTTAAAGGAGAGGCTCTGGCGTTATTAGCTCTCCAAGAAATCCAAAAAGAATTGCAATTAGTGGCGAGCTTCCCCAGTTTGTTTCAAAAAACCATGGTTGCAGTGGGGGGAGGGTTTAGCGCAGGCAAATCCGCTTTTTTAAACAACTTGTTGAATTTGAAATTAAAACTCCCTGAAGACATCAGCCCCACTACCGCTATCCCCACTTATTGCTTAAAGGGTAAAAGGGAAGTTTTGATGGGGCGCTCTCAAAGTGGGGGTATGGTGGAATTACCCCACCTCGCTTTTGATCGTGCGTTTTTAAAAGCCTTTGGCTTTAATTTGAAAGAGATCATGCCTTTCATGCTTTTAGGCGCTCCTAGCATGCCTTTTGAATTTCTATGCTTCATAGACACGCCTGGCCATAACCCCGGCAATCAAGGCTATACGAGTGAGGACAAAGAAGCCTCTAAAGAATACTTAAGGCACGCTAAACACATTTTATGGCTCATTAATTGCGAGTGTGGGGAGATTCAAAGCGATGATTTAGACTATTTGCAAGATTTATACGACGAAGGCAAGCAAGTTTTTATCGTATTGAGTAGGGCTGATAGGCGCACAAAAAGCCAACTAGAAGAAATCGCTAATAAAATTAAAGAGACTTTAGAAGATCATGGCATTGAGTTTAAAGGGATTTGCACTCATAGCTCTACAAGGTATCAAGAATATAAAGAGTTCAGCGAAAAAAGCCGTGTTTTCAATTCGCTTGAAAAATTTTTAATAAAGTTAAACAAGAGGAGCGAAAAACAAAGGGAAATTTTAGAATATTTATATAATGTGTTTTGGAGGTATGAAAGGGATATTAAGCGAGACGCTAGTAAATTCAAACGCTACCAAAGCGAATTGCGTTCTGTTGGATTGGATTTTATGCAAAAAGGTTTTGATGATTTTAGTGATAAAATTTTTAGAAGAATTGAGATTTTAGAAAAAGAATTTTTTCAACAAGAACAATCCAAAAGAGAGAATTTAGTGCAACTAAACGAAGTGATTAATTTGTTTAAAGAAAGCATTGATGCAGTCTTTGATAGCGCGAGCGCTTTCACTTGGGAAAAATACAAAGAACAAAACGGCAACGAAGAGGACGAGGAAGAAAATTACAGAGAGTTTGAAGAAATCCAAAAAAGGCTTAAAAGATATAAAGAAAGAAATAATGGGGTTTATCAAGATTGCTTAAACGATGAAAGGCTTCAAAATAAGTTGCAGAAATGGAGAAGAACAAAACGGCGGTGATCTGGATCGGAGCGTGAAAGAGATTTCTGATTTTTACACCCTATTTTTAATCAAAGACAGCGTTTTGATTGTAAGGGCTATTTTAAACTTATTATTGTAAAATGGCGAGTTATACAATCAATGAAATTAGGAATTGGATGGAAATTGCAGTATTTGGTGGCGGGGCGTGGGGGAGGGCTTTAGCCTTTGCTTTTGGAGAAAAGAATGAAGTGAAAATCATTTCAAGGCGGGATTTAAACGAGCCGTTAAAAAAGCTCAACGACGCTCTAATCTCTAAAGGCTCTGCCCCGATAGAGCAAGTGGATTTAGAAACAGGCTTAAAAGCAGCCCTTTATGTTATCGCTATCAGCGTGCAACATTTAAGAGAATGGTTTCAAAACGCTTCTTTACCCAAAAACGCTAAAGTTTTAATCGCCTCTAAAGGGATAGAAGTTTTAAACAAGGCGTTTGTGAGCGAGATCGCAAAGGATTTTATTGATCCTAACCATTTGTGTTTTTTAGCCGGCCCGAGTTTTGCGGCTGAAATCATTCAAGGCCTGCCTTGCGCGCTTGTCATTCATTCTAATAATCAGGCTTTAGCGCTAGAATTTGCCAATAAAACCCCCTCTTTTATCAGAGCTTACGCCCAACAAGACATTATAGGAGGTGAAATCGCTGGTGCGTATAAAAATGTGATAGCCATTGCTGGGGGGGTTTGCGATGGCTTGAAATTAGGCAATAGCGCTAAAGCGAGTTTATTGTCTCGTGGTTTAGTGGAAATGCAGCGCTTTGGGGCGTTTTTTGGGGGGAAAACAGAGACTTTTTTAGGGTTGTCTGGGGCTGGGGATTTGTTTTTAACGGCTAATTCTATTTTATCCAGGAATTATCGTGTGGGTTTGGGGCTAGCCCAAAACAAGCCTTTAGAGGTGGTGTTAGAAGAGTTAGGCGAAGTGGCTGAAGGGGTGAAAACGACCAACGCCATTGTAGAAATCGCTAAAAAATACGGCATTTATACGCCCATTGCGAGCGAATTGGCCTTGCTTTTAAAGGGTAAAAGTGTGCTAGAGAGCATGAACGATTTGATTAGACGCGTTTAAAGGAGAAAGCATGCAAGATTTTTCAAGTTTGTTATTAAAGTTACAAGAGTATTGGAAGAATCAAGGTTGTTTGGTGATCCAGCCTTATGATATTCCTGCAGGCGCGGGGACATTCCACCCGGCCACGCTTTTAAGGAGTTTGGATAAAAAGCCTTGGAATGTGGCGTATGTCGCGCCCTCTAGAAGGCCTACTGATGGGCGCTATGGGGAAAACCCTAACCGCTTGGGGAGTTATTACCAATTCCAAGTAGTCATCAAGCCAAGCCCCTCTAATATCCAAGAATTGTATTTAAAAAGTTTAGAAGTGTTAGGGATAAACCTTAATGAGCATGATATACGATTTGTAGAAGACAATTGGGAGAGCCCCACTTTAGGGGCATGGGGGCTTGGCTGGGAAGTGTGGCTTGATGGCATGGAGGTTACGCAATTCACTTATTTCCAGCAAGTGGGGGGCATTCCTTGCAACCCTATCCCTGTAGAAATCACTTACGGCTTAGAAAGATTGGCGATGTATGTCCAAAAAGTGGAAAATATTTTAGAGATTGAATGGGCTAAAAAGGATCACAAGAGCGTGCATTATGCGCAAGTGCATTTAGAGAGCGAATACGAATTTAGCAAGTATCATTTTGAAGTAGCGAGCGTGAAAAGGCTGTTAGAAATGTTTAAAAACGCCCAAGCCGAAGCCTTGCATTGCTTAGAAAACAAGCTTCCTTTACCGGCTTATGATTTTGTGATGCTATGCTCGCATTTTTTCAATATTTTAGACGCTAGAAAGGCGATTTCGGTGGCTGAAAGGCAAAATTATATCTTGCAAATTAGGGATTTGGCTAAAGGGTGCGCCATTCTTTATAAAGAGCAAGAAGAAGAAAGAGAAGAGCGCCTAAAAAACGCTCTCTCAAAGGCTTAAAATGGCGTTAGTCAAGGAAGTGTTGGGAGTTTTGAATCGCCTTTCGCCTTTTGAACTCCAAGAATCGTGGGATAATAGCGGGCTGAATTTAGGGAGTGAAAATGACGGATTTAGCCGCATTATCGCATGTTTAGAAATCACGCTTAATATCGCTCTAAACGCGCCACAAAACGCTTTAATCATCACGCACCACCCCTTAATTTTCAGGCCCTTAAAAACGCTAAATTATGAGGCTTACCCAGGGAATATTTTAAAAATCTTGATCCAAAAAAACATTTCAGTCATCAGCATGCACACCAATTTTGACAAAACGCATTTAAACAAGTATTTTGCCCACACCCTTTTAGGGTTTGATGGTTTGACAGAAAAAGGCCTTATGTTAATGAAAGAAGGCGTTAATATGGAATTTGATGCGCTATTAGAAAGGATTAAATCTTCTTTAGGGGTGGGAAAATTAGCGTGCGTTAAAAGTTCTCCAATCATTAAAGATTTAGCGTTTGTGTGCGGGGCAGGAGCGTCCATGTTTTCTTCTTTAAAGGCGCAAACTTGTTTAATTACAGGCGATGTGAAATACCATGACGCTATGATCGCTCAATCTTTAAACATCAGCTTGATTGACGCCACGCATTATTATAGCGAGAGAGGGTTTGCACTCATTGTGGCTGAAATTTTGCATTCTTTTGATTATTTGGTTACAATAGAAAGTTTTAAAAACCCCTTGCAAATCATTTAAAGGAAAGCGATGAACACCCACCTCAAACAATTGATTGAAATTTCGCATTTGGATAAAGAAATTGACTCTTTAGAGCCATTGATCAGAGAAAAACGAAAAGACTTGGATAAAGCCTTGAGTGATAAAGAAGCTAAAAATAAAGCGATTTTGAATTTAGAAGAAGAAAAATTAGCCCTAAAATTGCAAGTTTCTAAAAACGAGCAAATTTTACAAGACACCAACGCTAAAATCGCTAGTATCCAAAAGAAAATGAGCGAGATCAAATCTGAAAGGGAATTGCGCTCTTTAAACATTGAAGAAGACATCGCTAAAGAGCGATCCAATCAAGCCAATAAAGAAATTGAAAACTTGCAAAATGAAATCAAGCACAAAAGCGAAAAGCAAGAGGGCTTGAAAAAAGAAATGTTAGAGCTTGAAAAGTTAGCGCTGGAATTGGAAAGCTTGGTGGAAAACGAAGTCAAAAACATCAAAGAAACCCAACAAATCATCTTTAAAAAGAAAGAAGAATTAGTGGAAAAAACCGAGCCTAAAATCTATAGCTTTTATGAAAGGATTAGAAGATGGGCGAAAAACACGAGCATTGTAACGATCAAAAAACAGGCTTGTGGGGGTTGTTTTATCCGCTTGAACGATAAGATTTATACTGAAGCGCTAACGAGTGGGGATATTATCACTTGCCCGTATTGCGGGCGTATTTTATACGCTGAGGGTGCGTATGAAAACAGCGCTCCAAAAGAAAGCCAAAAAGAAAGCCAAGAATCAGTTTGATTGTTTAAGTTTTTTTATCTTTTATGTTTGACTTTGGGGCATCTTATTAGTGTACCTTTCATCTTTTTTTGGAGTTTTAAAGAAAAATACCGCCATTCTTTAAAGGCTCGTTTTTTTCTCAAAGACAATTTTTTAAAAAGTGAGCCGGTTTTTTGGTTCCATGCATGCTCTTATGGGGAAGTCAAATCGTTAGAGCCAATCATTCACGCTTTAAAAGAGCCGATTTTAATCAGCGTTACCACCAATACCGGCTTTGAATTAGCCGCTCAAACTTATCAGCATTCTAAACACATAGAAGTGCGTTACCTGCCTTTTGAAACCTTATTGTTTGCATGGAAAAAAAATTTGAAACACTTAAAAACTTTAGTGGTTACAGAAGCGGAATTGTGGTTTAATGTGTTTGATAGCGCTCAAAAATTAGGGGCAAAAACCATGCTCATTAACGCTCGCATCAGCGTTCGCTCTTACCCCAAGTACCAGCGTTTTTCGTTTTTTTATGCGCTTTTATTCAAACGCATTGATTTGATTTTGGCGCAAAGCAAGGACGATAAAAAGCGCTTATTGAATTTAGGGGCTAAAAAAGTGGTGGATTTTTTGAATATCAAGCGTTTTTCAAAGCCTGTGATCACTTCGTTTTACCCCAAAAACCCTAGCGCTTTAAATGTGATTTTAGCCAGCACGCATGAGAGTGAAGAGGAATTAGGGTTAAAAGCGTTTTTGGAATTTAAAAAGACTTTTAAAAATGCAAGACTGATTGTCGTTCCGCGCCACCCGGAGCGTTTTAAAAGCGTGCAAAATTTATTGCAAGATGCTTTAAAAACGACGCCTTTTAGTTTGGAATGTTTTTCTTCAAAGGGTTTTGTGGAATGCGATATTTTGTTAGTGGATAGTTTGGGGGAATTGAATAACTTTTATGCGATCGCTGATGTGGTGATCTTAGGGGGTTCGTTTATCAAAATGGGGGGGCATAACCCTTTAGAGCCGGCATTTTTTAACACGCGCCTAATCACAGGGGAACATATTTTCAACCAAGTAGCGTTGTTTGAATTGGTTAAACCCTATAAAATCGTTCAAAAAGAGGATTTATTAGACGCTCTTTTGGATTATGAGAATTTAGGCGTGGTGCGGTTTTTAGAAAACGGGCATGATTTAAACGAATTGCTCGCATTCATTAAAGGATAATATTAAAAAGGATAAATATGGAAAAAGCTTATAAATTATTGAGCGTCCAGGAAAACATTTCGCACAAAAAAGCTAAAGCTTTGATTGATTCGGGGTTAGTGAGTATAGGGGGGAAAAAATTGATGGTTGCTAGAAAGGAATTACCCCAAAACACATGCTTTAATGTCCAAAAAATTGAAAAGCCCAGCGTGATTTTTGAAGATGAAAACGTTCTAGCCCTTTTTAAACCCCCTTTTATAGAGAGCTATGATTTAGTTTCTTTTTTTAAAGGTTGGACGCTGTTGCACCGCTTGGATAAAGAAACAAGCGGGGTGATTTTACTGGTGAAAGAAAATTCAGAATTCCACTTGAAAGCTAAAAAAGCGTTTAAGGAAAGGGCGGTTAAAAAAGAATATTTAGCGCTAGCTCAAGGGATTGTAGAAGAAGAGCAAGAAATTAACGCTCCCATTCTCACCATTAAAACCACTAAAGCGTTCAGCAAGATCTCTAAAAAAGGGCAAGAAGCGATTACTAAAATCACGCCCTTAAAAATCATCAATAAAAAAACCCTTTTAAAAGTGGAAATCAAAACCGGGAGAACCCACCAGATTAGAGTCCATTTAAAGCATATCAACCACCCCATTATAGGCGATACGCTTTATAATAACGAACCAGGTTCAGCCAAACGCTTGATGCTCCATGCGCATAAAATTGCGTTATTGGGATATGAATTTGAAGCGATCGCTCCTAAAGAATTTGAATTTTAAGGATGAACATGAACGCTTGGAATACGATTTATGAGCGCTTTAACCCCATCGCTTTTAGTCTTGGCAATATTGAAGTGCATTGGTATGGTTTGGCGTATGCGTGCGCGATTGTTGTTGCATTTTACATGGCGTTAAGAATGATCCAACAAGATCCCAAACGATTCCCAGTTGCAAGAAAGGATTTTGAAAGTTATTTTTTATGGGCGGAGCTTGGCATTGTGTTAGGGGCAAGGATAGGATACATTCTTATTTATGAGCCTAACTCTGGTTATTATTTGACGCATTTTTGGCAAATCTTTAACCCTTTTGATAGCCATGGGAATTTTATTGGCATTCGTGGGATGAGCTATCATGGGGGGTTGGTGGGGTTTTTGATCGCTTCGTATCTTTACAATCGTAAGGATTTGAAAAAGCTTTTAATTTATTTGGATTTGATTGCAATTAGCCTGCCTTTAGGGTATGTTTTTGGGAGGATTGGGAATTTTTTAAACCAGGAGTTGGTGGGAAGGATTGTCCCCAAAGACAGCCATTTAGGGCAAATCATAGGCATTGTGGTGGATAATGAATTGCGTTATCCTAGCCAACTCATTGAAGCGTTTTTAGAGGGGGTTATTGTGTTTTTAATGGTAATGTGGGCTAAAAAACACACCAAAACGCATGGACTGCTCATTGTGGTTTATGGTTTGGGGTATTCCTTGATGCGCTTTATTGCGGAATTTTACAGAGAGCCAGACAGTCAAATGGGGGTTTATTTTTTGAATTTGAGCATGGGGCAGATTTTAAGCCTGCTTATGGTAATTGTTTCGTTAGGGATTTTATTGTATGCTATAAGACATTCTAAAAAAATAAAGGAAAACTAATGAAATTTTTGGATCAAGAAAAAAGAAGACAATTGTTGAACGAGCGCCATTCTTGCAAAATGTTTGATAGCCATTACGCATTTTCTAGCGAAGAATTAGAAGAAATCGCTGAAATTGCCAGACTATCGCCAAGCTCTTACAACACACAGCCATGGCATTTTGTGATGGTTACTGACAAAGATTTAAAAAATCAAATTGCAGCGCATAGCTATTTCAATAAAGACATGATTGAAAGCGCTTCAGCGTTGATGGTGGTGTGTTCTTTAAACCCTATTGAATTGTTACCGCATAGCCATTACATGCAAAACCTCTACCCAGAGTCTTATAAAATGAGAGTGCTTCCTTCTTTTGCTCAAATGCTTGATTTAAGGTTTAACCACAGCATGCAAAAACTAGAAAGCTATATTTTAGAGCAATGCTATATTGCGGTGGGGCAAATTTGCATGGGCGTGAGCTTGATGGGATTAGATAGTTGCATTATCGGAGGCTTTGATGCGTTAAAAGTGGGCGAAATCTTAGAAAAGCGTATCAATAAGCCTAAAATCGCATGTTTGATCGCATTGGGTAAGAGGGTGGCAGAAGCGAGCAAAAAATCAAGAAAATCAAAGGCTGCTACAATTACTTGGTTGTGATTAAACGAAATCAAAAACTTTTTAACTATAATCAAATCTAAATTAAGTTAGGAGTGGTATTTTGTTTAAAAGAATGGTTTTAATCGCTCTTTTAGGGGTGTTTTCAAGCGTTTCATTGAACGCTAAGAGTCTTTTAAGAGATGATGGGATTTTGATCTCTGATTTAAAGGGCATGAAATCGGAATTGTCTGATGCTCCTGCTTGGGTTTTTGAAGACCCTAAAGTCCCTTATGAAGAAATGGGCGTGGCGTATATCCCTGTCAATAATAAATATTTAGGGATTGAGCAAGCGACCTTAAACGCTAAATTGAGTCTTATCGTGGTTTTTCATGAAATCATGATGAAGTATAAAAAACGCTTCATGGAGCAATTCCATGAGTCTGAGCAAACGGCTACGAATATCAGCTACGCTATCTATAATTACCTAGCGACTAAGATTCAAGTGTCTGACACTTACACGAATTTAAAAGCTGAGATAGCTGTGGTGAAAATCAAGCTAGAGGGTTGCCAGATCGATCAGATCAAAAGGTATTTGAAAGCGAGCGTTGAAAACCTTAACGATAATGAAGTAGCCTACATTGCTAAAGTCGCTCAAAAAGA